>DATHOT010000312.1:0-4275 GCA_035484655.1 Bryobacteraceae bacterium | reverse complement strand
GCGGCTTCTTCAGGTAGTCGATGTATTCGACGTGAATCTTGGGGGACAGCAGCGCGAAACGATCCAGCAGATCCTTGCCGGCCTGCATACCGCTGGGCTTGTCGAAGTATTGGATGTTGATGTCCTGCTTCAAGCCTTGGGCGATCTTCTTAGTCTGATCGGAAAGACTGTAACGCTTATTGGAGGTTGCGTCAAACGTTTTGTTGTAGCGGTTGGCCAGGAAGTTGGCCACCACCAACACCGCCAGGATGATGAGAATGTAAGTCGTCGCGTAGGCCGCGTACTTGGTTTGTCTTGCTTTAAGCCACTCAGTATTCACTTATGACCTCCATCGCAGAGATTCCATGGAGCGGGATGTCAGGAACAGCCCCAGGAAGATCAGCGACAAGTAATACACGGCGTCCTTGGTGTCAACGACGCCTTTAGCAAAAGATTCGAAATGGCTGATCACCGAAAAGTAAGCGAGCACTTTGGCCCACGTCGCCGTTTCGTAACCTGCCACCCACTCCAGCACCCAGAGCAGCAGGCATACGCCGAAAGTGGCGGCGCCGGCGATGATCTGATTCTTGGTCAAAGTGGAAATGAACGTACCCACCGCCAGCAGTCCTCCGGCCTGCAACAACAGGCCCAAGTAACCGATCGCCAGCGGCTTCCAATCGGGATTACCGTAGCGGAACAGAAACGCGAAGTTTATGGCCGTGAACAACATCATCACGGCGTATAAAATCAAAGCCGCCAGCCATTTTCCGATGATAACTTCCATGTCGCGGACGGGCGAAGTGGCCAGCAGCTCGATGGTTCCCATGCGCTTTTCTTCCGCAAACAGCCGCATGGTGATCATGGGGATGAAGAACAGTCCGATGACGCTCACATTGGACAGCAGCGGACGGATGACGTACTCGTTCACGCTCATAGGAAAGGCCTGGCCGCGCATCTGCGACTCCAGCCCCATCATGTTAAAGTATCCGACCGAGTTCCAGAAGAAGAACCCGAAGATCAGCGCGAACATGGTCAGCAACAGGTAAGCGACGGGTGAAGTGAAGTAACTGTTCAGTTCTTTCTGGCAAATTATCCAGATGTTTCTCATCGTTCCTCTCCTTGGGCAACGGTTTCGACCGCCGGCGTGGCCTCAACGGCCAGTTCAGTGCCGGTCAACTGCAGGAAGATCTCCTCCAGGCTCATAGCGGCCGACCGAAGCTCGTTCAGATTCCATCCAGCCTCTACAACTGCGCGGGCGAGATCGCCTCGAATGACTCGATCCTTCAGACTTTCTACTTCAAATGAAGAGCGGTTATTGCGGGTGTCCTTGAAGATGACACGGCTCACGCCCGCGATTCTCTCGAGCCGGCTCTGGATGACCTTAGGATCGAGGCTGCCATCCCGGCCTTCCACTTCGACCATCACCGACTCGGCGCCGCGCGCGCGATTTTGCAGGTTATGCACCGAATCCGTAGCGACGAGCTTACCTTTGTTGATAATGAGCACCTGCTCGCAAGTCTGCTCCACTTCCGGCAAGATGTGCGTGCTGAGCAGGATGGTGTGATCACCGGCCAGGCTGCGAATCAGCTCGCGCGTCTCGTTGATCTGTTTGGGATCGAGACCCGCCGTCGGCTCGTCGAGGATCAGGACATCGGGATTGTGGATTATGGCCTGGGCTAGTCCGACGCGCTGGCGGTAGCCTTTCGAAAGTTTACTGATGAGCTTAGACTGCACATCCGCGATGGCGCAGCGCTCGCCAACCTCGTTCACGCGGGCCGTCAGGCTCTGGCCCGACATACCCTTCAGTTTGCCTACGAAAGTGAGGTACTCTCGCACCTCCATTTCGGGATAAAGCGGCGGCGTTTCCGGCAAGTACCCGATGCGCTTCTTCACTTCCATAGGGCTTTCGAGGACGTCAAAACCGGCGACGTTGGCGGTGCCTTCGCTGGGCGGAAGAAAACAGGTCAGGATACGCATGGTCGTGGTTTTCCCGGCGCCGTTCGGGCCCAGGAAGCCGACGATCTGCCCCTTCTGAACTTCAAACGAGATGTGATCGACCGCGAGAGTGCGGGCGTATCGCTTGGTAAGGCCTTGAACCGTAATCATAGTTAGACTCGGAGGAACTGCGATTGCCGCTCAAAGCTGTCTCTCCAAAGGCCAGTTTCGAACAGCGGGTTGAAATCACATGATAAAAATTCACTCGGGCTGATGTCAATTTGGGAAACCTGGTCGACCAGGCTTGCTTCGTTCAACATGATTCCGATCGGGAGAATCCCATGATCTGCATGCCGGCGTCCACGTAAATGATGTTCCCGGTGACGCCCCGGCCCAGATCGCTCGCCAAAAATACCGCTGTATCAGCAACTTCGGCGGGGTCAGTATTGCGCCGTAGGGGCGCCATCCGCGCCGCGCCTTCCAGCATTTTCGAAAAATCTCGAATGCCGCGGGCGGATACGGTTTTCACCGCGCCGGCGGAAATCGCATTCACACGTATATTAGACGGTCCGAGTTCGCTCGCCAGGTACCGCACGCCGGCTTCCAAAGCGGCTTTAGCTACGCCCATCACATTGTAGTTTTCGACGACCCGACTTGAGCCAAGATACGTTAACGTCAGGATACTACCGCCGCCCTGGTCTTTGGGAGCCATGAGAGGCGCAGTGGCTCGCGCAACAGCGACTAAAGAATAGGCACTGACATCCTGGGCCAACGCGAAACCGCCGCGCGACGTCTCTAAAAAGGGACGGCTCAGATCCTCGCGATTGGCGAAGGCGATGGCGTGCACGACGGCGTTCAAGACGGTACCCTGGCTCTTCAGCTCATTCGTTAAGGCGTCCAGTTGGGCGTCTTCGGTAACATCGCAGGGGAGGGTTTTATCGGCTTTTAGTTCGGCGGCCAGCTCTTCGACGGTCTGTTTCTGGCGGTCGCCCTGGTAAGTGAGGATGAGCTTGGCGCCTTCGCGTGTAAAAGCCTGGGCGATCGCGTAAGCCAGACTCCACTTATTAGCCACGCCGAGGACGAGCGCCGTCTTTCCGGCCAGCAGTTGGGCCATGAGCTATTCATTGTAGCGCGAGAGGCCTTTCGCGTAAGGGCTCCTCACTTCTTAGGCGCAATCATTTCCGTGACGCGGCCAACGCTCGTATCTCCTGTATATAGGTTGCCGTGCTTATCCCAGACCATGTAATTGGTTTCGATGAACTGGCCGGCACCCGTACCCGATCCGTTTCCGACCGCGCCGATCACGTTGCCATCCTGATCTATTTTCAACAGCTGGCCATCCTGACCGCTGGCCACCCACAGATCGCCGTGCGGATCAAAAGTGACCGTGCACATGAGGTTCCTCATTTGCACTGTCTTGACGAACTTACCGTCGGCCGTATAGACGACTAGCCGATATTGCTCCCGGTCGCCGAGCCAAACGTTGCCGTTCTTGGGATCCACGGCGATCCCATGGACCATGCTGAATCTTCCCTGTCCGACACTGTTGCCGAACCATTGATTGATGAATTTGCCGTCCTTATCGAGATGAATTACGCGCGCGGCGCCGATGTTGTTGGTTGGATCATCGGAGTCGGTGTCGTTGGGGCTCTCATTCGCATGACCCTCGCCGATGTAGATATCGCCATTGGGAGCGAAGGCCAGATCCAGCGGTTCCCAGAGCAGCCTCTGTCCCTTAGCTTCGTTCCAATCGCCCCGGTGTCCCCGCACGCCGATGGTTTTGAGGAGCTTCCCCTCGGGACTGACTTCCTCCACGGTGGCGCCGCTTTCATCGCAGATCCAGACGTGGTCGTGGGCGTCGATGGCCATGCCGTGCGGCTTGTCCTGGTGGCCGATCACGTCATCGCCGATTGCACGGATCAGTTTGTAATTCTGGTCGAATTCGAACAGCTGTGGTTTTCCGGCGGCATTGCGCTGGAAGACCCAAAACTCTCCTTTTGAAGTTATGCCCACCGCCGATGCACCGCCTCCGCCGACTGGCAAATCCATGGGATATGCGAAGGTGAAACCCATCGTTTGTTTCCACTCGACGCGCTGAAGGTCACGGCGCGTTCCGCCGTATGGGCTATCGCAGACTGGCGAGTGACTGCAGCCCGGTACGGCCGGAACGGGTAGCGCAGCCAGCGCTGCTTTGCACTGATCGGAAAGCTTGTCCTTATGCTGCGTGAGGCAAGTTCGCGCGGCAATACCGGATCGGCCGTCGCAGTATTTCGCGGCATCATCGGTGCAGGCGGCGAGGAATCCGCCGCGGCCTGATCCACCAGTATCCGCGGCTACTCGTCCACCGGGGTAGACCGCTAA
>DATHOT010000311.1:0-13491 GCA_035484655.1 Bryobacteraceae bacterium | reverse complement strand
ATCGGTGATGGGCTGCGACCCCAGGTCCCACTTCATGGCGTGCGGTCCGGTGGCAAATTCGGACGCGGCTTGCTGAGCGCGTGTGACGCTACCAGCGGTGCCATCCCACTGAAGCGCGGCATTCAGGGCCGCGGCATCGGAAAAGACCTGCAGTTCGCTCTGAATGACGTACATTCTTCCGATGTCGATGCCCAGCCCTGCTAGAGCCAGCAGGATGGCGAGAACGATGCAGGTGACGATCAGGACAAACCCGTTGTCCGATCGAGAGCTCGCCATAATCTATTATTCGGCCAGGGAAGTGCCTTTCGTTAGGACCCGCCGCTCAGTGCGTCATAGCGTAAACGACGTAGTTCACGCCGATCCGGATGGCCAAGTTAGCGAACTTCTCCGGATACCCCGGATCGTCTGCGAACTCCCAGGCGTCGCCGACATCCGAGTTATAGGAGATCGCGACCATGATCCGGCCTTTGTCGTCGTAGATGCCGCGCCAGTGCGCCCCGACGCCGCCGTCGGAACAGGCTTTGCAGCCGGGGCCCAGGTGCTCGGCGCCGGGAATTTGGAAACGATCGTTCAGATCGAAGACGGTGTGAAAGATCGCATCGTTATCGGGGATGTCGACGATGGGCCGGTCGGGAAAAACATAGCGAATACGCTTCTCGAACATCTGCCACTCGTATTTTCCGTGGAAATCGTCGGCCATGAAAAAGCCCCCGCGCAGCAGATAATCGCGCAGTACTTTGGCCTCCGACTCGGTCAATCCCCATTCGCCCACCTGGACCGCGTAAAGCCAGGGAAAGTTGTAAACGTCGTCACCGTCTTCAACATTGATGGGCTGCTCCACGGAGCGCACTTGGATGCGGCTGAGCCGCCGGAGCGCCAGGGAGAAGTGGCGATCGGCGCGCGGATAATCCTGCGTCCAGAGCGACAGCCCCAGACGGAAATCTCCGTCGAAGCGCCCGCGATAGCCGTCATTGGGGCCGCCGGGAAACATCAGACGCGCGAAGGCCCACTCGCCTTTTTGCTGCCAGTCGGTAGGCAGCTCGAAGTGCCGGTATTCCACGCCTTGCAGTTGGTAGAACGGCCGCTGGAACGCATACAGCGCGCCCAGGAAGGTCAGCGTGTACGCAATTCCGTACAAGGTCTTCCGGCCAGTCATTTAGCCACCTACTTTCCGAGAATATCATTTAGAGACCATCACCCTGTAAACTGAGTCTTAATGTCCGATCACAAGCTCCAACTGGTGCCGCTCGGTGGACTGGGCGAGTTCGGTATGAACTCGATGGCTATCCGTTATGGCGATGACATCGTCGTAGTGGACGCCGGCATGATGTTCCCGGACGCCGAACTGCTGGGCGTCGACATCGTCACTCCCGATTTCGCGTATCTGCACAAGAATCGCCAGCACGTGCGCGCGCTGATTCTGACGCATGGCCACGAGGACCATATCGGCGCGGTGCCGTTTCTGCTGAGCGATCTCAACATACCGGTGTACGGAACGGCGTTCACGCTGGCACTGGTGGAACGGCGGCTAGAGGAACACGAGTCGGTCGAAGATGTCCAGTTTAATAAGGTGAAGCCCGGCGAAAAAGTCCAAATCGGACCGTTCGCGATCGAGTTCATCCACGTGACCCACTCGATTGTGAGCTCCATGGCGCTGGCCATCACGACACCGCTGGGCGTTATCATCCATACCGGCGACTTCAAAGTGGATCCTACGCCCACTGATAACGAGCCTTTCGATCTTCATACCCTGGCCGAATATGGCAAACGCGGCGTTCTGTTGCTGATGTCCGATTCGACCAACGTCGATCGCCCCGGTTACACCGAGAGCGAAAGAGCGGTGCGGCCCCGCATGGAGGAAATTTTTTATCGCGCCGAGCGCCGGCTGGTAGTCTCATGCTTCAGCTCGTCGATCCACCGGCTGCAGCTGATCATCGAACTAGCGGGCGAGTACGGACGCAAGGTGGCTTTTCTCGGACGAAGCATGAACAACGTCACCGAGATCGCCCACACCTTGGGGTTGCTGGACCTTCCCGATGGCATCCTGCTGCGGCCGCAGGATATCATGCAGACGGATCCGGCAAAGTTAGTGGTGATGGCTTCCGGCACGCAGGGCGAGCCGATGTCCGCGCTATCTCGCATCGCCGTGGATAATCACAAGAACATTTCGGTGGAACGCGGAGATACGGTGGTGCTGAGTGCGCGTATCATTCCCGGCAACGAGAAAGGCATTTACCGGATGATCAACCACTTCGCCAAACGCGGCGCCGACGTGATTTACGGGTCCATGAATCCGCCGGTGCACGTTTCCGGACATGGTAGCGCCGAAGAGCTGAAGCTGGTGTTAAACCTGGTGCGGCCCCGCTACTTCGTACCGATTCACGGAGAGTTTCGGCAAATGGCCAAACACGCGTCGCTAGCCCAGCATCTGAGGGGCGCGGGTCTGGAAGAGACCTTCGTGCTGGAGACGGGGGAGACGTTGGAAGTGGATCGCCACGGGGCGCGCAGGGGCGAGAAAGTTGCGGTAGGCCGCGTGTGCATTGACTCGGGGACAGTCGACGAAGTGGTGGAGGATATCGTGATTCGCGACCGCCGGCACTTGTCCGAAGACGGCTTCGTGCTGCCGATCATCGCCATCAACAAGCATTCCGGCAAGAACGAAACGCTGCCTGAGATCGTCAGCCGCGGCTTTATGTCGTTTGAAGACGGATCGGACCTCTTGCAGCAGGCGCGGCAAGTGGTGGCGCGGACACTGGAATCGTCGAGCGAAGAGGAGCGCACCGATTGGGGTGTGATGCAGGAAAAGATCCGCGCGGACTTGAAACGCTTTCTCAACAAACAGACCTCTCGCCGGCCGCTGATCATGCCGGTGATTCTCGAAGTGTGAATGGATTCGTACTTAGTTGACGCCTCGAGCTTCCGCGGGCAGGCTGATAAGGTATTGGTTCCGGCCGGTGAGCCGGAGCTGATTGAAATTGTTCGCGAGGCCGCCCGCGAATCGATTCCCATGACCATTTCCGGCGGAAGAACTGGACTAACAGGCGGGAGCGTCGCGCAGGGCGGCTGGGTGGTGTCGCTGGAAAAATTTCAGCGGCTGGAAATCGAAAAGGGCCGAGCCATCGTTAGGGCGGGAGCTTCGCTCGAAGCCGTGCAGACAGCGGCGCGTCAAACCCGGCAATTCTACGCGCCCGACCCGACAGAGCGGACGGCCAGTATCGGCGGTAACATCGCGACCAATGCCTCAGGCTCGCGCAGTTTTCGCTACGGAAGCACGCGCCGGCACGTGCTGGGACTGCGAGTGGTTTTGGCCGACGGGCGGGTTCTTACTTTAGCGCGCGGCGACAAAGTCGATTTTCCGGTGGCGCACATACCGTTGCCGAACACGACCAAGAATACGGCGGGTTACGCGCTGTCTCCGGAAATGGATTGGATCGATCTGTTCACGGGAAGCGAGGGAACGCTGGGTATCGTGACCGAAGCGGAGCTGCAACTGCTCCCTGAGCCGGCGGACATCCTGGCGGGAGTCGTGTTTTTTCCAAGCGATGGCGCTGCTGTCGATGTAGTCGAAGCCTGGCGAGCGATTCCCGGGCTCCGCATGATCGAATACTTCGACAGCAACTCGCTGGCGCTGCTTCGCGGGCGCTATCCGGAGATTCCGCCGCGTGCCGCCGCGGCGCTGCTAATCGAACAAGAAAACGGCGACATCGATTTCTGGGCGGAGCACGCGCCCGAAGACAGTTGGTTCGCCGCCAGCGATCAGGATCGCGAGCGGTTCCGGCGATTCCGTCACGCGCTGCCGGAGATCGTCAACGATACGGTGCGACGGCGCGGTTATCTAAAGGTCAATTCGGATTATGCCGTGCCGCTGGATCGCAATCTCGAGATGCTCGCGCATTACCACCGCTGTTTGCGGGAGCTTGCGCTCGATTACGTCATCTTCGGTCACATCGGCGACGCGCACGTGCACGTCAACATCCTGCCGAAGTCTGAACCCGAATTCAAAGCCGGCCAGGACCTGATGCTGGAATTCGCGCGGCACGCAGTGGAACTGGGCGGCACCGTCTCGGCTGAACACGGCTTGGGCAAGCGCAAGGCGCATCTACTGGCGCTCCAGTATACGCCTGCTCAAATTGAAACCATGAAGGAAGTCAAGCGGCGGCTCGATCCGCACTGGCTCCTCAACCGGGGGAACCTGTTTCCGGTAGAATGCGGGTAAGCATGACCGGACTTTTTGCGTGGCTGCAGGCTGGAACGGTGCCTCAGCCGGATGCGTTGGCGCGGCTCTTACATCAGCCGGAGATCACGCCCTGGATGGTCGCGGCGGCGATCGGCATCGCTTTCGTATTGGGAGCCGCTCATGCGCTCACGCCCGGCCATGGCAAAACGATTGTCGCGGCCTACCTGGTGGGATCGCGCGGCACGCTCAAGCATGCGGCGTTCCTGGGCGCGATGGTCACGTTCACGCACACGGTGAGCGTGTTCCTGTTGGGCATGGCGACCCTGTTCCTGTTTCAGTACGTGGTGCCTGAAAACATCACTCGCGTTCTAGGCGCAATCTCGGGACTGTCGATCGTCGCGATCGGCGGCTGGATGCTGTACAAACGCTTGCGCGGGGCGGAACATGCGCATTCGCACGAACATGAGCACGGGCATAGCCACTCCCACGATCAGCATCAACACGATCATCATCAACATCATGGTCACGACCACGATCACCACGATAATCATACGCACGGGGATCATTCGCACGAGGATCACTCGCACGAGGATCACTCGCACCAGCATACGCATGACCATGGCCATTCGCACGTGCCCGACGAAGTTTCCTGGTCGGGGCTGGTCGCTTTGGGCGCAAGTGGCGGCTTGGTGCCGTGCGAGTCTGCTCTCGTGTTGCTGCTCAGCGCGATTGCTCTACGTCGAGTCGGTCTCGGCTTGGTGTTGCTAGTCTCATTCAGCCTGGGGCTTGCGATCGTGCTGATGGGCATCGGCGTCCTGGTGATATACGCCAAGAACCTGTTGCCGGAAAGGACCGGCGCAAATCCCTTCTTCCGCTGGATGCCGGTGGCGTCGGCCGCAGTCGTATTGGTGCTTGGACTGCTGATGACCGGAGTTTCGCTGGGGTGAATTCAGCCCCGTTGGATAGCAGGTTAGATCACCTAACCCTGGGGGGCAACCCTGGTGTAACCACCGGGTCTAACATCCTACCATCGGGGGAAGCAAGTACTAGCGTACTGAATAATTTGCACCGTCACCTTGTAGACCGCTCAGGTGACAGATACCCATCGCTCGCGGGAATGGCAGCATTTTCAAAATGTTGCGTACCTGCGTAAGGTATCGTACACGTCCATTTCAATGCGGTACTCCATTTGCTATTACTCCTCCCTTGAGACGAACCAGCCTCGGCTGAGACGAGCTGGCGGTGCTTTAAGCTAAGGACGCGTCCTCGATGTCTTCATTTGTGTCATTGCAGCAAGCCTCCTGGCGGGAACGCCTCGCGGCGTTGCGAAATATTCCTCCAGTCTTGAGGCTCGTTTGGGACGCGGCGCCGCGCGTGGTTGCGGGTGGGCTCGCTTTGCGTTTTGCGAGCGCGTTGATTCCCCTGGCAGTGCTGGCCGTTTCGAAATCGATTATCAATCTGGTCGTTGCTCAAATAAAGCATCCCGGTCCGCTGCCCCAGGAGATCTGGATCCTTCTGGCTGCCGAATTCCTGCTGGCGGCCCTCAACAACCTTCTCGGCCGGGCCATAGACTACACTGACGCCCGTCTGGCGGACGAGTTCACGCGCGAAGTCAGCCTGCGAGTCATGAATCATGCCGCGACCCTGGATCTGGCGTCCTTCGAAGATCCCGTGTTCCACGACAAGCTGGAGCGCGCCCGTATGAACGCAACCGATCGCATCGGAATGCTCAACTCCATGGGCCGGCTGGTGCTCCAGTCCATTACGCTGATATCCCTATCGGTAGGCGTAATTGTCTATTCGCCATGGCTCTTTCTTCTGCTGGTTCTTTGCGTTGTACCGGCCTTCGCGGGCGAGAGTCACTTCGCGTTTGTGGGCTACTCTCTGGCTCATAGCTTGACACCCATCCGCCGCGAACTGGATTACCTTCGAATTCTCGGCAGCAGCAAAGAGAGCGCCAAGGAAGTGAAGTTGTTCTCGCTGGGCGGTTATCTTCACGACCGCTATGCTGTTCTCACCGACGGAATCATTCAAAAGAATCGGCAATTAACGCGGCGTCGCTTGTGGTGGGGCTCCGCGCTCGCGATTGTGGGATCGGTCGGTTACTACAGCAGTTACGCATACCTGGTGTGGCAAGCCCTGTTGGGCAAGATCGATATCGGCACTCTGGCCTTCCTTACCGGGGCAATCGCGGGAGCAGCCGCCCAATTGCAGGGTGTTTTCTCACTGTTCTCGAGTATCGCGGACCAGGCGCTATTTTTGTCCGACCTGGTGAGCTTTCTGTCTGTCCGGCCAGGGATCTGCTCGAAGCCGAATGCCATACCGGCGCCTCGTCAAATACGGGACGGGTTCGAGTTTCGCGAGGTGTGCTTCCATTATCCGGGGTCCGATCGCGAGGTGCTGAAGAGGCTGAATTTCCGCATGTCACCGGGCGAACACATCGCGCTGGTTGGCGAGAACGGCCAAGGTAAAACGACATTGGTGAAGCTGCTGGCTCGCTTGTACGATCCGACCGCGGGCGTGATTCTGCTGGATGGCGTCGACCTGCGCGATTACAGCGTGGAAGCCCTGCATAAGGAAATCGGGGTCATTTTCCAGGATTTCGTGCGTTACGATCTGCCGGCGCGTCTCAACATCGGAGTCGGACGCATCGCGCAAGCGAGTCACGACGATGCGCTTTGGAATGCGGCCCGCAAGAGCCGCGCCGATCGTTTGCTGGCGCGCTTCCCGGTCGGACTCGATCAGATGTTGGGGCGCCGCTTCGAGGGCGGCGTAGATCTGTCGGGCGGTGAGTGGCAAAAATTCGCGCTGGCGCGCGCTTATCTCCGCAACGCTCAGGTCTTGATTCTGGATGAGCCGACCGCTGCGCTGGATGCGGTCTCAGAATCCGAGGTGTTTGCCCGTTTTGCCGATCTGGCCCGAGGCAAAATGGCGATTCTGATCTCCCATCGCTTCTCCACCGTGCGCAAATCGCATCGCATTGTGGTGCTGGAGGACGGCCGGATTCGCGAACAGGGCACCCACGATGAACTTGTGGCAACCGGCGGTGAATACGCCAAGCTTTTTGAACTACAGGCAGCGAACTACCGATGAGCAGTCCAAGTATCGCAATCGAATCGAATCCGGGCGTGACGTTTCCGCCGCTGACTGGTCCCCGGAGCGTGCGAGCGCGGCTCAACGAATACGCCAGGCAATTGCGCGCGCACGTCCACGGTTTGCATTCTGAAAAAGGGCAACGTTCTCCCGCAGACGTTTGTATCTTGGACAACCACGCATTTGTGCAGTTTCAGATTCGCGAAATACGCCACTTTTTGCCGTCCTCGTACCTGCGCAAGCTTTCAAAATTGAATCAAGGACCGTTTAGCGGGGAATTGCGGATCCATCGGCTGGCGGCCGATTTGGTGGCTGGTGCGACGGGCGTGATCGACTCGCGAACGATCGGTAATTTCGCCCAGGTTTTGCAGGCCGAAAGCACTCTTAGCTTCGCTGAGCTGTGGGCCTTTGGATCGATGGTGAAGCTGGCCATCATCCAGCGCCTGTGTGGTGCGCTCGATCAGGAGCCGGTTGTCTCGGACACGATCGGCAGCCTGAGAGCGTTGGAGAACCTATCGTGGCGCGATTTCGTGGAGTCCGTCTCGGCAGCCGAGAAAGTTTTGCGACAGGATGCAGCGAGAGTTTATTCGCGGATGGATTTTGCGACGCGCGACCGGTATCGGCACGAGTTAGAGAGGCTGGCGCTTCGATCTGGCCGCTCTGAGGAGCAGGTGGCCCAAGCCGCTCGGGAGTGCGCCGAGGAAGCGCTGCTCGCGAACGACCCGGACCCTCGCAAAGCGCACGTTGGTTACTACCTCATTGGAGCGGGTCTGAAGGACTTCCGGCGGCGAATCGGATGCAGGCGATCCTGGTCGATTCGCGCGCTCCTGGAGAGGTGGCCTAGCGTGTCATACGCCGGGAGCGTTCTGGTGCTGACGGCGCTTATCGTGTTCGGGCTGGAGCGGCTGACTGGGCCGCTCGCTTTCTGGATGATCGCGTTGCTTCTTATACCGGCGAGCCAGGCCTCGCTCGAGTTGGTCAACACCTTGGTGAGCCGTCTCCTGCAGCCGCGAGAATTGCCTAGCATGGACTTCTCGGACGGCGTGCCGGACGACTGCCAGACCCTGGTCGTAGTGCCGACGCTGCTTATTTCGGCAAAAAATGTGGCCAAACTTCTCGAGGACCTGGAAATCCGCTACCTCGCCAATCGCGCGCCCAACCTGTCTTTCGCGCTGCTCACCGACTTTACTGACGCAGATCTTCGGGAGACCGCAAATGACTCAGTGCTCAACTTGTGCGTGGACGGCATCCGCCGCCTGAACGCGCAGTACGGTACCGGCCAGACGGGCCCGTTCTATCTCTTCCATCGCGCCCGCCGCTGGAATGCTTGTGAGTCGAAGTGGATGGGCTACGAGAGAAAACGCGGCAAGCTGAATGACTTGAACCAGCTCTTAGTTGGCGGCGCGAATCGCTTTGACACCGTGACGGGCGACCTGTCCCGTCTGCGGGGGATTCGCTTCGTCATCACGCTCGATACGGATACACAGCTTCCTCGCGACAGTGCCGCGAAGATGATCGGCGCCGCGGCTCATCCGCTCAATCAGCCTGTGATTGACCCTAAGACGAAAATGGTACGCGAAGGGTATGGGTTGATTCGGCCGCGAGTGTCGGTCAGCATGGAGTCGGCCGGACGTTCACGCCTGGCGCAGATTTTCAGCGGGGAGGCTGGTTTCGATCCTTATTCCACGTCTGTATCGGATGTCTATCAAGATCTCCATGGACAAGCGAGCTTCACCGGCAAGGGCATCTACAACCTGCGCGCGTTTGACGCCGCGGTAGGCGAACGATTTCCGGATAACAACATTCTCAGTCATGACTTGATCGAAGGAGAGCACGCGCGCACCGGGCTGCTCACCAGCGCGGAGTTGGTGGAAGACTATCCTGCCTCCTATCAAGCGTTCTCAAAACGCAAGCACCGCTGGGTGCGCGGCGATTGGCAGCTTCTGCCCTGGCTGTTCCGGCGCGTGCCTGGACCCGAAGGGCGGGTGGCGAATCCGCTCTCGTCGTTATCGCGCTGGAAGCTATTCGACAACCTGCGGCGCAGCCTGTTTGAGATCTCGGTAGTCTGTCTGCTCGTGGCGGGCTGGCTGTTGCTCGCGCACCCCGTCCTGTGGACGCTGGCGATCTGTGCGCTTCTGCAACTGCCCGCCTATATCGACATTTTGCTGTCGGCGGTTCAGACGCCGGAGCGTCGCTTCTGGTCTGCCTTCGCGCGCAATCTTGGAGCGCGATTCCTGGCCAGCCACGGTAACACTGTTACCAATCTGATATTCATCCCGCATCAGGCTTTTGTAATGGCCGACGCGATTATCCGCACCCTGATCCGCCGCTTTATCACCAAACACCATCTGCTCGAATGGGAAACCATGGCGCAATCGGAAGTTGCGTCGGGCGTGAAGATGGGCATGGTGGAACAATATCTCTACCTTTCGTCGGCGATCTGGGTTGTATTCTTATTCGCGCTTCCACAGGTTCATATCGTGATCGCACTAGTATGCGCGCTTTGGATTGTAGCGCCCGTCATGGTAGCTTGGCTGAACGAACCGCTGCCGGCGCCGGATGCCCTGGCCGAACACGATCGCGCGTTCCTGCGGGATGTCGCGCTGCGGACCTGGCGATTCTTCGCGGACAATTCGGGTCCGGAGACCCACTACCTGGTTCCGGATAATACGCAGAATGATCCGCCGCTCGTTACGGATCGCATTTCCCCGACCAACCTCGGGTTGCTGGTGACGGCGCACCTGGCCGCGCATGACTTTGGTTATGTGACCAGTGGAGAACTTTCGCTCTCGCTCCAGAGGATTTTCGCCACCATGGAAGAGATGCCGCGTTATCGCGGGCACTTCTTGAACTGGTACGAGACGAAGACGCTGCTTCCGCCTGCCCCGCACTACGTGTCCTCGGTGGACAGCGGTAATCTTGCGGCCTCGCTTACCGCGATCCGCCAAGGCTGCCACTCGTTGCTGAGGCGGCCCATTGTGGGAGTGGATCTGCTGGCGGGCTTGCGTGATCACGCGTTTCGGATTCGGGAAGAACTCCCCTATAATGCGCGAACAATATCTGTTATGCGCTTGCTAGCCAGCCTGCTGCGCCACCTCGATTGCGAGCCAGCGGACCTTTTCTATTGGGAGTCCGTTCTTACAGAGGCTAACGATATTGTGCAGCGCATTCGGGAGGGGCTCATCCCCACTCATACGCGGCTCGAGAATCAAGGCGACCGCGCCAAATCGGCGGAGCTGAGATATTGGGAGTCGTTATTGTCCGAACGCATTGGCGCTGCCATCGGCGAGTTGTATCGCCTGGCGCCTTGGCTCCAGCCGCCTTTTGAGCCGGAGCTCCGCGTCAACCTGCGGGATGCCAGCCTGGCGCCCCTTTTTAACGAACTCAGCGTCGTGCCGGCGCTTTCTGAAATGCCGGCCGCTTATGATCGTATTCGCGACCGGCTGATTGAGCGATTGGGAAGCGCTGATCCGCTTTACCCCGCGCTGCAAGTGGCGTTGGAAGAGCTATTCCGCCGCTTGCCCGCCGCTCGCGCTTACGCAAGCGAACTGATGCAGCAATTCGAAGGGGTTGCCAGGGACGCGTCGCGCTTCTTCGAAGAAATGGATTTTCGTTTTCTCTTTGAGCCGCGGCGCAAGCTTTTGCGGATCGGCTACGACATCGATAATGCCCGACCGGACGAGGCCTGCTATGATCTGCTGGCGTCGGAAGCACGAACCGCCGTTTTTCTTGCGATTGCGAAAGGCGATATCCCCCGCGACACCTGGTTCCGGCTGGGCCGTAAGCTTACGGGCTATTGCAATCGGAGGTCGTTGATCTCCTGGAGCGGCACCATGTTCGAATACCTGATGCCGGTTCTCCATATGCGGAACTACAGCAATACTCTGCTGGATCATGGCATGCGCGGTGCTGTCGAGATCCAGCAGGCTTATGCCCAGGAGCGCAAAGTACCGTGGGGTATTTCCGAATCAGCTCATTCCCTCCGCGACAGCCGATTGCAGTATCAGTACCATGCTTTTGGAGTGCCGGCGCTGAGCGCGCGATCGGACCGCACCGGGCAGCTCGTTGTCGCGCCGTATGCAAGTATGCTTGCGCTGATGGTCGACCCTTCGAGGAGCACCGCCAACCTGCGGTCTCTAGCAGCGCAAGGTTGTTTAGCGCGCCATGGCTTCTTCGAAGCGATCGACTACTCTGGCGTCCACGCGCCCGAATTCATTCGCTGCTTCATGGCCCATCACCAGGGCATGGGACTGGCGGCCATCGACAATGCCCTGCTCGGCAATCGCATGCAGGAGCGCTTCCATCTGGATCCGCTGATTCAGTCGACCGAGTTTCTGCTGCAGGAACGTATGCCCACGCTGGTCGAAGTCTTCCCCGAATCCGACCTCGCCGCCGCCTAAATTTAAATTAGGGACAGTGCACTCAAATACCGATTTTCTTACTGCGTCGACTTCTGTATCGTCCGTTTGGCCACGGATCGCTTCGCTTTGCCCAAAGGCTTCTTCGTTGGGGCCGCGGGCGCTTCTGTCGGCGGCGCGCTGAATCCCGCCAAATCCATCGCATGCGGGACCGCCTCGTTGCTCATGAACCAGCGCCATACATCTCCGCTTATCAGATTCTCCGCGCTGAGAACCGTGATGCCCAGGTCGATGCCGACGACGTCTGTATCGAACCACTTCAGCTCCGGATTGTAAGCATCCACGAATCCATAGCGGCCATACAGCCGATCCTGAAAATCGTCGCGCATGGTCCGCAGCGTCGGGATGGAAATGTCGGGCGTGAACATCAGGGAGCCGCCCGCGGCGCAGGGCGCGATGGTTCCGTCCACGGGCTCGAAAGACTTGATCTCCCCGTAGATCCTGTAACCTTTTGGCCCATCCGACGCGGTGATCCCCCAGATATCCGGACCGAAACTCAGCGCCATATTCTGATGCAGGTTGGTACAGTAAAGCCGATTCGCTCTGGTCGCGCTCACTGAGTTCTGAAAAAAATCAATGAAGCCGCGGTCGCGGCGCGTCCGGAAGTCGACCCAGGCATGCGAATATTGATGCGTGAAGAGCGGGCCGCCGCTGATGAATTGGTAAGGACCGTAGGTGTAGAGCGGTCTCTGCCAGGCGTACCAGGATTGCTCGGAAATCGGATGCGTGGGCGACCCGATTGCCAGCATATATAAAAGCGATGACTCGCTGTAGGTCTCCCACTTGAATTTCAGGAAGCCTTTTCCGCGCTTCCAGCCATGCGACAGAATATACGGATCGCCGTCCAACATCCACGGGAAATCGACACGCTCATAGATTTCCCGCGCCAGCCTAGGAATGTCCGGATCTTTGGAAAAGAACTGGGCCGCCGTCAGCGCGCCGCCGAGAAAGAAAGACGTATCAACGGATGACACTTCGCTATCCCACTGGCGATCCCCATTCGTCACATCCATCCAGTGATAGAACCAGCCATGCTCGTGGAAAGCTCGTGTGGCGAAGAACTGCAGCGTGGTTCGAATGCGATCAGCCGCTTGGTCGCGCGGAATCCAGCCGTGCTCGACGCCTATACAAATCGCCGTCAGTCCAAAGCCCGTCGCGGCGAGACTCGCTATATTGCGGCTGGGACCTTTAGCTCGCCCACCCGCCTCATCCGCGCGATCCAGCACCAGCCCGGTTGCGGGATCGGTCTGCTCCCAAAAATAGAGAACGCCGCGGTGTTCCACGTCTTCGAGGAACGCTTTGTCTTGGGCCGAAACAACCGACGGCGACGGGGCAGCTTGCGAGGGAAGGGTGGCCCAGATCAAGAGGAACCCGGCGGCGAGCAGTACCGAAATGCAGCAGACCATGCGAGTCATCTCGGCGCTACCTCCACTACGGCAAGACTATGAGCCGGCAAGTTAAAGGACGGCCCGTCCAGTCTTTCGGTTGCAAGCGCAGACCGTCGCAGTTGTTCGTATTGGTGCGTTGTCGGGAATGCCGGACTACCCATCGCTTTCCACGCCGCCAGCGCCGAGCCGTGCTGTGGGTCGACGATCGTGACGTGGTAGCGAGGCGTTCCGGTCCATCCATTCACGGTAAGACGCACTTGTTTCGACGTCCCGCTCTCGCCGGGCGGGGCGTAATTCCACACCGCTACCTCTAGCGTTCCGTCGGCGCGTTTGGTGACCAGAGCGTCCTCGAGATTTGTCTGCAAACGCTGGTCTCCCAGCCCATGCAACATCGCGAACGCCTGAAACGCAGCCT
>DATHOT010000310.1:0-25762 GCA_035484655.1 Bryobacteraceae bacterium | reverse complement strand
TCGCGCATCGAAATGCCGCTGCCGACCAAAATGCTCATGGAAGGCAGCAAATTCCTGCAGTCCTACGGATTGATCCTGCTCATCGCCTCGATCGCGTTGACGGTTGGACTGTATGCCTATGTCCGCACCTCTTCGGGAAGGTTGTGGTGGGATTCATTACGGCTCCGGATTCCAGTGCTCGGTGATGCGCTCAGGAAGGCCGAGACAGCCCGTTTTGCACGAGCTATGGGCACGCTGGTAGCCAATAGCGTTCCGCTGGTGCAATCGCTTGCCATCGCCGGCGCGACGTTGAGCAACCGGAGAATCTCGGGCTCGCTCGAGGCGGTGGCGCTGGGAGTGAAACGCGGCGAAGGTATAGCTGCGCCGATGCGCCGCGCAGGCCAATTTCCTCTGCTGGCTTCGCATCTGTTGAGCGTCGGCGAGGAAACCGGCAGACTGGACACCATGTTCGTCCGGATGGCCGATATCTACGACGCGGACACGCGCACCGCCATCCGGCGCTTTACATCTTTGTTTGAGCCGCTGATCATTCTGGCGATGGGACTGATCGTAGGCGTTTTGATCTTAAGCATCATGCTGGCGATTGTCAGCATGAACGATGTGGCCGTGTAGTAATGACGTTGCAGTGTAGGGAGGGCGGTAAGCCATGAAGAAGATAAACAGACGACAGGCCGGTGTGACGTTGATCGAAATGATGGTGGTGGTGGTCATAATCGCGCTCTTTGCAGCGCTGGTACTGCCGAGAATGATGGGCCAAGCGGACAAGGCGCGTAAGACCGCCGCGCGCGCGCAGATCAACGCCTTTATGACGGCCTTGGGCTCGTACAAGCTCGATACGAGCAGCTATCCGACCACCGAGCAAGGCCTGCAGGCGCTGCGCGTGAAGCCGGAGAACGTCAACAACTGGCAGGGGCCGTACACAGACAAGGAAATCGACAACGATCCGTGGGGCCATCCTTACGTCTATCGCTTCCCGGGAGAACACGGGGACGAACCGGACCTCACTAGTTACGGGGCGGACGGCCAGCCGGGTGGAGACGGAATGAATGCGGATATTGTCAGCTGGAAAAACTGATTCAGGTGTAACACTGGTCGAACTAGTGGTGGTAGTGGCGCTGATTTCCGTGATCGTCGGCATCAGCTTCCCGGCCATCAACTCGGGCGTCGACTCGCTCCGGCTCAACGCCGCAACCAATAGCGTGGTGAGTTTTTTCAACACCGGCCTGAGCCGCGCCGAACGTCGCCAGCAGGTGGTCGAGATCACGATTTCAAAGCCGGAGAATACGCTTTCGATGCGCTCCACAGATCCCGGATTCTCGCGCCGGCTGGAAATGCCGGAAGGCGTTTCGATCACGCATGTCCTGCCGGAATTGCCGCAGAATCCGGACGCCTCCCGCAGCTTTTTTCTTTATCCGGGAGGCACTGTGCCGCGTTTTGGCGTGGCGCTGATTAACCGCAGAAACGTCGAAAAGATTGTGCAAGTTGATCCCATGACGGGAGTTCCCCAAGTACAGCGCGTAGAGCCGGAACAATGAGAACAGGTGAAACAATGAACCGGCGCGGATTCACTCTGCTCGAAGTTCTGGTGGCGACGCTCATCATGGCCCTGGCGGTCACCGGACTTTTGTCGGCGCTCTCCACTTCATTGCGCAGCGCTTCGCGGCTTAACGATTACGACCGAGCCGCCTTGCTGGCGCACCAGAAAATGGACGAGCTGATCATTGCGGCCAAAGCGCCGATACTCGCGCCGTTCGGAGGAACTTGGGGGCCGGAGGTCACTGGAGGACTACCAATCGGCTGGAGCGCGCGCATCACGCCGTTTGAGATGACGCCCGGAGCAGGCGCTGGAGCCCCCTTTCTCGAACGCATCGAACTGGAGATCTGGTGGATGTACGGGGAGCAGCGGCGTACTTTCCAGATCGAGGGCTTCCGGCGGGCGGTTATGACGCCGGCCGATGTCGCGGCCGGGGTGGGCAAGTGAGGGAGAACAATCCAGAGCGTGGTTTCACGCTCATGGAACTGCTCATCGCGATGACGCTGATGGGCCTGCTATCGACGGGCATCGTCATGTCGCTGCGGATTGGGTTAAGCGCGATGGGTAAGGCCGATTCCAAGCTCATGGCCAACCGGCGCGTGGCCAGCATCGAGCGCATCTTGGAAGAGGAAATCTCCTCCGTTATGCCCGTCACCGCCGATTGCCAGGGGCTAGCAGAGGCTCCGCCGATCCGGATCTCATTTTTCCAGGGCGAGGCTCAATCGATGCGGATAGCTTCCACCTTCTCCCTGCAACAAGGCGCGCGCGGAATACCGATGATTCTCGAATATCAAGTCATCCCTGGCGAAAATGGCCTGGGCGTGCGGCTAGTGGTCAACGAACATTGGTACACCGGCCCGCGCGGAGCCGGGCTGTTTTGCCTGGGTATGGCCGCGGATCCGCTTACCGGCCAGCAGGCGCCGCAATTCCCGCCAATCCAGATTGGCGCAGGTTCCTTTGTTCTGGCCGATAAGCTGGCCTTTTGCCGCTTCAGCTATCGGGATCTTCTTCCTCCTCCCGAGCTGGAGAGATGGTTAGTGCACTGGATCAAGCCTGTGCTTCCGAGCGCCGTGCGGGTGGAAATGGCGCCCCTTGTTCCGGATTCGTCCCGCCTGGAACCGGTGACGCTTACCATTCCAGTGCGTGTGACGCGCCTGCCGCTGGAGCCTTATGACAACTAACCGGCAAGTCGGAGACCAGCCCCACAATCGCCAGAGGCAGGTCGGAGACCTGCCCCACAAACGCCAGAGGCAGGTCGGAGACCTGCCCCACAGAGGCAGCGCGCTGCTGGCCGTGCTCTGGCTCTCCGCCGCACTCTCCGCTATCGCTTTCACCGTCGCGAACACCGTGCGCGCCGAAACCGAGCGCACGTCCACCGAAGTCGACTCATTGCGCGCCTATTACCTTGCCGCCGGCGCCATCGACCGGGCAATTCTTTACATCCAGTGGGGGCCTGGTTATCGAAACGCGGATGGCACACCCAAGTATTTCCAAAATCCGATGCCCGTGCTGCAATTCAACTTCCCATCTGGCGCCGCAACCGCTGAGATTATTCCCGAAACATCCAAGTTAAATGTAAACAGCGCCCCTGCCAACGAAATGCTAGGCCTGCTTCTTGCCTTGGGCGCTCCTCCCGACCAAGCCGCAACTATGATCCAAGGCATCTTGGACTGGAGAGCACCCTCGCCGGGTGGGTCTTTTACGCAGTTCGATCAATACTACTTATCCCTGGCTCCGTCTTTTCGTGCTCGCCATGCGTCTTTTCAGGAGATTGAGGAACTGCTGCTGATTCGAGGAGTTACGCCCGACTTGTTTTACGGAAGCTATACCAATGACGACCAGGGACGCCTGATTCCGCACGCCGGCCTGCGCGACTGCCTGTCGGTCTACGGAGCTACAGGCCCGTTTGACGCCAACACCATTCAACCGGCCGTGATGCAGGCCATCGGCATCAGTCCCGACGTTGCGGCGGCCATCGTTAATCTACGGCGGGCCACGCCGATCAGCAATATGGGACAGCTCGCGCCATTCTCAGGCGGCGGCCCGGGCATGGGGCGTCTGTCGATCGTGCCCAGCCCGATCGTCACCCTGCGCGCCACAGCGCGATTGCGCATGGCCAACGGGCGATTTTCCGATTTCCGGAGGACCGTGTCCGCCATGGTGAAATTCCTGGGACCGGAATGGAATCCGCCCTTCCATATCATGCGCTGGTACGACAACGCTGCCTCTATCCAATGACTGCAACCGACTTCAAGAAATGGCTGGCGGTCGGAACCGGGATCGGAATCGAGATCGGCCGCGAGGATCTGAAGATTACCGCGGTTCGCGTCCGCCCTTCCGGGGTCAAGGTTCTGGGCGAACTTACCATTCACCATTTCAGAGAGCAGCCGGCGACTGAATGGGGCGCTGACTACGCGAGCTTCGTGAAAAAGTTGGGGCTCACGCATCTGGCTGCCACCGTACTGTTGCCGCGCGATGAGGTCGTAGTCCGGCAGTTGGCGCTGCCGGGCGTCGCGGATCGTGATCTGGCGGCCGCCATTCGCTTCGAACTCGATTCGCTGAATCCCTATTCGGAAGAGGAAGCCGTTTTTGACTGGGCGCGTATTTCAAAAACCCCGTCCATCCTGATCGGGATCACGCGCCGCTCTGTACTCGGCCACTACACCGCATTGTTCGCGGGGGCGGGCGTTAAGGTTGCATCTTTCACCTTTTCTGCGCCCGCGATTTACTGCGCGCTCCGGGTTCTCTCTACTCCTTCCGCCGACGGCTTTCTCGCGGTGGAGCAGACTGAAGGGGAACTGGAGGTTTACGGCGAAAGTCCGGCGCGGCCCCTGTTTTCGGCGCGCGTTGATGGTACGGCGCAAAAAGCACGGATACTGGCGGTCGCGGAGTTGCGATTGCCGCCCGAGACCGAGCCCACCGCGCTGCACGATGCGCTTCCCAAGCCGCTCGCAACGCCGGAGGGCTACGATGTTTCGCGTGCCTCGCTGGCCTACGCGACGGCTCTGGCCGGAGCCTGTCCCTGGCGCCCGCTGGCAGTGAATCTACTGCCGGCCGAGCAGCGTCGATCCAGCTCCAGGATGCGCTTTGTGCCGACCGTCACTCTGGCCAGCCTGGCGCTGCTGATGTTGGGGGCGGTGGTCGCTTATCCCAGGTACGCGGATAGCCAGTATCTGGGCTTGCTGCATCAGGAGATCCGAAAGCTGGACCCCCAAGCCAGGAAGGCGGCCAATCTGGATCGCGAGATCGCCCTCACGCGCAATCGCGCTCAAACGCTCGACAACTTCCGGCGCCACACCACTGAAGACATGGAAGTGCTGAAGGAGCTGACCCAGGTGCTGGCTGCTCCGACTTGGCTTAACTCGCTGCAGCTCACGCGAGAATCGGTGACCATCGCGGGCGAGACCGAGCAGGCGGCCGCGCTGATCAAGCTGCTGGATAGCTCGCGCCAGTTCCGGGGATCGTCCTTCGCGCTGCCTCTGCAGCGGAGCGCAAACGGGGAATTGTTCAGCATTCGATCCGTGCGCCAGGGAGCCACGCCGTGACAGTCGGGCAGCGCGACAAGCGGGCGTTGGCGGTGCTGGGTGCGGTACTAGCGCTGGCGTTCATTTATTGGATGGCCAGTTCTTCTTCCAGCAGCGTGAAGGTGTCTGCGCCGGTCGAAAGTATCGATCGAGTTGAAAAAGGCTTGGCGAATCTGCGAACCCGCGCGGCCTCATTGCCGGCCAAAGAGGTTGTCCTCAAGCAGGCCGGCGCCGAACTGGCCGAGCGCGAGAAGGGATTGATTTCTGGTGACACCGCCGATCAGGCGCAGGCCCAGCTTTTGCAAGTCCTGAGGCGCGTGGCCAAGGCGCAAACTCCTCCGCTCGAAATCCGCCAGGTGGAGTTGGGACAGCCCCGGTCGTATGGAAACTCGTATGGGCTGGTAACGGTGTCGGTCACGGTCGATTGCCGCATTGAGGAGCTGATCAATTTATTGTCCACGCTGAGCGCGCAGCCGGAAACCATCGCCACCGATGAAATCCGTTTCGGCACGGCGAATCCCAAGCAGAAAAACATGCCGGTCCGGCTGACTGTTTCTGGAATCGTGGCCCAACGTTTGGCCCCGAAGAAAGGAACTTCCCAGTTTTGAATCGGAAATTGAGATTGCTCGATCTGGGCTTGCTAGCGGTGCTGGCGCTGCTGGGTGTCCAACTGCGTCATGAGCGGATTCGGGCTCAGGCGCGAGAGCAGGCCTTGCTGCACACCGGGGCGAAGCCGAACGCCGTGGGTGCTGTCGCTCCTCTGCCCAAGGTCGAGCCGCTTACCGCGACCTCTTACGCCGACGTTGCGGCTAAGAATCTATTCTCTAAAGACCGGAATCCCAACGTCATCCTCGATCCTGTAATTCCCCCGCCCGAGAAGCCGGCGCCGCCTTTTCCGGTCGCGCGCGGCGTGATGTTGTGGGGAGGCGTCCCGCCCACTGTTGTGCTCTCCGACAAAGCCGGCGGGCCGCAGAAGGGGTATCATCCCGGCGAAAAAATCGGCGAATGGAAAATCGCCTCCATCGACAACAGTTATGTCATTTTCGAATGGAATGGAAAACAGTTCAAGAAGCGGATCGATGAATTATTGGATCGGACGCCTCTCACGATGGCTGAAGCACCGGCGCCGGCGGCCGGTCCGGCAGCGTCACCCAAGCCCGGGCAGTCGCTTTCGGCAAACGGTACCGCGGGACCGGGGATCGATACCGGCACCGGCCTGAAGGGCTGCGTACCTGGAGACAAAACGCCTTCAGGCGCTGTTGTCGACGGATATAAGAAAGTTGTGAACCAGACTCCGTTCGGAGCCTCGTGCCAATGGGAGCAGGTTAAGTAAGGATTGAAATGAAAACTATAAAAAAGATCGTCACACTGACTTGGATAGCCGCGACGTTGTTGCTCGCGCAGGACAAAGATACTAAGTCAAGTAAAGACGCAGACAAAAAGCAAAGCCAGGACACCAGCAAGAGCGACGCGTCCAAAGGCGTTGCGTCCTCCGATCCTGTCGCTTCGGTTATTCCCAAGGGAGCTACTCAGGTAGAGCCCAACCTCTACCGGTTTACCGACGCCCAGGGCAAGACCTGGTTTTATCGCCGGTTTCCCTTCGGAGTTTCGAAATGGGAAGACAAACCCGCTGAACAGGTTGCGAAAGAAGAACCGCTCGCTTCCGTCATCCGCGATCTGGGCGATAGCGTCGAGTTTCAGCGCCGGACGCCGTTCGGAATCTCGAAATGGGTCAGTAAGAAAGCTGACATGAATGACGAAGAGAAAGAGTTGCTGGCTACCTACGAAGCCAAGCGAGCCACCGCGCCCAAGGACAGCGAGAAGCCGGGCGCTGACAAAAGCAAGGACCAGCAGGAGAAGAGATAGTGCCCCAAGCTTGCAGGTTTGACCGGACGGTCTGCTGGTTTGGCAAGGCCTGGTTTAGCAGGACCTGTTTTAGCAAGGCCTGGTTTAGCATGGCCTGGTTTAGCAAGGCTTGGATCGTTGTCGCGCTAGCTGGCTTGGCCTTGGCGCAGCAACCGGCCGCTCAGCCGCCCAGCCCGCCCCCCAACCTTCCACCCGGATTCTATCCGCGGGCTCTGGACCCGACGCCCCCGCCGCAGCCGGCCCAACCCGCTGCTCCCGCTCAAGCCGCCCCCGCTCAAGCTGCCCCAGGCCAGCCCGCACCCGCTACGCCCCCTGCGCCAGCGCCGGTTCCAGCCGGTTCGCCTACCGTCTACGGTGGATTGTCGCTCAACAACGCGTCGCTAACCGAAGTTATCGATCTGCTGGCGCGCCAGCTCAAGCTGAACTACATACTCGATCCCCGCGTGAAAGGCGGCGTGATCCTGAATACCTATGGTGAAACAAAGGACATCGACACGCGCTCGCTGCTCGAAACCATCCTGCGCATTAATGGCTATGGAATGGTTAAGCAAGGCGAACTATATCGCATCGTGCCTTTAGGCGACATTTCGCACTTGCCCATCCCGCCCGAACATAAGGGTGATTCCGCCAGCATTCCGGAAGACGACCAGACCATGCTGAACCTGGTCTTCCTCAAGTACGTTACCTCCTCCGAGCTGGTGAAAGTACTGCAGCCGTTCATTGGGGAAAACGCCTCCATGTATGAATATGCTCCGGCCAATCTGTTGCTGATCCTGGATAGCCGCAGAAACATGCGACGTACGATGGATCTGGTGGGGATGTTCGACAGCGATGTCCTGGCCAACCAGCGGGTGCACGTTTACGAAGTGAAGAACGGCCGTCCATCCGACATCACCAAAGAGCTGGAGAACATCGTTAAATCGATCGCTCTCTCCGACAAAACCCCGATTAAGTTTCTGCCCATCGACCGCATTAATTCGATCATCGCGGTCGCGCCCAACCCAGGCGTATTTGCCGAAATCGGGAAATGGCTCGATAAACTCGACGTTCCGGTGCAGTTGGCCGTGGGCGCGGTCAATAATTACGTTTACCGCGTCCGCTACGGTGAGGCCCAGGCCATCAGTTGCTCCATCCAGGCTCTTTATGGACAACTGACTAATCCGCTGGGCTACCAGACCTCGAATATTGCTATGTGCGCCGGCAATAGCGGCTTGGGCAGGGTCGGGATAGGCGGGGGTGGATTTGGCAGTAGCGCATTGGGCGGTGGCGGGTTTGGCGGCGGTGGGTATGGTGGCGGATACGGTGGTGGTTATGGGGGTGGCTACGGCGGTGGATACGGTGGCGGTTACGGCGGTGGCTACCCGGGCGGCGGGTATCCCAATTCTGGTGGTTACGGTCCGAATGCTTACGCCAATCCCATGGCCGCGCCGCTTGCGGCAGGTGTCGTAGCCGGGGCCGCGCCCGCCGGTGCAACCGATCTTACCGGTAAGTATTTGGGGAACGCGCCCGCGACCGAGCTGCCCGGAGGCGGTCATATACCACGCGTCATTGCGAATCCATTGAACAACACGCTGCTCATTCAGGCTTCGCCGCAGGAATACGAAAGCATTTTGAAGCTCCTAAAGGATCTGGATGTTCCTCCACGACAAGTCTTGATTGAAGCCAAGATCTATTCGATCGATCTGACGCATTCTTTCTCCAGTAGTGTAGCGGCGACGCTCCAGCAGATAACGGGCAAAACGCCGCATACCTTCCTGGGAAGTTTGGCCGGGGATACCACCATGCTGAACGCCGCGACTTTGGTTGGCAAGAGCCGCGAGCTTCTGGCCGCCGTATCGCTGCAAGAGGACGAGAATCGCGCCAAGGAGATCTCGGCGCCGTCGGTGATTGCGACCGACAGTATCCCGGCCTCGATCACGGTCGGAACGTCCGTGCCCGTTTTGACCGGAGAAGCCGTTACGGGCGCCCAGGCCAGCGGTACTTCTCTGTTTGCAAATTCGGTTTCCCAACAAAACACCGGTGTAACATTGACCATTGTTGCCAGAGTTACTCCCAGCGGCATCGTCACCATGCTCATTGATCAGCAAGTCAGTGCGCCAATACCTCAGGGCAGCGGCGGCATTCAATCCCCCTCCTTCGATCAGAAGGAAGTTCAAACCCAGCTCACAGTCCAGGATGGAGACACGATCGCAATCGGGGGGATCATCTCAGAGACAAACAATTACACCACCAGCGGAATTCCCGGCTTGAATCGGATCCCGGTTTTAGGTACGGTATTCGGCTCGCGGAGTTATACCAAGGACCGGAGCGAGCTCGTCATTTTCATTACGCCGCATGTAATCTACGACACAAATCAAATGGTAGATGCGACCGACGAATTGAAAGGGCGAATGAGAGTGCTGCGCAAAGACATTAAAGAGTAATCATGCGAGCGCTTTAAAACGACCCATGACTCGAGTCCGTGATTTACCCTAGCTCGAAGCCCCACTTACCCTAGAACGCAGCAGCTGACCGATCAAACCCTTGAGATCCCCATTCAAGGACGGTCTGTCGCCGTTGGCTGTAAAGCATTGACCAGTCAAGGCTGTCTTATGATTTAATAGTTCGCTAGGCCGTTTTGTAGTTCGGGCTGAGTAGGCTTGTGACGTCAGTACTTTACGCTTGACTTGATTCGCGTAGAGTGTTATGAATGATTTGAC
The DNA here is from genome assembly GCA_035484655.1 of Bryobacteraceae bacterium. Taxonomy (GTDB): domain Bacteria; phylum Acidobacteriota; class Terriglobia; order Bryobacterales; family Bryobacteraceae; genus Palsa-89. The sequence continues at coordinate 16,139 of DATHOT010000310.1, read as the reverse complement.
TGCGTCCGAACGGTTCGGCGGCATTCATCTTTGACGCATGAATCCCGCGAGCACAAACATACGAGAAGTCTAAAGAACAAGTTGAGCTAGATGGAGACGATGAAGAGAGTTCGAACAGGCAAGGCAGTAAGGCTCGCAAGGAGCCCGTTCGAGCCGGGTTTGGTCGGGTGAGATTCAGAATCTTCATGACGAGCGATTACTCGAGGCTCAGGTTGAAAAAGAGAACTTCCATCAATTCAATTTCAATTTTTCACAAGGAGAAGGAAATGGCAGATTTTCGCAAATGGCTTTTGGCGTTTGCTGTAGTGGCCCTTCTGCTCGGTATGGGAACTTCAGCATCCGCGCAAGTACAGAATGCCGCGTTCGCTTGTACAGCGAATGCCGGTGTTCCGCCGATCGTCCGCGCAGAAGGTATCACGGAGTTGGTCGGTGACTTAATTTTGAACTGCACCGGAGGTACGTTCACTCCCGCCGGGCAGAATATTCCACAATCCAACGTTACGATCTTTTTGAACACCAACATTACTAGCAGAACCTATGCTAATAATCTTTCGGAAGCGATCTTGACCATCGACGAGCCGTTCCCGTCGGGTGCGCAAGTCCCGGCGACTGCAGGGCCCTCTACAGGCGCTCCGCTGACCCAACTGGCTTGTGCGGCGATCAACAGCGCCAATTGCGCGATCCTCAGTCTGGGTGCCGGCGTAGGCGCAGGCGGTTCCTATAGTGGAGCTGCCGGGCACTACAACGTTTTCCAGGGCTCGCAGATCTCCAACAACTCGGTGGCCTGGTTGGGCGTGCCGATCGATGCTCCCGGATCGGCGGGCACGCGCGTGATTCGTATCACCAACGTTCGCGCCAATGCTTGCAGCTTCGGCGTAGCCAGTTCCCTGATCCCCACCCAGATCACGATGTTCATCGCGGTCAACGGGTCGCAGCAGGTGACGATTAACAATCCGCAACAGACCGTGGCGTACATTCAACAAGGCCTGGTTCCGGGTTCCTTCACCAATGTCAACTACAACCAGTGCATTAACATCAACGGAACTTTGTTGAACGGTGCAGCCGGCCAGACAGGAACAATAACCCTAACCGCGAAGGAAGGCTTCGCTTCGTCTTTCAAAGTACGGAGCTATGCTCAGGTCGCGGCAGTTGGCGTCACCGCAGGGGGAGCCAACTTGGCGCAAGCTATTGGGCCAGGCGCGCCCAGTCTCCAGAACGTTTTGGGCTATCCGTACAACACGGAATCGGGCTTCGTCTCGAATCCGAGTACCAACGGAACTTCTGGTCCGTGGAATACGACATCCGGGGCCATCGGCTTGGCTGATCAAGGCACCCAGGTGACATTCACGATCAACAACATCGGCGCCGGAGTCAGTATCTTTGCTCCGAGTACGGTGTACCTGGTCGGGAATGGACAGAACACCGGTGTTGCCGTGTTGTTGGGCAGCGCTTTAAGTGTGCCCCCATCGTCGACCCCGAGTCCGGTCACCTTCACCGGGACCACTGCCTCGGTGACCTACGAAGTCTGGTACTCCAACCCGAACGTGGTTGAAACCATGACTGTACCGGTCACAGTGGCGGCGCTTTCCAATACCGGCAGCAACTTGCCTGCCACCGGCCAAAGCACGGCGACCATTAGCTTCGCGCCGATTAGCACCGTGCAAACCTACTCGAGCACGGCTCCAATTCCGCGCTTCTGTAATAACGCGACGCCTCAGAATATCTTCAGCATCGTTACCTGTACTTGCGACCTGCTCTTCCCGTTCGTTACAAACCAGGCAGGTTTCGATACCGGCGTAGCGATAGCGAATACCTCGGCTGATCCGTTCGGCACTCCAACGCAAACCGGATCGGTTAAGTTGTGGTACTACGGAAGTACCACGGGTGGTGGCACGGCTCCTCCGGCCGCTACTTCTCAATCGATACCAGCCGGGCAGGAGCTAATATTCACACTTTCGGGTGGTGGCAACTTTGGAATCGCGGCTACACCGGGTTTCGAAGGCTACATCATCGCGGTCGCCAACTTCCAGTACTGTCACGGATTCGCTTTCATCAGCGACGTCGGTGCGCAGAAACTGGCTGAAGGCTACCTTGCTATCCAACTCGACGAGCCGTTCAACCTCGGTCTGATACCGCTCACCAGAACCCATCAGTTGGGTGAAAATCAGGCTCACTAAACCTGAACTGGTGTTAGCAACTTAAAGGGAGGAGCTTCGGCTCCTCCCTTTTTTATTGTTGAGGACCTCTTTTTATTGCGTAGGACCTCCGACGGGATCTCCAGTGGTCCGAGCCTTCAATTTTTTGGTTCTCTAATACCGAGGTTGTGGTACTCTGTACCTTAGGTTTTTTCCCGCGTCTCGAAATAACACCCGAGAGAGGTTTTCCTATAATGCTTAAGAACGCACTCGCCAGTTGTGTAATCTGCTTGGTTTTCTTCGTAGCCGGTCTTCAGGCCCAGCCGCAAGCGGAGGTATTTGCAGTGTCTGGAGCAAACTCCACTGGGAGCAGCGTTTTGGTTTTTACCGCTAATCCCCTGGACGACATTACCGGAGTCTCAGTTGGTTTGGGGACTTTCCTGGTCCTGGGCACCCCCGACGGCAGCAAGTTTTATGCGACTTCGAACTCTGGAACCTCCGCCGTTACCGTCTTTCCGAATAACTTCACCCGGCCCCGAACAATCAACCTCGGCGCGCCGGCCACTGCCGCTGCAATCTCAGAGGACGGCAAGCGAATCGCTGTAGTGGCCGGCCCAATACACATCTTCGACACCAGCACCGATAGCGACATAGTTCCCAACGGCATCAGTCTCGGGGCGAATTATACGGTGGTGGATCTGGCAGCGAGTTTGGATGGAAAGACCTTCTATGCGCTTGGTTCCAATCCGGCCGGAGGCAGCGTGCTGGTAGCCATTGACGCTACTTCCGGAGCAGTGAGCCCAACCACCCTCCCGATTACCGGTTCAACGCAGGCCGTGGCGGTCGGTCCCAACGGGTTGATTTATGTAAGCGCGCCCAATCAAGTCCTGGAGATTAACCCCGCTACGTTAACAACCACTCCGGGAGGCTTGATCTCAGTGAACGCCAAGCCCGGGAGATTGGTCTTCACCCCCGACGGTCTCTCTGCATTTGCTGTTAACGAGACGCCCAACACCGGTTCGGCGGTGCTACAGATCGGGCTTTCCGGCCATACCGTCGTAAATACCGTTCCCGGTTCCAGCTTCACCGGATCTATTGACCAGCTACAGGTCTTAAACTCGACTACCGTTCTGGCTTATTCGAACGAAAATCAGAATCTTTATCAAATTACCGTTCCGAGCAACGGCAATCTCGGAATGAGCGCCTTTTCGCTTCCCGGAATCAACACGTCGATGCTGCAGGGCTTCGCTCTTTCCAATGAGGTTGCGGTCGCCGGTGGAAGATCGATGCCGCAGTATTTGTTTGCCGCAGCCGGCGGGATGCTTTACCGCGAAGACCTGGCGGCTCGCTTAGTCACTAATTTTCCGCTTTCGATCGCCGCGGGCGGACTGTCATTCACTGGCTCCGCTACTACGGGAACGCCCGCTATGCTGCTTGCATACGGCAACAATCAAACCATCGCGCCGAACGCCGTTTCTCTCCCGATCGTCGCTAGGGTGCTGGATAACAACGGGAACGCTTTGAGTGGGATCACCGTCACGTGGGGAACCACCGGGGGCGCCGCAGCGCTTTCTACGACCAACTCCACCACCGGGACTGATGGCTATGCGGTCACGTATGTCACACCGTCCACGTCAGGTCCGTTAACGGTAACGGCCACGGCCGGCTCCAAAACAGCGACTTACTCGATGGCCGTAACCAGCACCAGCGGCGGCACCACGGGTAATATCGCGATCATTGGTGGCCAGGGGCAGATTGTAAACTCGAACTACATCACCAACTCACCGATGTCGGTCCAAGTCACAGATGCAAACGGGAATCCTGTCTCCGGCGTATCGGTGGCTTTCGCCGTTACCCAAGGGCTGGGTGGCAATGTCATCAACAGTACGGTGACCACTGACGCCAATGGTCAAGCCTCCGCGAGTTTCGTGGGAGCGACTTTTCCTCTAAACGGGACCGGCTACTCCCAGACCATCGTCACCGCCAGCGCTACGGGGTACGGGAGTGCAACCTTCTATGTCACGACTGTCCCGGGGATTGGGCAGGAAGCACAGATCTTCTTGACGACGCCAGCTATCGGCGGCACGATATCAGGTCCGGCAGGCTCTACAATTGCCGGCGCAATAGTTGTAGTGGTCACTTCTATCACTGGAGCCCCGATACCCAACGTCGGGATCACGATTGGCGGCGCGGGCGGACCGACCGGGACCTGCAACAACGCAGTGGGAGGCGTAGTTCTGACCGACTCTACCGGTACGGGAACCTGCAACCTGGTCCTGAATGGAATCGTGGGGACGGCCTTCATCAGCGCCAATGTCGGGGCTTTCCAGCCCACGCGTAGTTTCTTGGTCACCATCAGCAATGGACCTCCTGCAATATTGAATATTGTTCAAGGCAATGGCCAGAGCGGTAATCCCGGCCAGCAACTGCCGAAGGCATTCCTGGTTCAGCTCACGGACGCGTTCCAACATGTATTGAGCGGTGTTCCAGTTAGCTGGTCGGTGGTTACTCCCGGGACGCTCACTTTGAGCAATATCTCTACCATCACGGACAGCAACGGAAATTCCTCCGCTATCGCGACGCTTGGAAGCATTGCCGGAAACGCGCAAGTAACGGCAACAGCCGGGGGTGTCTCTGCGACCTTCACCGTGACCGTCAACATTCCGGCTGCCGGGATTTCGAAGGTCTCAGGCGACGCACAAACCACGTTCGTCTCCACCGCTTTTGCCTCGCCGCTAGTTGTGCAGGTCGTCGATGCAAGTGGCAAACCTGTGCAGGGCGCGACCGTTACATTCCAGGTAACGACCGGCATTGCTACCTTGAGTTCCGCGTCGACGACGACCGGTGCAACTGGACAGGCGTCAACCACCGTTACTGCCGGGTCCACTTCCGGAAGCATCGTCGTTACCGCGACGACGTCCAGCTTGAGTACCGCCTTTAACCTGACGGCGCGACTTCATGGCCCGAGCAATGTAACGTTCCTGAACGGGGCTAGCTTTGTCCAGGATGCTGTGTCGCCCGGTGCGATCATCATAATCAGCGGCACTGGAATCGCCCCCGGAGTGCAAGGACTGGTGAGCGCATACAACCTCATCGGCGAGCCTCAGTTGTCGCTGGCGGGGATTAGCGTCACCTTCAACGGGGTGAACGCTCCTATCTTCTATGTTTCGACAACACCGGGGCAGCCCGATCAACTGGCCGTTCAAGTCCCCTTCGAAACGCAGCCCGGACCGGCGAGCGTCGTCATTAATTCGGCCGGCGGTGGAACGTCAACTGTCACCGAGCAGGTGCAGCCCTACGCTCCCGGCGTCTTCCAAACGACTGTCGCTGGCCAGCAAATGGCCGTCGCCGTGCGATCGGATGGGAGCTATGTAAGCACGAGCAATCCAGCCCATTCCGGTGAAAACATCGAGATATTTGTAACCGGGCTCGGTCAGGCATCGCCCGCACTGGCTACTGGCAACGCGGGAGCGCCCGGCCAATCCGTAGCCGGGTCCGTAGTTGTCGGTTTGAACAATGCTGGTGTCCCGTTGATCTCGGCAGTCCCCGCTCCCACCCTGGTTGGCGTGTATATCCTCACCCTACAGGTGCCGGTTGGCACGCAAACCGGACCGGCTCAACCAGTGGGGGTGGTGGTCTTCGATGCGGCCGGTAATCCGTACTTCGCGCAAGGCACAGCTATTCCGATTCAATAGCTCATATTGACAGGGTGGCGCAGGTCTCCGACCTGCAAGAGCCAGGAAAGTATTTAAACCAATATCGAGCCCGTAGGTGGGTTGTTCGGATCGTAGGGAGTGATTCCCAGGCCGGTGATGCCCGGCGCGGCGGTGACGGGCGTCTGCAAAGCGGACGGAACCCAGGTATAACCGAAATCTTGGCGTAGCTGAGTGGTCAAAGTCGGATCTTCGCCCCAAATCATGATCGGCACGTCGATCTTGTAACCCTCGGACGCAAGTTGCGAGCCCACCATGTCGCGCTGAGAAGAGTCCGTGTAGCGTAGCTGCTGAACCGCGGCTGGCTGGGCAGCCCAGTAAGCGTCGTCCGAGGCCATCAGCGAGTCGGTGGTTGTCGGCGGCGGAGGCGGCGTGACCGTATTGCTTGATTCCGGGACGAGGGCGTTCAAACCGATTACCGACCGGGTCGAGAAATCGCCGGTTGTGACTGAATTTTGACGGCCAACATTATTTTGGCTAATAGGGGCTGGGCTCATCGGCTCAGTGGCGGCGAGGGGTGCGCTATTGGGACTAAGGCCAAACATCGAGCGAGCCTCAGTAAATGAGGTCGCCAGTTGGTCCGCAAACGATTGAGTCTCAATAGCTGTATTGTTCTTGGCTGGGGATGCGGCGGCAAAGGGATCAATTGCTCCAACCGACAAGGCGGAAAGATCTGTCATTTCGTGGTAAGCCTCCGCGGAAACTGATGCATGCTGAAGGCCAATTCTAAACTACGGGCGACGGCGAGTTTATTGTTTGGGTATTTGTTTCTCTGGCTCCGACTGCGAATCGAACGTCACAGCAATCGGGAAAAGCTGGCCCGTCGGCTGGATGTGCAATTGAGCAGTGAGCGTCGAATGGACCCGCTTCGCACAGTCTCCGCATACGATGGCCGCGTCGTCTAAACGGTACTCAAAGACGATGGTCGTCTGCTCGTGCGACTGGAGTGCGGTTTTTCCGGGCGTGATTTTCAACCCTGGTAAAGCGATGGGATCGATGCTAAGCGTGATCTCCCCCGGCATATCGTTGGTCAAGCGCAATTCGTCTTTGGAAGTTTCATAGCTACGCAGCTTAATGGCGGACTTGTCGACCTGTACTTTGGCAAGAATGCCGCGCGCCACTTCCACTGGGTTGGGCGGTATGGCGGGAAGAGGTTTCTTGTCTTTATCCGCGGGAGAGTCGGGAGGCACTGCGATGAAACCTGTCGGCGAGAACGGGCTTGGCATCACGGTCGGTTTGACGTAATACCAAAACCATTGCCCGTCGATGATTTTCCAGTGGCTGGTCAGCGGGAACGATGTCGGCGTTTTGATCCCGTGATAATTCCACTCGCCCTTGCACGCTTCAATGACATCCGCGATTGTGAAATTCTCCGAGTATTTGATGCGGAGGATCTCGCAACTTTGCATGCTTTCTTTGGAACCGCCTAGAAAGGCGTCCTGTGAGTCTTCGGCTACTAAAGGATAAGCTTCGCGAAACTTGCCGGTGACGTAGGCGTGATAAAACTGAGCTACCCGAGCGCGCAGCGCCTCGTCGATGGGAGGGGGAGCTTTTTCAAAAAGATCGGGATTGTCCTGGCCTGACGCCAAAACACATGCGATCAGAAAAGGGCACAGCCTCAGGAGCTTCATAGTTCTCCTTTAACTTTATCACCCCGCGCCGTCTCCATTTCAACCCCGCCGGGCCACCGGAGGCACGCGATGCGCGGTTGTGGTAATAATAGAAACTGCTCCCGAGGTTCTCGCCCCCGCGGGCGGGTGAAAAGGGAAGCGGGTGAAAATCCCGCACGGTCGCGCCACTGTGAGCAGCGAGCGAGCTGGTTCAGTAAGCCACTGTTCCTATTAAGGAATGGGAAGGTTGCCGGCTTCGCGTTGACCTGTGAGTCAGGAGACCTGCCTTGGAGAAGCCCAGAATGGGAGGCGCGTCACCTCGCCCATGCTTACGCTCGTCCTCGGCGGCGCCCGAAGTGGCAAGAGCCGCTTTGCACAATCCTTATGTGAACCCGCGGGCCGGATTGTTTTCGTCGCGACTGCACCTGTCGACGATGACGACGAAATGCGCACCCGCATTGCGCATCATCAACAGGCGCGTCCTAAGCACTGGCACACTATTGAGGAGCGATTAGAAATCGCACGCGTCGTCGAGACGTGCAGCGCCGATTTCGACTTGGTCCTGATCGACTGCCTTACGCTTTGGCTGAGTAACCTGTGCTGGGAGCATCGCGATCGTTCCCAGGAAGTTCTGCGGGCGGCGGCTTCCCAAGAAGTTGTACGGCTGATCGCAGCGGCGTCTGTCTCAAACGTGATCGTGGTCTCGAACGAAGTCGGATACGGGCTGGTTCCAGAGTCGCCCGTCGGTCGCCTCTTTCGCGACCTGCAGGGCTGGTTAAATCAAGAACTGGCCTGCGCCGCTAATTCTGTCTATCAAGTCGTGGCCGGAATTCCGATTCCGATCAAGCATCCGGAAGCGAAGCCGTGAAAGCATCTCCTCGCTTGACGATTGCGGGAACCCACAGCGGCGCCGGCAAAACCTCCATCGCCACCGCGCTCATGGCAGCCTTGAAACGGCGAGGTCTGCGCGTCCAGCCGTTCAAGATCGGACCGGATTTCATCGATCCGGGTTTTCATCGCCTGGCTTCGGGACGGGCCAGTCGCAACCTGGATGGCTGGATGCTTTCCCGCGATATGAACCTGAAAATTCTGGAGCAAGCGTCCGCGGATGCCGACATCGCCATCATCGAGGGCGTGATGGGGCTCTTCGATGGGTCGGATGCGCTGGCCGAAACTGGCTCGACCGCGGAGATGTCCAAGTGGCTGGGAAGCCCGGTTTTATTGGTGATCGACGCTTTTGCCATGGCTGCGAGCGCAGCCGCCCTGGTCAGCGGCTTCGAAGATTTCGATCCGGATCTCCGGCTCGCCGGCGTGCTTTGCAATCGCGTGGGCGGCAGTGGTCATGCCGATATCCTGCGCCAGGCGATACTCGCTCGCTGCAGTGCAAAGCCACTCGGGTTTCTGCCGACAAATGAGAAGATCGCGCTGCCGGAACGACACCTCGGCCTGGTGATGGCGAGCGAGATCCTGTCTCAAAAACACCTGGACGGGATGGCGAACTGGATCGAGGCCCATGTCGATATCGACCAGTTGTTGACGATGGCACGCGAGCAATCGCTCCCGGTAGAAGCGTTGTGGCCGTCGGCTCCTCAAGTGAACACGAAGTTTCGCGTACGCATCGGCTTGGCCCGCGACGCCGCTTTTTGTTTCTACTACGAAGACAATCTCGATTTGCTGAAGGAGCGCGGCGCGGATTTAGTCGAGTTCAGCCCGATCTCCGACGGCGCTCTACCAGCCGATCTGGATGGCCTGTATCTGGGCGGCGGCTATCCCGAGATCCACGCCGCGCAACTGTCGGAGAACGCATCGATGCGCGACGCGATTGTTCAGTTTGCCAAGGGAGGGGGCCCGGTTTACGCCGAATGCGGGGGATTCATGTATTTGTGCGAAGCCATCGTGGATTCGGACGGCCGCGAATACCAGATGGCCGGCCTCTTTCCCACGCGTGTCCGAATGCAGAAGCAACTTGCGGCCATCTCCTATGTCGAAGTGGAAGCTCTCGCGGATGCTCTTTGGCTGCGCGGCGGACAACGGGTGCGCGGTCACGAGTTTCATTACTCGACCATCGACGAAATGCCCGCGTCAATTTCACGCTGTCTCCGGTTGCGCGCCGGCGGCATGACGCGGGACGACGGATATGCAGTCGGCTCAGTGCTGGGCGGGTATTCGCATCTGCACTTCCGTTCGTCGCCTGATTTTGCATCGAGCTTCACAGACGCGTGTCTGCTTTATAAGGAGGAGAAGGGATGAGATCCACCTGTTTGTTCGTCTTGTTCTTGCTGAATGCAGTCTATTCAGTTCTGAGCGCCGCTCCTGGCGCGTCGCTTTCGGGGGCGGTCAGGGATCCGCAAGGCCGGGCGGTGGCTGGAGCCAGTCTCGCATTGTATTCTCGCACCGCGAGCACCAGCTTGAACACCACCAGCGATTCATCGGGCCGCTACCACCTTGATGGACTAGCGCCTGGCGAATACATCCTGCGCGCCGAAGCGGCTGGTTTCGCTACCTTTTTTGAAGAGAACCTGCAATTAGCGGCGGACTCTACCAAATCGATGGACATCGCCCTTCAACTGGCCGGTATTCATGAAGAAGTGGTGGTTACCGCGTCCAGTACTCCTCAGGTGCCGGAAGAAGTTTCGAAATCCACGACAGTGATCGATCACGCGGAAATTGACGATCGCGATAAAGCAACGTTAGCCGACGCCGTGGACCTGATCCCCAGCTTACGAGTGCAGCAATTGGGTGGCCCGGGCGCATTTACGAGCATTCAAATCCGGGGGCTTCGCACTGAAGACACCGCCGTGCTGGTGGACGGCATCAGGCTGCGTGACAGCTCATCAACTCAGGGCGACGCTGCGGGATTGATCGAGGATCTATTCGTCACCGACACGAATCGAGTGGAGATCTTGCGGGGATCTGGCTCCTCGCTTTATGGCACCAACGCGATCGGTGGCGTCATAAACGTGATCACCGATGAAGGCGGCGGCCGAACGCACGGCAGCTTGTTAACCGAAGGTGGCTCACTCGGCATGTTCCGCGGCCGTGCTCAAATTTCCGGTAGTCTTGCCGGCGATCAGATCCCGTACAGCTTCGGCGCTTCACAAACCTACGTCGGCAACGGCGTGAACGGCGATGAGCCGTACCGTTCGACCAGCGTACAGGGGCGGGTAATGTTCCACCTGTCCCCATCAACGCGTTTGGTGGTCCGCGTGTTCGGCGGCGACGCCTTTGGCAAGGTGACATCCGAGCCGAACATCATTGGCGAACCGCCTGCAAACGCGATCATCAATGCGGTTCCGCTCGCTCCCGGGTTGCTTCGCCTGTACGAGCAGGGTATGCCTATCTCGCAATTAAATACCGGGAGCGCGACGTTTATTCCGGCGCCCGACAATCCCGACTATACCCGCGCGGGACGATTCTTTTCAGGCGCTTTGATTCTGACCGGCCAGCCTTCCCCTCGGCTCGATTATTCGATCAGCTATCAGGTTCTTGCCAATGGCCGCCGCTATGGCGACGGGCCCGCGGGCGTCGGTTACCAACCCGATGGAAGTACCCGGTCGCTTTACGATGGGCGTATCCAAACCGTGAACGCTCACGTCGATTATCGCTTCGGCCATCACAACCTGATCACGGCCGGATACGAGTTTGAAAGCGAGACCTACGCCAACGACAATGCAATGGCCAACGACCCCTCGGCCGCATCCGCAGTGAATGTCACCGAGCTAAGCAATACTGCTTACCTGCAGGATCAGGCCAGCTTCCTGGGAGACCGATTGCAAATATCGGGAGCAGTTCGCGGGCAGTATTTCGTATTGGACCGTCCCATCTTCGCCCCATTCGCGTCGGCTCCTTATCAGGGCGTCTCGTTTGGCGCGCCTCCACCGGCGTACACAGCTGACGGTTCGATCGCGTATTCATTTCGCGGAAGCGGCACGAAATTGCGCGCACATGTAGGGCGCGGCTATCGCGAGCCGTCTTTGTTCGAGCGCTTTGGCGCCGGCTTCGATCCCACGTTTGGATATTCCGTGTACGGCGACCCGCATCTCACTCCGGAGCATTCCATCGGTCTTGACGCCGGGGTGGATCAACGATTATTCGGTAACCGGCTGAAGTTATCGGCCACGTATTTTTATACATGGCTTCAAAATGTCATCGTCTTTGACACCTCGGGACTGATCAATCCAGCCACTGATCCTTTCGGCCGTTTCATCGGTTACATCAATGAGCAAGGCGGCATCGCGCGCGGCGTGGAGCTAAGTGCAACGGCCTCGCCCACCCGGTCGTTGAATATCTCGGCGGCCTACACGTTTGCCAATGCACTCGAGCGCAGTCCGATTGTCGGCGATGTAATACGCTCGTTTGTAATCCCCAGGAATCAATTTTCGTTTCTGGCCACCCAACGCGTAACGTCACGGCTGCTGCTGACTTTCGATCTCCTCGCCTCGAGCAACTATCTGGAGCCAATCTTCGGCGACGTGTCGACGGTGGTCTATCGCTTTGGCGGGCTTCACAAAGCGGGCGTAGGCGGAAGCTACCGGCTTCCTCTCAGCGAACACAAGGCGATTCGCTTCTTTGTCCGCGCGGACAACATTTTCAACCAGAATTATTTCGAGGATGGCTTTCCAACGCCCGGACGAACCGGCATGGGCGGCATGCAGTTCGAGTTTTAGCTTATGAGAATTACGCACATAACGCTCCTCGCCGGATTGACGGCGGCGCTCCTTTGTGGGGCGGACGCTGCGCCGCAGCGGATCATCTCGACTTCTCCGAACATTACCGAGATCCTGTACGGGATCGGCGCCTTCGATAAAGTTGTAGCCGTTTCGGATTACTGCACCTATCCTCCAGCAGTCAAGACTTTGCCTCACGTGGGAGGCTGGGAAAATAGCAATCTGGAGCAAATTATCCGCTTGCGGCCCGATCTAGTCGCTCTGTCGGATGCTCAAGCTCCTTTGATCCAACCGCAACTTCAGCAATTGGGACTGCGGACGCTGGTCGCTCCCACGCGTACGCTCGAGAATGTATTTGAAGCGATGAATCTGCTCGGCCAGGCCACCGGTCACTTGTCGCAAGCGCGAGAGCTGGCCGCTCAGGTTCACTCCAAGCTCGATGCCGTGCGCGCTAAAACCAGCCGGCTTCCACGCCGCCGGGTACTGCTGGTGGTGGATCGTACACCGGGCACTCTTCGCGACCTTTATGTCGCTACGCGCGGCAGTTTTCTAGCCGACCTCATTGACATTGCCGGTGGCGACTGCGTGGCTGTGCCCGAGCCGGCCGGTTACAGCAAGATCAGCAAAGAAGCGGTGGTCGCGCTCGCACCGGACCTGATCATCGATTTCGTCCACGGCTCGACGAATCGGCTGGGCGAGGATCCCGTCGCCGTCTGGGGCGATCTTTCCCTGTTGCGCGCAGTGCGGGAACGGCAAGTGTACCCGGTGCGCAACGAGTTCCTGCCGCACGCGTCCCAGTTTGTCGCTGATACCGCCGAGTTGTTCGTTCACATCATTCACCCCGAGCTCGCGGAAGGTAAAACTGGCCGATGATTGAACTCGAGGCGCGCGACATTCGGTTTGGTTACTCTCCCGGGGTGCCAGTGATCGGCGGTGTTTCGCTGGCACTAGAGCGCGGGTCGATGGGAGCGCTGATCGGTCCCAACGGCTGTGGAAAATCGACCATGATTCGCCTGCTCGCCGGCATACTGCAGCCTTTAGAGGGTCAAGTGTTGCTGGAGGGATTGCCAATCGCCCAGATGGACAGCTACGCTCGAACGCGCAAGATGGCCTACGTCCCGCAGGCCGTTGCAAGAGCGTTCCCCTTCACGGCCCTGGAAGTCGTGCTCACCGGCCGCAGTCCGCATCTTCCACGCTTCGCCTTTGAGGGGCGGCGCGATGTCGAGAGAGCTATCGAGGCGCTGGAAACTGCCGGCGTCGCTCATTTGGCGAGCCGCCGAATCACCGAGCTTTCCGCCGGCGAGCGGCAGATTGTTTCCTTCGCGCGCGCGTTGGCGCAGGAGCCCGATTGTCTATTACTCGACGAGCCGGCCGCATCGCTCGACCTCAAGCATCGCGCCACACTGGTACGAACTCTGCTTCGCCTGCGCGATTCCCATGGGCTCACGGTGCTGATGGTCACGCACGATCTCTCGTTCATCGATCCGTGTTTCGACGTGGTCTTTGGCATGCGCGACGGTATTATGGTTGCCGCCGGACCGCCGTCCGATACGATGCGGGAGTCCGTGCTGGCGGAGATCTACGGAGATGAACACGTGCGTGTTCGCCGAACGGATGGCCGCACGTTCGTCTGGTCGGAGGCCTGATGGAAGCGTCCCTAGCCGCGCTCAAGCACCATCCGATCGAAGGCCGCCTAACGCGATCGTTCTTGATATTGCTGGCCGTGCTGGCGCTTTCCACCTTGATCGCCCTGTGGGCCGGATACCAGCGCCTGGATCTCGCCGCGCTCCGTTACGATGAAGCTGCGCGCGCTGTCTTCTTCCGTCTGCGCCTGCCTCGCGTCGTGATGGCGGCGTTGGTCGGATCGACCCTGGCGCTGGTAGGCGCAGCCTTGCAGGCGCTCTTCAGGAATCCTCTCGCGGATCCTTTTACATTGGGCGTTTCGGGTGGCGGCGCTCTCGGTGCGAGCATCGCAATAGCCCTTGGTTGGGGAATCCGCCTCGCGGGAGTGCCGGTGGTGTTTGTCACTGCGTTCGCCGGCTCTGCGATGGCAATCTTTGTTGTTTATCGCATTGCGCGGAGCGGCGCTATCTTCTTGCCGGGCGCTTTGCTGCTGGCGGGCGTGGTTTCGAACCTCATCGCGAGCGCTGGCGTGCTCACCGTTCAGTACGTGGCCGACCCGGCGCGGGCGCTCCAGATTCTCCGCTGGTTGATCGGCAGCCTGGATGCCATCGGCTTCCAGATCATCGTCAGAATGCTGATTTTTCTCGTTCCTGGTTGGATTGCGTTGCTCACATTCAGCCGCGACCTGCATCTACTGGCGGTCGACGAAGAGACGGCGGCGAGCCTGGGAGTCAACGTACGCCGCTGCGAGTTTATGGTCTACGCTCTTTCGTCATTGCTGGTCGGTGTGACCGTGGCCGTCAGCGGCAGTATCGGATTCGTCGGCCTGATCGTCCCGCACATGGTACGCCTGCTCTTCGGACAGGATGTTCGCATCGTTTTACCGTGTTCCCTTCTGCTGGGAGCCGCTTTTCTCATGCTGGCCGATGCCGTGGCGCGCACCGTGTTAGGGCAGACCGAGCTGCCGGTGGGAGCGGTGACAGGACTGATCGGCGGGCCATTTTTTCTTTGGCTCATGCGCCGGGAACAACGCTATTCGGCCATTTGATATGCCTGGGGATCCACGACTAGATAACTTGCTTCGATCCATCCAACCGGTGGATGTCGCGTTTATCGAGAAAGCGCGCGCGCGGCAACTCGAGCTGACCAAACCACCTGCGAGCCTGGGCCGGCTGGAAGAGATCGCCAACCGGATAGCGGCAATTCAAGTCACGTTGTCGCCTTCTGTTGATCGCTCCAGAATTTTGCTGTTCGCCGCCGATCATGGAGTCTGCGCCGAGGGTGTGAATCCTTATCCGCAAGCGGTCACGGCGCAAATGGTCGCCAACTTTCTGCGCGGTGGCGCGGCCATCAACGCCATCGCTCGCTCGGTTAGAGCGGAGCTGGAGATAGTGGACGCAGGAGTTGCCCTTGATATTCCTGGTGAGGGCAGGCTGATCCGCAGGCCGATTGCGCGTGGAACCAAAAACTTTTGCGTGGAGCCGGCGATGTCGCGCGAGCAGGCCAGCGCGGCAATTACGATGGGCGCCGAGATGGCGGAAAGGGCCGTGGCCGATGGTTGCCGCCTCTTGGGAATCGGTGAAATGGGAATTGGAAATACGACCGCTGCCAGCGCGTTGACGGCGGCGCTCACGGGGCTTTCCGCAGTCTCGGTCACGGGCGTGGGAACTGGGGCCGACGATGCTTGCCTACTGCGAAAGCGTTCTGCCATCGAGCGTGCGCTGGCGCTGCATGGGCCTTGGATCGATGGGCCCCTCGACATGTTGGCCCGCCTGGGCGGTTTCGAAATCGGGGCGATGTGCGGCTGTTGTCTGGGCGCCGCGGCAAATCGATGCGCGCTGCTGGTGGACGGTTTCATCGCGACCGCCGCCGCCGCTCTGGCCGTCCGATTCGATCCACGCGTGAAGAATTATTTATTCGCCGCTCATCTCTCCACCGAACCTGGCCACGCGCCTCTGCTCCAGATCATTGGCCAGCGCCCGTTGCTCGATTTGGAAATGCGGCTGGGCGAGGGAACCGGCGCCGCGCTAGCCATTCCAGTGGTTCGCTCCGCTGTGGAAGCGTTCACCGGCATGGCCACTTTTGCCTCGGCCGCGGTTTCTGAAAGGGAAGCCCCAACGTCATGATCAGACAGCTCGCTGTGGCCGTCGCTTTCCTCACGCGGGTGCCCATGCCTTCCCGTTTGGTCTTCGACGCCAAAGATGTTGGCCGATCGGCACGCTGGTTTCCGTTAATCGGGCTGATGATTGGCGGCATTCTTGTCGCAGCCCTTCAACTTTTCTCACTGGTCTTTCCACCACTGGCAACGGCATTCCTGATCGCTGCCGTTGACGCACTGCTGACCGGCGCGCTGCATTTGGATGGGCTCGCGGACTCGATGGACGGTTTCGG
>DATHOT010000309.1:0-7334 GCA_035484655.1 Bryobacteraceae bacterium | reverse complement strand
GGACGGCTCGAACCTGTATGTCACCGATCCTTTTGACCGGCGGGTGCTGGCATTCACGGTGGGCATGCCCAACATCCCGGTCAACGGCATCACTAACGCTTTCAGCCTGACCACCTACGCGGTGGGCGCGGTCGACTTCGGCGGGACCATCACCGCGAAAGACATGGTTACGATCACCATCAACGGGACCGCCTACGCGTACACAGTGGTTAGCGGCGACAGCCTGCTTTCGGTCATTCAGAACTTCGCCAACATCATCAATGGCCTTACCGGTGGCACGCCCGACCCGAATGTGCTGGCGAGGTCCAACCCCGGCTTCAATGAACTGGTGCTGACGGCCAAGGCTGGGGGCGCGGCCGGCAATTCGATTACGCTGGCGACCACCCTTTCTACCGGCGCTACCATCACGGCGACTGCTTCGGGCGCGAACTTGAGCGGCGGCGCCAATGCGGCCGAGATCGCTCCTGGAACACTGATCACTATTACCGGTGCTCACCTGGCCGATGCCGCCGTCTCTGCGACTCCCGACGCGAATGGAAACTACCCCAACGCCCTGGGTGGCGTGAACTTGTACATCGATGGAATGCGAGCTCCGCTGATCTACGTTTCGCCGACTCAGATCAACGCGCAGATGCCTTTCGAGGTGAACGATTCCAACGGGGTCAGCGCTTACGTCCGGACGGTACACAATGACGGCAGCGTGACCGCCACCACGGCAATTGCAATCCCGATTGTCCCGGAGAACCCCGGGGTGCTCGCAGCGGCGGGGGCTGATCCGCGCCCAGCCATGGCCTTTCATGCCAGCAGCAATGCCATTGCTTTGGTATCGGTCGACGGATCGATCGGGGCGGGCAATACGGCCACGGTGATGATTGAAGATCGCAGTTATACCTACACGATTCAAGATGGTGACACTCTGGCGACTATCCGCGATGCTCTGATCGCGACCATCAACTCCAATCCGGACGAGAAGGTGACTGCGACTGCGGCGGGGCAATTCACGCGCATCGTCCTGACTGCTAAGGTAGCGGGCCCGGATGGAAATGGAATTGTGATCGCGGCCAGCGCCAGCACCGGCGCATCGGTGGTGATGACGGCGCTGAACCCCTCCACTTGTTGCGCAAGTGTGGCCGGCGCCCCGGTGACACCCGACAATCCCGCAGTGCCTGGAGAAGTGATTTCCCTCTATGCTACCGGCCTGGGTCTCACGACGGCACCGGACGGCTCGTTCCCCAATAATACGGGGCAGATATATAGTGGCCCCCCCAATACAGCGTTTGCACCGGTAGACAACGTTCAGGCCGGCGGCACCACTGCCAACGTAATAAGCTCAGGGCTAAAGCCGGGTCTGTTGGGTATTTATGAAGTCCAGATCCAACTCGCCTCCTCGCTAACCACCAATCCGAACACGCAGGTTTACATCGCGCAGAACATCTTCACCAGTAATATCGTCACCATTCCGGTGGTGAATTCGATTCCGTAGCTGGGAGAGCGCCGACGGGGGCGTCGGCCGCGGTCCAGGGGACCGCCCCACCCAGGGGGACCGCCCCACCCGGAGAGCGGATTACTTCAATAATTTGTCGATTTCCGGGTAGAGGCCGGGGCCTTCAAATACTGCCTTGTCCTGATCGCTGTAGAAAAAATCGTTGCGGATCATGCCCGCCTTATCGATGATGAACAGGTGCGGCACATCGATTTTGCTTTGCCCTGGGCGGGCATTCAGATAAGAAATAGTCATCTGCCCCATGTCGCAGACGATCGGCACCGTGATCTTGTTCACAGCCCGGTATTTGGCGACGGTATCTTGATTATCCGGCGGCAAGACGACCGACAAGACCTGCACTTTGTCCCCATACTTCTCTTTCACTTTCTCTAGCGTTGTGGAAAGCAGGAGGCAATGCGGGCAAGTGGTTGCCATGATATCGATCAGCACCACCTTGCCGCGGTAATCCTGCAGATCATAGAAGTGCTGATAACTCGGGTCGGGGAGCGCGAAGCCGGGCGCACGGCGATTGGAAAGGTCGCCGGAAGCCAGCAGGCCGGCCGCAACCAAGAACGCAAGACAGAAAGCAGATCGGATCATAAAATTAACTTACCAACTTTCGCAAAGATTCAGCATAGGGCGCTCGCGCGACACCGCGCTCGGTCACGATGGCGGTTACATAACGGAACGGGGTGACGTCGAAGGCCGGGTTCTCGACGGGAGTGCCTTCGGGCGCCACTGAAACTCCGTGAACATGCGTGACCTCAGCCGCGGCGCGCTGCTCGATGGGAATCTGATCGCCCGAAGCGAGCGTCAGGTCGAGTGTTGAAATCGGGGCGGCGACGTAAAAAGGAACGCCGTTTTCCTTGGCCAGCACGGCCACGGAGTAAGTGCCGATTTTATTGGCGACGTCGCCGTTCGAAGCGATGCGATCGGCCCCGACCACCACGCAACCGATGCGACCGGAATGGAGGAAGTGCCCCGCCATGTTATCGGTGATCAGCGTGGCGGGAATATGATCGTGCTGCAACTCCCAGACGGTAAGACGGGCGCCTTGCAAGAACGGGCGCGTCTCGTCGGCGAAGACATCGATCTTCTTGCCGGAAGCTACCGCCGCGCGGATGACCCCGAGCGCCGTTCCATACCCGGCGGTCGCGAGTGCGCCTGCGTTGCAGTGCGTCAGGACGGTCTTACCATCGGGAATGAGCGACGCGCCGTTTCGTCCGATGCATTCGTTAATGGCAATATCTTCGAGGCGAATCTGTTGGGCTTCAACGATCAACTCGCGCCGGATTTCGTCGATGGACCGGTCGCGCAATTCCGAGTAACGGCGGCGCATTCGATCGATGGCCCAGAACAGATTCACCGCAGTGGGACGCGTGTGCGCGAGCGTGTCACAGATGATTTCGAACTCGGCGGCGCTTTCGGCGCGCTGCATTCCGAGCGCGATTCCCATGGCAGCCGCCACGCCGATCGCGGGCGCGCCGCGAATCACCATGGACCGGATGGCCTCAGCCACCTGTTGGTAATCGGTGCAAGTGACGTAGCTTTCCTCGCGCGGCAGGCGGGTCTGATCGATCATGACCACTCCGGAATCGGTCCACTGGATGGTTTGAATCATACGGTTTGGATCATAAGGTCCGGGATTGGGCCAGAAAGGCGGCGAATTGCGTGAGGTTGTAAGTGGAATGCATGTAAGTGGCGGCGGTGGTGGAACCGGTGACGTAGCGCACCCATCCAAACACGGATCCGGCTACGGCTACGAGCAGAACATGCCGCCACGACCAGGAATATTCGGGTGCGTGCAAGCAACCGAACAACAGGCCAGTGACGATAATCCCGCCGGCCGCGCCGAGCGAGCGAACGAAGAGCGGCAGTAGAAAGCCGCGAAAGGCCAGCTCCTCGCACAGCGGCCCGAGAACGACGACGAACAGCGAGAACAGGAGCAAGGTGGGACGGTTGTCGAGCATTTGGTGGAACGGAAGAGAAATCTCGGGAGTTCGCAAGACGTAGCCAAAATAGCCAATGGCGACGGCGAGGAAAGGACCGCCGACGAAGCACATTGCCGTGGTCGAGAAGGGAATCATGTTCCATCCGAGCGATCGCCAGAAGGGCTGCCGATAGCGCAAATGAAGTAGCGCGTAGAGGGCGCCGAATACCAGCGCATACCAGACGAACTGGGCAAGCAATCCTTGAAAGGGCTTGCCATACGGGATGACGCCAGAGAGCGCCCGGGCCAGCAAAATCGTGATCAGAAGCGATGGGAAGCAGAGAGAAATGAAAAGGCCGAGATCCTGATAATCCCAGAAGGGCTGTCGCGGCTGGGTAGCGGGCGGTGGGACGGGCTGATCGGTAGGAGTCATGGGCGCGACTCGATGAGGGCGGCGGCGAGCAACGGAATCATGATCTCGTGATGGCCGGTGATGGAATAGCCGTGGCCACCGGAGCGCGCGTGGGGGCGCTCGACGACGTTGAGTCTCGGGCGGTAGTGCTGCAGGAAATCGAAATTCGCGGTGGTGAAATTTGCGAGCGGGTTTCCAAGATTGCGAACTACGGAAACGGCCTTGAGGAAAACCTCGGGTAGCACGACAGCGGAGCCAATGTTAAGATAGACCCCACCGTCGTCTATCTCACTCACGAGCGCGCAGAGCAGGCGAAAGTCGTGGTGGGTGGCCCGCCCGATGGCATCGCCAGAAGCGGTCGGATGAGTGTGCGGGGTATCGGTTCCGATGGCGACGTGGACGGTAACGGGCGTGGACTGGCGGTAAGCCTCGCACAGGAGGCTGGCGGGGCGATATCGAGGATCGGCGATGCTCTCCAGATGCAGGCCGAGCGATTCGCCAAATCCGGTGTTGTTCCGGAGCGCGCGATTCATCTCACGGCCGGTCTCTTCAGCCGTGCCAAAACGGCCATCCGGCAACACCGCTTCCACGTCTTCACTGGTCTGGCCGGCGATGGCGATTTCGAAATCATGAATGGCGGCGGCTCCGTTCAGAGCGAAAGCGGTGGCAAAACCGCGCTGCATCAGATCGATGAGGATGGGAGCGAGACCGCACTTGATGACGTGCCCGCCGAGCCCCCAGAGGATCATTCTGTTTCGCGCTTTCGCATTAGCGATGGCGCTCACGATAGCGCGGAAGGAGTCGGCTGCGAGGATGTGCGGCAAGGAATCGAGCCAGCTGCCCGAATACGGCTGGGCGAAATCCTGCACCCGAACTTTGCCGCCGCGCGCTTCGATGGGAATGGTATGGAGACCGCTCAGATCGAGCGGCTCATGAGCGTACTTGCTCATGCGACCTTTCCATTTTTCAGGACCTTTCCCAGGGCGTGCGCGGTGTGGCTCTTCTTGAAGCGCAGGATCTGCTCCGGCGTACCGAGAGCGACCACGTTGCCGCCTTTCTCGCCACCTTCGGGGCCCATGTCGATGATCCAGTCGGCCGATTTCACGACATCCAACTGATGCTCAATCACAATGACAGTATTGCCCAGATCGACCAAACGCTGTAGCACGTCAAGCAGGCGTTTGATGTCCTCGAAGTGCAGGCCGGTGGTGGGCTCGTCGAGAATGTAGAGCGTGCGGCCGGTTTGCCGTTTGCTCAATTCGCGGGCGAGCTTGATACGCTGGGCTTCCCCGCCCGACAAAGTGGTCGAGGACTGGCCGAGGTGAATGTAGCCCAGGCCAACGTCGTGCAGCGTCTTTAGCTTGGCCTGGATTTGCGGAATATTTTCGAGCACCGGGATGGCGTCTTCAACTGTCGCCTCCAGCAGGTCGGCAATCGAATAGCCTTTATATTTCACCTGCAGGGTCTCGCTGTTATAGCGGCGGCCATGGCAGACATCGCAGGTGACGTAGACGTCGGGCAGGAAGTTCATCTCGATGCGCTTGAGCCCGTCGCCCTGGCAAGCCTCGCAGCGCCCGCCTTTCACATTGAAGCTGAAGCGTCCGGGCTTGTAGCCGCGCTCCCGCGATTCGGGCAGCATGGAGTAAAGATCGCGGATGGGAGTGAAGACGCCGGTGTAGGTGGCGGGATTGGAGCGGGGCGTGCGGCCGATCGGCGATTGATCGATCTCGACGACTTTGTCGATGTTCTCGAGGCCCTGGATGGAATCGTGCTGGCCGGGAGCATCGTGAGAACCGTACAATTCTTTGGCGAGCGAGCGATACAGTATATCGTTGACGAGCGTGGATTTTCCGCTGCCCGAAACGCCGGTGATGACGATGAAGCAGCCGAGGGGAAACTCGACGGTCAGGTCTTTGAGATTGTGCTCGCGCGCGCCGCTTACGATCAATTTCTTGCCATTGCCGTGCCGGCGACCGGCGGGAGCTTCGATCCTGACGGCTCCAGAAAGATACTGGCCAGTGAGCGACGCCGGATTTCTCTCGATCTCGCGCGGGGTTCCGGCCGCGACCAGACGTCCCCCCAATCTACCGGCGCCGGGGCCGAGGTCGATGACATAGTCGGCTCGCTCGATGGTTTCGGCATCATGCTCGACTACGAGCACGGTATTGCCTAGGTCGCGGAGGCGCGAGAGAGTGTCGAGCAGGCGATCGTTGTCGCGCGGATGCAGCCCGATGGACGGCTCGTCGAGAACGTACAACACGCCGCGCAGTTTGGAGCCGATCTGCGTGGCCAGACGAATTCGCTGCGCTTCGCCGCCGGAGAGAGTAGCGGCTGAACGGGACAGGCTCAAGTAATTGAGCCCGACGGCGGTGAGAAACTCGAGTCGATTGCGGATCTCATCGATCACGCGGCCGGCGATCTGCTGCTCACGCTCATTCAAGACCCAGGTCTTGACCGTGGCCACGGCGCGATCGATGGACATTTCGGTGAACTCAGCAAGGCCGGCGCCTTTCACTGAAACCGCCAGGCTGCTGGGCCGCAAACGCCGTCCGTGACAGGCGGGACAAATGGAGGGCGACATATAGTCCATCATCCATTCGCGATAACCGGCGCTGGCGTCCTGGTACGCTTCATCCAAAATCTTGAGAACGCCGGGGAAACCGTTGCCGCCTTCGAGCAGCAGCGTCTGGGTTTTCTTGGGCAGCTCTTCGAACGGCTTGTTGATTTTGATACGCAACCGCTCGACCGCTTCCGAGAGCGCGTGATTCATGTAAGACGAACTGGCACCCGGGCCGAGGCCGCCATCGAGCAAGGGCTTGGACGGATCGACGATGATTTTGACGGGGTCGAAACTCCAGGTGCTTCCGAGTCCATTGCAGGTTTCGCACGCACCGAAGGGGCTGTTGAAGGAAAAAGAACGGGGCTCAAGCTGGGGAACATTGGCGCCGCAATTTGGACAGGCTAGTTTTTGGGAGTAGAGTTTTTCGTCGCCATTTACCACCGCGACGATGACCAGCCCATCGGCCAGTTTGCCGGCGGTTTCAAGCGACGCTTCGATGCGCTTTTCCGAGCCAGGCTTGAGGGGAAGACGATCGACCACGATTTCGATGTTGTGGTTCTTGCGGCGGTCGAGGGGAATTTCTTCGTCGAGCGACCGCAGAACACCATCGATGCGCGCGCGGAGAAAGCCCTGGCGCGAGAGTTTTTCGAGGTCCTTTTTGTATTCGCCCTTGCGGCCGCGAACGATGGGAGCGAGGATCATAACGCGCTCGCCTTGGGGAAGGGTCAAAATCTGCTGCAGGATCTGCTCGGTGCTTTGGCGCGAAATCTCGATGCCGCAAGTGGGGCAATGGGGAACCCCGATGGCGGAGTAGAGCACGCGCAAGTAGTCGTAGATCTCGGTGATGGTGCCGACGGTCGAACGCGGGCTGCGGTTGGTAGTTTTTTGTTCGATGGAGATGGCGGGGCTGAGACCATCGATGGAGTCGACTTCGGGTCGCTCCATCTGA
>DATHOT010000308.1:0-19422 GCA_035484655.1 Bryobacteraceae bacterium | reverse complement strand
GCGAAGAAACGCCGCGCGCCGGGCATCGGCACGATTCTGCGCTACGGGTTTCTGGTGATCGCGATCAGCGTGACGCTGGCTGGTGGAATTTACGCGTCACAACAATTTCAGCAGTTCCTGATCCGGGACCCGCGGTTCTTTCTGCCCGGTCCGGCGGATTATGGTCTGGACAGTCCTAACCTGGAGCTGGCTGGAGTGAAGTATGCTTCTCGCACACAGGTCCTGCGCGTTTTTGAACAGGACTACGGCCGCAGCCTGTATCTGTTCCCGCTGGCCGAGCGGCGCAGGACGCTGCGGAACGTGAGATGGGTGCATGACGCCACCATAGTGCGCATTTGGCCGAATCGTCTGTCCGTCGAAATCATCGAGCGCCAACCGGCGGCTTTCGTGAAATTGCCTGGGGATAATATCGCACGCTGGGCATTGATTGATGATGAAGGCGTAATTCTCGACCCGCCGGCCAAAGCGGTGTTCCGGCTGCCTGTGCTGGCCGGAATTCGTCCCAGCGAGAGCCCGGAAAAGCGCGGCATGCGCGTGCGCAGGATGCAGCGTCTCACAAAGGAACTGGGGCGGCTGGCCGACAAGATCTCGGAAGTCGACGTCAGTGACCTGGACAATTTGAAGATTACCGAACAGGTGGAGGGAACGGCCGTGTCGCTCATGTTGGGAGACCGGAATTTTTCTTCGCGGCTTGGAAATTTCCTGGATCATTATCCGGACATTCATGCGAGGATGCCGCAGGCGTCTACTTTCGACTTGAGGCTGGACGACCGGATCACGGGTTTGGAGGCTTCTAGCAATGGCCGATAAAACCGCGATCGCAGTTGGGCTGGATGCGGGCAGTGCGCAGACACGCTGCCTGATCCTGTCGATGGAAGACGGGCGTCTGGCATACCTGGGGCACGGTGAAGTGGAATCCACCGGATGGAGCAAGAGCCGGTTGGTCGACCAAAAAGCGCTCACTGCGTGCGTGCAATCGGCGGTTCGCCAGGCGGAAATGGAAGCGCGCGTTCCAGTAGATGCCATGGTGGTCGGGATCGGCGGCAGCAGCATCGATGGGCACAACAGCCGCGGGCTATATGAATTCGGCCGGCCTCGGGCCGTCACGTTGGACGACATGGCGTACGCCGTGGAACGCAGCGAGCAGGTGCGGCTGGAGCAGGATCGCGCGATCCTGCATCTGTTCCCGCAAGATTTCACGCTGGATGGCCGCTCCGGGAAGCGCTACCCGCGCGGGTCGACGTGCTCGCGACTGGAGGCGAACGTACATCTCGTAACGGTTTCCCAACAGGAACATGATTCGATCATCGCGGCGGTTCAGCAAGCCTCCTACGCCATCGAAGAGACCCTGTTTGAACCCGTGGGGGCTGGTTATTCCGCTCTTTCGCAGGAGGATCGCAACCGTGGCGTCGCTGTGGTGGACATCGGTTTACATTCCACCGACCTGGTAGTCTACGACGGAGAAGCGGTACTGCTGGCGCGCAGCCTGGCGATCTCGGCGGATCATTTCACGCGCGATGTGGCAGTCGGCTTAACGGTCCAATACAACGATGCTGAACGACTGAAGCTGGAGTACGGTTGCGCGATGCTCGGATTGACATCCGACAACAGCTATATAGAAGTGCCGTCAGCCGAGGGCCGGCTGCCACGTGAAGCGCCGCGCAAGCAATTGAACGAAATTCTGGAAGCGCGCGCCGAAGAGTTGTTCATTTATGTCGGCTCGGAGCTGGTCACCATCGGCATGGATCAAAAGCTGCTGGAAGGTGTGATTCTCGCGGGCGGCGGCGCGATGCTCAACGGCATGTGCGATATGGCCGAGAGGGTCTTGAATTGTCCGGCGCGGAATGCTTTGCCAACCGGAATTCGGGACTTTCCCGAAGAGCTGTGCAATCCGGTCTGGGCCACGGCGGCGGGTCTGGCGAGATATTCGGCGCGCTTGAAAACCAATCGGGAGAGCCGGCGTAAGGCTCCTGGACTGGTAGGGATGTTGTTTCGGTGATTGCTAACTCAGGCTGAGGCCTGTCTTATGAGGAGGTTTGAATGGACGCATTGAAGTTCGCTATCCAGGAAGAGGCTCTGCTCGGCACCAAGATCAAAGTGATCGGGGTGGGCGGCGGCGGCTCAAACGCGGTAGCCCGCATGATGGACGAGGGTCTGACCGGCGTTGAATTTCACATCCTCAACACCGATGTCCAGGCTTTGAACGCCTCGTCGGTTCCCAACAAGTTGGCCATCGGATCGAAAGTGACCAACGGTTTGGGAGCCGGCTCAGACCCAACTCTGGGTAGACAGGCGGCGCTCGAGGATACCGAGAAAATCATCGAGGTCTTAGAGGGCGCCGACATGGTGTTCGTAACGGCTGGCCTGGGCGGCGGAACCGGTACTGGCGCCGCGCCGGTGGTCGCGTCGTTGGCCAAGGAGCTGAACGCGCTCACGGTCGCAGTTGTCACCAAACCGTTCGCTTTCGAAGGGCCGCGTCGAATGAAACTTGCCGATCGCGGGCTCTCGGAGATCGGTGGCACCGTCGACACCGTTATTACCGTGCCCAATGATCGCTTGCTGGAGCTGGTTCCTCGCGGCACCAGTTTCTTCGAAGCTTTCCGCGTGGCCGACGACATTTTGCGCCAAGCCGTGCAGGGCATCAGCGACATCATTACCACTCCGGGCCTGATCAATCGCGATTTCTCCGATATCCGGGCCATCATGTTGGGCATGGGCTACGCGATGATGGGCACGGCCGCGGCCTCGGGCGAGAACGCGTCCATCGAAGCTGCCCGGCAGGCCATCAGTTCGCCGTTGATGGAAGAGGGCGGCGTGAAAGGCGCGAGGGGCGTGCTGATCAATATTACGGGATCCAGCCGGCTGAGCCTGCACGATGTGAACGAAGCTTGCTCGCTGATCCGCGCCGCGACCGCCAATGAGGACGCGCAGATCAACTTCGGCGTAGTGCTGAACGAATCTCTGAAGGATGAGGTAAAGATCACGGTGATCGCTACCGGGTTCCAGCGCGATAACCTGCCGCAGTTGGCGCGGCGGGCGGTGGCCTCGGTTGAATCCGTGATGCCGGAGCCAGTGCCGCCGCCTCCCGCTCCCGTGATGGAGACACACGTTAATCACGCGCCGCTATTCCGCGACATGCCGCCCGCGCCTCCGCCATCGCCGCAAGAGACGCAAGAGCCCGCGACCGTCCCCGCGGACGATCTGGAAGTGCCGGCCTTTATGCGCCGGGAGCGACGGCTGTATCAGTAACGACTAGGGAACGTAGCTTGGTCCGCGTACAACTTTGCCCGGCAGCGCGTCCGTCTGCTTCCCGTTCTCGATCACCGGCACGCCGTTCACCAAGACGAATTGCATGCCTTCCGATAGCTGATTGGGATTCTCGAACGTGGCACGGTCGCTAATAGTGGCCGGATCGAAAACCACGATATCGGCCCACATGCCCTTTTTCAACACTCCGCGATCCGTCAGCCGGATCCGCTGGGCCGGAAGTGCGCTGAATTTGCGGATTGCTTCCTCAATCCGAAGTTTGTGGTCTTCTCGAACATACTTGCGCAGGATGTGCGGGAACGTAGCGTAAGCGCGTGGATGCGGATGCTCGCGGCCCAGCAGACCGTCGGGCGCTGTGCCCTGCGAATCGTTACAAACGGAAACCCACGGCTGCTGGAGCGCCAGCAACACGTCCGGCTCCGACATCCCAAACACTGCGACTGAGGTGAACGCGTCGTCCTCAATCAGCAGATCGAAGATAGTGTCGATCGGTTCTTTGTTCCAGAGCTTGGCGATCTGGGCGATGGTCTTGCCCTGCAGCGGCCGTAGCTTCGGGTTGTGCACCACGCTGACCAGAATCGCTTCCGGTCCCGCGATTTCCTGCCACTCGTTGTCCCAGGTGTTGCTGGGGGTTTGCATCTCCTTGCGGATTCGCGCGCGCATCGCAGGATCTTTCAGACGCTCGATCAGCTTGGCATCGCCGCCATCATGCGCCCAAGGCGGAATGAAGGCCGAAAACGTATTAAACCAGGCTGTGTAGGCGTAGGTATCGGCGCTGATGTCGAGGCCGGACTGCCGAGCATTTTCGATTTTACCCACGATCTCCGGCATTCGGCCCCAGTTAGCCTTGCCGGCTGCTTTGAGGTGCCAGATCTCGGCCGGGATTTTCGCCTCGCGCGCGATGCGAATCACTTCGTCGATCGCTGAAATAATGGCGTCGCCTTCGCTGCGCATGTGGGTTGCATAGATGCCGCCCATCTTTCCGGCTTCCGAGGCGAGCGCGATCAACTCCTCGGTCGAGGCGTAAGGCGCGGGTGCATATTGCAGGGACGTGGACAACCCGACCGCGCCGTCGCGCATGCCGTCCCGGACCAACTGCCGCATGCGCTCGAGTTCGGTGGCATTGGGCGGGCGGTTGTCGTCGCCGATCACCATGCGCCGCACCGTTGTTGCGCCCACGTAACTTGCAAGATTGATGCCCATCCCTTGGCGCTCGAGACGCGCGAAGTACTGCCGAAAGTTGGTCCAATCCGGCTTGATTTGAAAGTGGTCGTAGGTCGCGCTGTCGGCTTTCGCGATTCGGTCGTTGAGCGGTGCGATGGAGTTGCCTTCGCCTGTGATTTCGGTGGTGATGCCTTGGAAGATCTTCGACGGCAGGTGCGGGTTTACCAGGATCGTGAATTCGGACTGGCCCAGCATGTCGATGAATCCGGGAGCGACCACCAGCCCGTGGGCGTCGATGGTGCGTTTGGCCTGTGCGTCGGCCAAGTGCCCGATCGCTGCCACGCGCCCGCCGGCGATGGCGACGTCGCCTGAATACCACGGCGAGCCAGAGCCGTCGATGATGTGGCCGCTGCGGATGATGAGGTCGTAGGGCTGGGCCGCCGCGCCGAGGGCGAAAAGAAGGAACAGGGGAAAGCGCTTCATTTCAAAGGGATTGTAGCACAATCTCCATATGACGTTGTAAACCAGGTTAGCAGGTTAATATTGACTTTACCTGTATATCATGGTAAGTAATGATAAGAGGTTGAAGATGGGCGCGAAACCCAAACCCGCTGAGGAATCTATCCGTGTTGCGGACGAAGCCTGGATCGGATTGGCCCTGATGCATCGAGAACATCCGGAGAGGGAATCATTTACGGCACGTGAGATTCTCGATCGTGTCAAGTCCGAGGGGGCAACAGGCGAACTTCGGCCCGGCGTTCAGGTTCACATTTACTTGCACAACGTAGCCAACATAGAACCGAATTCCGCAAGGTACCGGATGTTCTGGAAACTCCCTAATGACACCTACCGTCTGATCCGTTCGGGCGATCATCCTCATCCCTCGCGCAAAGGGAAAACGAAACCAGAGCGCGATGAATTACCAGAGCGATATCGTTATCTTCTGGATTGGTACGAGCAGAAATACTGCGGCGAAGGGAGCGCTGTGCGGGAAGAGGACGATCCCATTCTCCAAATGCGTGGCGTGGGGAAGGAGATCTGGGCGGATACAGACGCTGACGAGTATGTCCGAAGTCTGCGATCAAATTGGTACGGTCAGGAACCTCTGGAGAAATAGAAGCGTGGCGAACATCTTCTGGGACACCAATCTATTTATCTACCTGCTCGAGGACAGTCCCAAGTTTGGCCAAGTGGTCGACGACTTGCGCCGCAGAATGATCCGCCGCCACGATCAGCTCCTTACCAGTGCGATGAGTGTGGGCGAGGTTCTTACCAAGCCGTTCTCCGCCGGCAACGCGGCACTCGCGGACCGCTATCGTGCGTATTTTGCGGCCCCGAACGTGACTGTATCTGCGTTCGATTTTGGAGCGGCTGAAGCCTATGCTCATATTCGCCAGGATCGGAGCATTCAGCCTGCTGACGCCATTCAATTGGCTTGCGCCGTATCGGCTGAAGCCGATCTCTTCATCACCAATGATGACCGGTTGAGCCAGAAGAATGTCCCTGGAGTCGGTTTCTTCATCACCAGCCTAAGCCGCGCGCCGCTCTGAATCATCCGCCCCTCCCCACGCATCTACAATCTAAGTAATGCACGGCATCATCCCATTCCTGCTCCGGCACGGCTACTGGGTACTCTTCGCCAACGTCTTGGCCGAGCAAGCTGGGCTGCCCGTACCCGCCATCCCCGTGATGCTGGCCATGGGGGCGCTGGTTGGCCTGGGCAATTTCTCCTTCACGGGGGCCCTGGCTGTCGCTCTCTCCGCGGCACTAGCGAGCGACCTGATGTGGTTCCGACTCGGTCGCGTGCGTGGCCACTCGATTCTCAATCTCCTGTGCCGGATATCGCTGGAGCCCGATTCCTGTGTAAGCAATATCCAAACCGTTTTCCGGAAGTTCGGCGCGTTAGCGTTGGTGTTTGCAAAATTCGTTCCCGGTCTTAACACTGCTGCCGCTCCCATGGCGGGACTCACCCGCATGCCGCTGCTGAAGTTCCTGGCGGCCGATATTGCCGGCGTGATCGCCTGGAGCGGATCATCTCTCGCGGTCGGATACCTGTTTCGCAATCAACTAGAGGACGCGGCCGAGTACGTCGGACGAATGGGCTCCTGGCTGGTTCTGGTGCTAATCATTTTGCTGGCGGGCTACATCGTCTGGAAATATTATCAGCGCCAGCGTTTCATACGCGAACTGCGCATCGATCGGGTGACGCCGGAAGAGCTCTTGAAAATGATCGAATCTGGTGAAGATCTGGCGGTCGTGGACCTGCGGCGCGCGCTCGAAGTCATACATGATAACTCCAAGGTGCCGGGTGCGATCTGGATCGACTTGGACGAACTGGAGGCCCGCGAGCAAGAAATTCCCCGCGAGAAAGACGTAATCCTCTACTGTTCTTGACCAAACGAAGCCTCCAGCGCCCGGGCGGCGCTGCAACTACTCCGCAAAGGAGTGATCCGCGTGCGGCCGCTAGCGGGCGGCATCGAAGGTTGGCGGGAACGGGGCTATCCCTTGGAGCTGATCGACGTCAGATCCAGCGCCGTTTGACTGAAACGCAGCGCGCTTGCTAGCATCCGACCATGGTGCGTGAATCGGCCTTTCTAGAGGGCCGCGCGGCGGCAACATGATCCTCGATTGTCATGGGCATTACACCACTGCGCCGCCCGAACTGGAAGCTTGGCGAAAGAGTCAACTTGCTAATCCGGACGATGCTTTCGCCGCAAAACTGACCATCAGTGACGATCAGATCCGTCAGAGCCTGGAAAAAGCGCAGCTCAAATTCCAGCGCGAGCGCGGCACCGACGTCACGATCTTCTCTCCACGAGCCTCCGCGATGGGGCATCATCTGGGCAACGCCACGACCAGCCTGCACTGGTCGCAGGTTTGCAATGATCTGATCTACCGAGTATGCAATCTCTATCCCGATAATTTTGTCGGTGTCTGCCAATTGCCTCAATCGCCTGGCGTGCCTCCGGCGAATTGCATCGGTGAGCTGGAGCGCTGCGTCAAAGAGCTCGACTTCGTGGGATGCAATCTCAATCCCGATCCCTCGGGCGGCCACTGGACCGATCCGCCGCTGACCGATCGCTGGTGGTATCCGATCTACGAAAAGATGGTCGAACTCGACGTCCCGGCCATGGTGCACGTGAGCGCCTCCTGCAATCCGAACTTTCACGCCACTGGCGCGCACTATATCAACGCCGACACCACCGCATTCATGCAGTTTTTGACCTCCGACCTTTTCAAGGATTTCCCGACGCTGAAGTTCGTCATCCCGCATGGCGGCGGCGCGGTGCCGTATCATTGGGGGCGCTATCGTGGGCTAGCGCAGGATTTGAAGCGGCCGCCTCTTGGCGAGCTATTACTCCACAATGTCTTCTTCGATACCTGTGTGTATCACCTGCCCGGGATCGAGTTGTTGCTCAAAGTCATCCCGATTGACAACATTCTCTTTGCCTCCGAGATGGTCGGCGCCGTGAAAGGCATCGACCCGGAGACCGGCCATAATTTCGACGACACCAAGCGCTACATCGACGCGGTGCCCCGGCTGAGCGATAGAGACAAGTGGAAGATCTTTGAGGGTAATTCGCGACGCGTGTACAGCCGGCTACACGACAGAGTCTTCGGAGAGTCGAGTTCCGCACGAAGCGCGGATTGAAGCTCTGCGTCAGGGCCGTCGCGCTACAGGGGTTGCGGCAGCCGGCCGGAGTTTAGCCCTGCTATCGCCTCGCGATATTCCGCCACCAGGCGCCGGCAGAGGTCGGCCGCCGAGGGAATATCGTGAATATCGCCGACTCCTTGCCCCGCCGACCAGACATCTTTCCAAGCTTTCGCCTCGCCCTCCGCGGAGATGGTCAGCTGGACGGACGATTGCAGATTGTGCGGGTCGGCTCCAGCGGCAGTGACGCTCGCGCGCAGAAAATTCGCGTGCACGCCGCTGATGGCGGGTGTGTAGACAATGTCCTTCGCAGTGGACGCTAGAATCATCTCTTTGTGGCCGGCGGATGCAAGGGATTCCCGCGTATTGATAAACCGCGTGCCAAGATACGCGAGGTCGGCGCCCAGCAACTGAGCCGCGGCGATTTGACGGCCATGCGTAATAGCCCCGGAAAGAATCACGATCTTGTCGAAGAACTGGCGGATCTCCGCGATGAATGCGAAGGGATTCAGCAGGCCGGCGTGTCCACCCGCTCCCGCGCAGACTGCGATCAGCCCGTCCACGCCCGCTCCAGCGGCTTTGTTCGCATGGTGAAGATTGATGACATCATGGAAGACCAGGCCGCCATAGGAATGGATGGCGTCGACAACATCACGCACCGCGCCGAGTGATGTGATCACGACCGGCACCCGATGTTGAACGGTGATTTCGAGATCGCGAGCTAAGCGTGCGTTGGTTTTGTGGACGATCAGGTTGACGCCGAACGGGCTCGGAGTGATTCCCGTCTCGTCCTCAATCCGGTCGAGCCGTTCCTGAATCTCATCGAGCCAAGCCGTGTACCCTTCACTGGTCCTCTGATTGAGCGCCGGGAAAGTGCCCATGATACCGGATCGGCAGGTCTCGACCACCAGATCCGGCCCTGAGACCAGGAACATCGGCGCGGCGATCGCGGGAATAGCGAGCCTTTCGCGCCAGGTGCCGCCGGGCGGTCGTTTAACAGCCAAACTTATACCTACCCGCTACTGCCACGCGCGATTATCGACCGTATTTTCATATGTCGCGCCGGCGGCGACCAGACCCCAGCTCAAGGTCCACTGATAAGTATGGTCGAAGCGCTCGCGCGTGTAGGGCTCGGGCGGGGCATTGAGAATGCGGTGCAGATTCAGGTCGTCGGAATTCAAAAGTCCCCCGGCTTCCTCGATCAGGTAACGCGCATAGCGTCCTGGATCTTTCTGAATCGCTTCGGCCGCTTCAGCTTCGGCGCGAAACATCTTGGCCAACGTCGGACCATCCAGCTCATCGCCGGCCGCCTCGCTTCGGGTCGAGCGCGATTCGATGAGCACGCGGCACCCTTGTTTTTCGGCCACACTGATCCACGGCTCCATGAGGCTGGCCGCTTCCACATCGCCTTTGATCAATGCCTCCAGACGCTCTTTGTGCGTGCCGGCATTGACCCATTGGATCTGATCCCGGTTCAAAAAGCCTTCCAGCATTTTCAGCGTGGTGAAATGTGAACCATTGAACGGGCTGACAGCGACCGGCTTGTTCTTGAGCTGCTCCGGCTCGTAAATGCCCTTCTTGGGATGAGTGACAATCGCAAAGGATGACATCGCCGAACCGAGCGCCACAATCTTGGCCGGCCGATGTCCGGATTCCACGTTCGACTCCACCGCACGCTTCATGATCCCCCACTCGCACATCCGAAACTGGTCGCACTTGCCTTGCTCGTAGAGCGATTCCATGGTGCGCTCGAAGATGTTGGAGCGCAGGGCCTGATGGTCGGACTCGCGCTGCGCGGTGCCTGGAGTCTTCAGGATTTCGACGTCCAGTCCCTCGTCGCGGAAGTAGCCTTCGTCCCGTGCGACCAACAATGGCAGATCGTGAATGGCGTTCATCATCGAGACTCTAACTTGCTTCAGCGTAGCGGCGGCAGTGCTCACGTGGCGGATTCTCCTCTTCCGATAAGGATAGCTATTCCAGCTTCAGGGTGCTGGGCGCAAACAGATCTTCGGGAGCGTACGGCTTCGGGATGATTTGCTGATCGACAGCAAACCGCACCAGCGTCTCTACTGGCTTTCGGTTCGCTTCCACGCCGAATGGGAACGGATCGTCCCCAACCACGCGAGATAGTTCAATCGCCGCATGATCCGCCGCTGTCAGCTCTGCGCCTGCGCGCAATCGGGCCAGATAGGCGCACTTGGCGGCGCTGAACACGAGAAAAAGCTCTTCCGCGACCCAAGGATGGGCCTCGAGAACCGCATCGGCAATCACGACCGTGTGATTGATCGGATAGATGCCGGTTTTTCGGAAATACTTGAAGCCGGCCTCGGTGGCGTTCGGGATCAGGGGTTTGATTCCTGGAGAATTGATCTTGATGTCGCCAACCGCCGCGTCGATCGCGCCTGAAGCGAACAGCTCGGCCATCGTTTTTCCCTGAAACCGGTAGTCCACGTTCGCCGGAGCGCGGAACTCGGCTACGTGTTCATCATTGGTGGGCGCCCAAAGAATCTTGCGGAGATCCACACCATACTCGCTTTGAAGAATCCCACGCGCCCAGGTTCCAGTGGTGACGGTGTAGCCGCGATTTACGGCGACCACCCGGTGCTCCAGATCTTTCGGTTCCTCGATATCGGATTTTACGTTGTAGAAGGTGGCCCAGTGGTGGAAGTTTCTGGTGATGAACACCGGAATCGCGGTGATCGGCCGTCCGTACGCTTTAGCGCAGAGATAGGTGGTGAAGGCCATCTCGCAGATGTCGAATTCGAGATCGCGGACCATGCGCCGCATGCCTGCGACAGCGGAATCGATCGTTACATGCTCCAGCCTCAGGTGGCCGCACGGGATACTGCCGTCCTTCAGCGGTCTGGTCAAGCCATAATTGGCGACCGCAATCGTGAGAGGGCGCGCAAGCCGGAGCATCGGCTGTTAAGCGGGCGGAAAGCCGTCCAAGCTTCGAATCTCGCGGATGTGGCCGGCATGGCTCTCGGCGTGGCGCGCATTTCCGACCAGCCATTGATAGCCATCCAAGGGTCCCAGCACCGCATGCGGCGCAAAATGCGATCGCAGGTCTGCTTGGGTGTTCTGAGTAAACTCCATGGTGCGCGCGCGTGCTTCTCTGAACGCCGCCACCGCCTCGGCCAAAGATCCGAACCGCGCATTCGGCTTCAGCATCTCAGGGGCGCGGTTCACCCCGCGAGGCATCGGTGTCTCACGAATTTTCTGCTCTCGAGCGTGGCGCTCCTCTTTGGTCTCTGGCTTCGCGGGTGATTGAAGCGACCGCTCCACCAGTGCAACCAGCGCGTCATCGGAAACAGCGAGATGCTCCACATATTCGAGAATGGACCATCGCTCCGGCGCCGGTTTCCAGCGGGCCTGCTGTTCCGTCACGCCATCCACCGCCTCAAGCAAGGCCTGCCGGCTACGGTTAAGCAGATCTACCGCTTTTTGGCGCTCAGTGTCGGTAATCATTTCAGAGCCTATGTTACAACGCGGGCTGTAGTGGCGGCGGGCGAGGAAATCATACATCTTGATGGAGCCCTGCCTGGCGCGGTACTGGGCCTCGCGTCCGGGAGGCACTAGGTCTTGGGAGGCTACGTGCGTTTTTCGGTACTCCGCTCGCGCCTGTAACGCAAACCTGGCGAACTAGCGTACTCCCACGCTCGACGCCGCGGTACTCCGATGAAAACCCGAGCCACAAAATGGTGCTTAAGGGTGATGGTTTGAAAAATGAATTCGCGGTTTAATTGGACATGACTCGATGCCTCCAATGCAACGGAATCCTGGCCAAGAACGAAAGGGTCTGCTATAGCTGCGGCGAGGCTGCTTCTTCCGGAGCGGCAAGCAACGGATACTCGCTGCTCCTCGCGCTGGCATTCATTGTGTCGCTGGGACTAACGGCGTTTTCGTTTTTGTCGGGCCGATAGATCAGCGTCTCTCTCCCGCCTCTCGCCGGTGTTTCAATAGTTGTTATGGCGACCGGCGACACCAATATTAACGACGAATTGTTGGACTATATCGGGCGCGTGACCGTCCGAGAACCGGAGATTCTGCGCCGCCTTCGCCACGAAACTTCCAGCCACCCCCTTGGCGACATGCAGATCTCGGCGGAGCAGGGGCAGTTCATGGCCTTGCTCATTCATCTGCTCGCGGCGCGAAAGACTCTCGAGATCGGCGTGTTCACCGGCTATAGCTCGCTGGCGGTGGCTCTGGCGCTTCCAGACGACGGCCGTGTCATAGCCTGCGACATCAGCGAGGAATGGACGTCCATCGCGCGGGGCTACTGGCGCGAGGCGGGTGTCGAGCGCAAGATCGATTTACGGCTCGGCCCGGCCTTGAAGACGCTGGATGATCTCATCGCGCAAGGACAGGGCGGCCGGTTCGACTTCGCCTTCATCGATGCCGACAAGGGGAATTACATCAACTACTATGAGCGCGCCTTGGTGCTGGTTCGTCCGGGAGGATTGATCGCTGTAGACAACGTGCTGTGGGACGGAAAAGTAATCGATCCATCGGTGAACGATCCCGACACGCGCGCAATACGGGCCTTCAACGAAAGTCTGCGTAACGATGACCGGGTATGGATCAGTATGCTGCCGATACGAGATGGCCTGACCCTGGCATGCAAAAAGCCAATATGAATCTCCGGTACTATTTCTAAAATCGAAAACCGCCCTCATACTAGCCAGAAGCCGTCCCAAAAATTAAATCCCAAGTTCATCCTCCGGAGGAGACCATGGTCCGCTTCCTGTTGCTGGCATGCCTGGCGTTTACTCTTGACGCCCAAGTTAAGATCAACGAAGTTCTGTTTTATAACGATCCCAATAGCCAGGATGCGTTCCGCACCAACCAGTGGCTCGAGTTGTTCAACGCAGGCTCCAATCCTGTGGATTTGACGGGCTGGTCGGTTACTGCGTCGGACGGCGTGAACGGCGCGAGGGCGCGGGCGTTGCCGTCCGTGCTCCTACCTGCCGGCGCGTACCTGGTGGTGCATTTTGCATCCGGCAACAACAGCCTGGATTTCACGAGCAATTCGGGTGACTACTATACGGGCGACGCGGCTGGCACTCCGTACTGGAGCGTGGATTCCGACGAAGCGGCCCTCTACTCTCCGGGAACCATCGTCGATTTCATCGACTGGGCGCGCTCTAGTGTGACCTACGCTCCCGGCCAGGCTCATCTGGACGCGGTTGCCGCCGGCATTTGGACCATGGGATCGGTCCTGTTGCACGACAACATTGGCTCGGATCGACTCGAAGTGCGGCGTTTCGTCGACCCCGGCGACTCGATCGGGCGGGACCCATTTTCATCTGATTCCGATACTGTCGGCGACTTCAATCCGTTGGGCGGCCCTTCGAGTCTTGGGCCTACGCCTGGCCAACAGAATCTGGCGGTTGTGCCGATTGCTCCGCCGGCCGCTCCCGGCCAGATTTCCCCGGGAGGCACACGCGCTCAGGCGGCGGTCGCTCCGGCCAGCTGGACAGTGCTGGCCTACATGAGCGCCGACAACAATCTGGAGGGCTGGTTCGTTCGAAAGATCTGCCGCCTTCAACAGGCGGGCGGCTCGACCGCGAATGTCAATTTCGTCGTCATGCTGGATCTGAAAAACATGCCGGATCCCGTCTCCGGAATGTCGACCACTTATCGCGGCCTCCTGAGTCCCGCCGCCGCGGCAGTAGCCTGTAACTCCTATATCCCCGGTACCGCGACCGCGCCTTCAGTGAATCTGATTAATCCCGGCCTTACAGACATCGGCGAGCGGGACATGGGCGACCCCAATGAACTCAGCGCGTTCATCGCCTGGGGCCAACAAAATTATCCGGCCGCTCATTATGGTCTGATACTGAGCAGTCACGGCGGCGGATGGAAGGGTTTCGGTCCTGACGAGACATTTCCGACGGGTACGCGGCAGCAGGTTGACACGCTCTATATGGGCGAGCTGTCCACGGCATTGAATGGTCAAAATTTCGATTGGATTGTTTTTGATGCTTGCCTGATGGCGGGGGTGGAAGTCGCTCATCAGCTGAAGCCTTATGCGAATTACATGCTAGCGTCGGAGGAAATCACTTGGGCCACCGATTTTCCCTATGAAAGCCTGGCCCAAGACCTGGCGGCGAATCCAAATTGGAACGCCCTGCAATCCATCACCGATATTTTCAACCAATATGTCGCGAACACCAGCGGCAGCCCGTCAGCCTCGATCCAACAGGGCTACACCGTTTCGGTATCGGATCTCACCAAGGTCAACGACCTGAGCGTGAATATCCGCGCCTGGTCCGATCTGCTGGCTCCCGGCATGAGCCTCTTTCAGGGCCGCGACGATCCCAGTGACAATGTCCAAATCCTTACCCGGAACCAAGTCAATGCGGCTGAGAAATTTTGGGACAACAACTTCATTGACCTTTACGATTTCGCCAAGAAGATGCAGACCTCCGGGGTTCCCAATTGCCTCCTGAGCCCGGTTGCAAGCATTCTCGATGCAGTCGCTAACCGCGTGGTCGTTCTTGAATCGCATGGGGCCAATCATCCCAACGCGCATGGACTCCATATTTATTTCCCTTCGCGGCGAATGATTAATGTTGGTCTCGGAGCGGACGGCCTCCTGCCCAAGAACGCTATGGGATTGACGGCAGGCTTTTACTACAACGGAGATTTCCCCAACCAGCCCTACGATCTTCCGTATACCCGGACCTTCGATGGAACTACGCCTTTTGCACACTATGGCGTGAATGCCGATCAGTTGCCGATGAAGGCCCGCGATCCGGAAACGGGCGTCGACTTCGATCTGCCGGGTAACGGACTCTCCATCGTCTGGCCGCTGCCCCAGTCGCCCAACTTTTTGTTTCCGAACGATACCGGCTGGAGGAAAGTGCTCGACCGGTACTATCACCCGGTTGCGGATAATCATATCCTTCCCGTCACACTCGCCGATGGAACGATCGTCAATCCCACGCAAACGGGCGGAGGAGCCTGCGCCAATCCCATGGATTCGATCACCGTGCCAGTGGGAACCACCGTGACATTCTCGGCCAAGGGTTCTTCCGACGCGGATTTGCCTTTCGGCACTACACCCGTCCACCGCTTTTGGGACAAGGATGACAAGACGGGCTGCCTTTCCGGCTGCATCGCTCCTTTTCAGGTCGGCGCCGGCACGGATGCGGCCAATGCGACCACGAACATGGATGCCGAACGAGACGTAAACTTTACGACCTTCGACCAGAATGACGGTGATGGGGCCACGTTTACTCGCGTTTGCGGCGTCCCCGGTCAAATCACGGTGACCCTCATACCGTGGGATGACGATCATTTATTCCCGTTCCACAATACGATTAAAACGGCCGATTACGTCCATCCTCAATCAGGACTGCATCAAGCCACCGTGAACTGCACGTCTCCGGTAACGTTATTTCCGACCTCCGGAACGCTGATTATAACTTTCACCGTGATCACCGATACGTTCTCCAGTGACCCCTACGTCGGTCTCGGCGGGCAGATGGCGACTGTCCATTTCACAACGTCTTCGCCAACGGGGGGCGGCATTAATGCGGCTGCGGCTACCCAAACCATCACGCTTACCGGCGATCGGCCGGCGATTCCCAATGGTACGGGCACTTACGACCCCACCACCGGCACCTGGAACGCTACCATCCTGGCATCAGGAAGCATTGCAGGCTTTCCGAATGTCCAGGTGAAGTGGCTGAATATGCAATTCACCGGATCGGGCAACAATAGTATTACCGGCACTTATCAGGTAGGCACCAACGGCAACCTAAATGGCGAGTCTCCGATCGTGTACAAGGTCACAGGAACAGTAACGCGACAGTAGGTACCCGACGGTTCGGCACTCGGCACCGCTTTTTCCGAGCGGAGTACCATAAGCCTCATGGACAATCTGGATCTCAGCGCGCTCTGGGAAAAACACACCGAGCACGAGTTTGGCACCCGCGACACCCAAGCCACCCTCGACACCATGGTCGAGGACGCGTACGTCAATCACATTCCCGTGATGACCGGGGCCTACGGCAAAGACGCCCTGCGGCGCTTCTATTCATCGGACTTTATTCCCAAGATGCCGCCGGATACAACATTGACGCCGGTGTCTCGCACTGTCGGCAAAGATCAACTGGTCGACGAGATGATCTTCTCCTTCACCCATACCATGGAAATGCCCTGGATGCTGCCGGGCGTCGCGCCGACCCACAAGCGCGTCGAAGTGCCGCTGGTCGCGATTGTCCACTTTCGCGACGGCAAGCTGGCGCACGAGCACATTTATTGGGACCAGGCGTCGGTCTTGAAGCAGATCGGCCTGCTCAACGATCCCAAGCTGCCGGTCTGCGGCGTCGAAACGGCGCGAAAAGTATTATCAGGGGCCCGTCAGCGCTGACTTCGCACGAAAATGCTCTTGGGGATCATGGCGTGAACGCCCTTATTTCCATCCACCAGTTGTGTCACGCAAAAATCCACGCCAACACTCGCCAGCATGTACGCTTCGTCGCGGCTCAGATGCTTCTCGTTGACCAGGAAATCGATCG
Organism: Bryobacteraceae bacterium; assembly: GCA_035484655.1. Taxonomy (GTDB): domain Bacteria; phylum Acidobacteriota; class Terriglobia; order Bryobacterales; family Bryobacteraceae; genus Palsa-89. The sequence goes on along the minus strand of DATHOT010000308.1, from coordinate 2,811 downwards.
CTTCATGAATCGCGATCCGGGTTGCCTCCGTCAGATCTTCGTGGAAGCCCATGCTAATGTAATACGCCGGCGTCTCGGCGCGCGGCCACTTCAGCCGCATGTCTTTGCGGACGATGAACTCAAAAGTTCCGGTGAGCTGCGTTTCCATGGCAGTGATATCCACCTCGCCGTTGCCTTGCCCGGCGTGGCCGTCGCCCACCTCGAATAGCGCGCCTTTGACATGCACGGGGATGAAAAGCGTCGTTCCTTCCACCATTTCGCGATTGTCGATGTTGCCGGCGTGGACCCACGGCGGAGCGCTGCTGATCCGGCCATTCACCTCGGGTGGCGCTACGCCCATGCTGCCGAAGAAGGGCTTGATCGGAATCTCGATGGAATCGCTGAAGTGCGCCAGCATGCGAGCCCGGTCGAGTGGAATGATCTTGGTCCGCTCATAAGGGAACTCGTCCTGAAGAAATCCGAAGCCGGGGCGAAATCCGTTGTACGCGAATGGCGACGCCAGTTCGATCTTTCGAATGCGAACTTCCAGCACGTCTCCAGGCTCGGCCCCTTCCACGTAGACCGGCCCAGTGAGAATGTGCCGCCCCGGCCCTCGATCGGTCACCTCTTTAAAGATGTTCCGAAAGGCTTCTGAAATCTGACTGGGCGGTACGCCGGCCGCTTCGAACTGCGCCGGGCTCCCGGTGGACATGGTCTCGATCCTCACCGTGTCGCCGGAATGAATACGCAACGCGGGCTTCGCCGCCGCGGAATAATAGCCCCAAACTACGGTCTGCGGCGTCGCTTTCAGCTCGAGATCCGCGGCACGACAGCACGAGCCGGCGTAAATAATGCAGAATAGTACTAGTCTCGTCATGGGAGTCCTGCTGATTTTAACAGCTTGACCGTTTTCCCGTGTTCCAGTATCTTAACAAGGGGTTTCCGTATATTGATGAGGGGAAAGTAGCGTGGTCCTTCTGCTCTTTGGACCGCCAGGCAGCGGCAAAGGGACGCAGGCGCGGCTGATCACAAACTGGTTGGGGATACCGGCGATTTCGACCGGCGACATGCTGCGGGGTGAGATTCAGGCCGGCACGGCTCTGGGTAACGCCGCGCGGTCCATCATGGCCAGCGGGGGATTGGTAGGCGACGATCTCGTCAACGAAATGCTCGCGCGGCGGGTCGCTCAGCCCGACTGCCAGAGGGGTTTTCTCCTCGATGGTTACCCGCGCACCGTGCAGCAGGCCGAGTATTTCGATGGTTTGGTGGCCGAGCGCGGATTGCCCAAGCCCATCATCCTGCATCTCGACGTGCCCATGGATGCTCTGATTGGCCGAATGACCTCGCGCCGCCAATGTCCCAAGTGCGGGAGAATTTACAACCTGCTGCATCAGCCGCCCAAGAAGCCAGGAGTATGCGACGACGACGGCACGCCGCTTGCCACGCGCAAGGACGACCAGGAAGATGTCGTGAAAGACCGGCTTCGCACCTACGACGAGCTCACGCGCCCAGTGCTAGCGTATTACCAGGACCGGAACTATTATCAGATCCGCGGCGATCGCTCGCCCAGCTACATTTTCGAAGAAATCACCGGCATTCTCGAGCCGCTGATTTCGAAAGATAGCGCGTCGACGCCGGCTTAGCGGATAAAATCCCGAATGTAGCCGTTTACTTCGGCGGACTTCTCGTGGATCACCCAGTGCGTGCCTTCGGGGATGCGCTTGATGGTCAGTTGCGGGACGAACTGGTCCAGTCCGTCGAGATTCCCAGTGAGCAGCGCGGTGTCCTTTTCTCCCCAGATGACCAACGTGGGCACCTTGACTGTGAGCCGCGCTGGGTCCGCGCCGAAATTGCCTGAAGACGCCGGCTCTGTAGCTTGTCCGGGCGGAGGCGGTCCGACTGCGTTGGCGCGATAGTAGTTCAAGCCCCCGGTCAATGCTCCGGGCTGCGACCAGGCTTTGATGTAGGCCTGCTTGTCTTCGTCGGTGAACGCGCCGTTCTGGAGTCCCGCGCCAAGCACTGCGCTCACCAGCGGCGTGTAGTTGTTCGCCGAAAGCGTCTGCTCGGCCTGCGGACTACGGAACATCAGCATGTATTGGCTGGCCTGCTGTTGCTTCGGGTCCGACGCCAACAGACGTCCGAACACGCCCGGATGCGGCGCATTTACGATCACCAGTTTGTCCAGCCGCTCTGGATGCGCGATGGCGAAAGCCCAGGCCACGGCGCCGCCCCAGTCGTGAGCCACCAGCACGAACTTCTTGCCGTGGGAAAAATGATCGGCCAGCGAGAGGACGTCATCCACCAGGTAGCTCATCCGGTATTGCTCCTCGCTGTCCGGCTTGTCGGAGAGGTTGTAGCCGCGCATATCGGGCGCTACCGCCAAATGATCCTTGCCGAATTCGGCGAGCTGATTCTTCCACTCATACCAGAACTCCGGGAATCCGTGTAGAAACAGTATCAGCGGACCCTTTCCGGCGGTTACGCAGTGCATTCGTAAACCACTCACCTGAACAAATTCATCTTTCAGCACCGGCGTCTTCTCCTTGGTTTTCGCGAAAGCGCACGACAGGGACAAGCCTGCCAGCAAAAGCCCCGACAGTCCACCACGCAGAAATCGTTTGCGCATGTTCGAAGCCTATCATGTTGGACAGGGGCCTGCCCGCCCTCTTCGACGCTATATTGGTTCGTTGGCGGAGAACTCCATTAAAGTCGTTCCTCGTATCCTCGCCACGCTGATTTTCTTTGTGGCGTTCGAGGGCGTGATCTTCCATACGCGCCTCTATCCCTCCATCCTTGAACCCGAGTCCACCGCGGGCGCCATGGAAATGCAGT
>DATHOT010000307.1:0-39595 GCA_035484655.1 Bryobacteraceae bacterium | reverse complement strand
CGCTAGTGCGGGTGTCGGCATTAGGCGCGCTGAATGGCGAGCCGCAGTGGGAAAAGACGGTGGACGAGCTGATGGACGCCGTCGACAAGTACATCCCGCAGCCGGCGCGCGAGATCGACAAACCGTTCCTGATGCCGATCGAAGATATTTTCTCGATTCAGGGGCGCGGGACGGTGGTGACGGGCAGGATCGAGAAGGGGATCTGCAAAGTCGGCGAGGAAATGGAGATTGTGGGCTTCCGCGATACGCGCAAGACGGTAGTGACGGGCGTGGAAATGTTCAAGAAGCTGTTGGATGAGGGCCGGGCAGGCGATAATGTCGGGCTGCTGCTGCGCGGAATTGAAAAAGACGACGTGGAGCGCGGACAGGTGATAGCGAAACCAGGGTCAATCACCCCGCACAAGAAGTTCAAGGGCGAGATTTACGTCTTGAGCAAGGATGAAGGCGGGCGGCACACGCCGTTCTTTAAAGGATACCGGCCGCAGTTTTATTTCCGGACCACGGACGTGACGGGAGTGACGGAGCTGCCGGCCGGGACCGAGATGGTGATGCCGGGCGACAACGTGGGGCTGGTGGTGGAGCTGATTACGCCGGTGGCCATGGATAAAGGCTTGCGGTTTGCGATCCGCGAAGGCGGCCGGACGGTCGGCGCGGGAACCGTGACCGAGATTTTGGAATAATCATGAGCCTCCGCGAACGCATCCGCATCCGCCTCAAGGCGTACGATCACCGCATTCTGGACCAATCGACCACGGAGATTGTCGACACGGCCAAGAGGACGGGAGCGCAGGTCGCCGGACCGATTCCGCTTCCGACCATCAAGAACCGCTACACCGTGCTCCGGTCTCCGCACGTGGACAAAAAGTCGCGCGAGCAGTTCGAGATTCGGACGCACAAGCGGCTGCTCGATATTCTCGAGCCGACCCAGGACACGGTGGACGCGCTAATGAAGCTGGATCTTCCCGCGGGTGTGGATGTGGAGATCAAGGCCTTTGGGAAAGGAAAGTGAGAATTCAGGACTCCTGGATTTTCGAGAGGTATTTATGGGCCCAGGCATTTTAGGAAAGAAAATCGGGATGAGCCAGGTGTTCCGGCCGGACGGGCAAGCTGTGCCAGTCACGTTGCTGAAGGCGGGACCATGCGTTGTAGTCCAGCGCAAGACGCCCACCACGGATGGCTACAACGCCATACAGCTCGGGTTGGTGGAGTTCGCCAAAGCGTCGCGCACCACCAAGCCGGAGGCCGGACATTTGAAGAAGGCCAGCGCCGACGGCGTGAAATTCCTGCGCGAATTGCGTATGCGGCCGGGCGACGACGACTTGAAGCAGGGCGATCGCGTTTTGGTCGATCAGTTCAAGCCGGCGGACAAAGTGGACGTGATCGGCGTCAGCAAAGGCCGCGGTTTCGCGAGCATCATCAAGCGGCATCATTTCAAAGGCGGTCCGGGTTCGCACGGTTCAATGTTTCATCGCGCCCCAGGCTCCATCGGAGCGTCCAGCTTTCCGTCGCGGGTCTTCCCCGGCACTCGCATGTCCGGTCACATGGGCACCCAGCAGGTGACGGTGCGAAATCTCGAAGTAGTGGATGTGGTCGCCGAGGACAACGTCCTGGTAGTCAAGGGCGCGGTTCCGGGTCCCAATGGCGGGTATGTGCTGGTAAGAAGGGCCAAGAGGTAACCAACCATGCCGAGTGTGGATGTTGTCGACTTAAATAACGCGGTGGTCGGCTCCCTGGAGCTGGCCGATGAAGTTTTCAACGCGCCGGTCAATGAGGCGCTGCTCTACGAAGCGGTGCGTCACTCCCAGGCCGGGGCGCGGGGCGGAAACGCCAAAACCAAGACGCGGCACGAAGTATCGGGCTCCGGAAAGAAACTGTGGCGCCAGAAGGGCACCGGACGCGCGCGCATGGGCTCCATCCGCTCGCCGCTCTGGCGGCACGGCGGGACCACGCATGGTCCGCAGCCGCGCGACTATAGCTACAAACTGCCGCGCAAGATGATTCAGGGCGCGTTGCGGTCGGCGCTATCGGCCAAGCTCCGGGACGGCGAGATGAAGGTGGTACAAACATTCACGCTGTCCGATCACAAAACCAAAGCGATGCGGGCTGTTCTGAATGTGCTCGGCGCTCCCAAGACGGTTTTGCTGGTGGATAACGAAGAGAATCATAACCTGGCGCTTAGCTCGCGGAATCTGCCGGGTGTGAAGCTGGTGTCGACCAAGGAAGTCAGTGTCTACGATTTGCTGGGCCACGCCGGATTGCTGATGTCCGAGAACGCGGCCAGGAGACTTTCGGAGGCGCTCGCAAAATGACCATCTACGAAGTAATCAAGCGCCCGATCGTGACCGAGAAAGGCGTCGCCAAGAAGGAAGCGGAGCACACGCTTTGTTTCGAAGTGGCGCGCGATGCCAACAAGGTGCAGGTGAAGGCTGCTGTCGAGCAGTTGTTCAAGGTGAAGGTGGCCGGAGTGCGCACTTCGAATGGAGTGGGCAAGTTGCGCCGCCGCGGCCGTTTCGCCGGTTACCGATCGGATTGGAAGAAAGCCTACGTGACTTTGAAAGCCGGCCAGAAGATGCCCGAGTACGCCGAGATTTAACGGAGACCATAAGCCATGCCGATGAAATCGTACAATCCGACGACGCCCTCCCGCCGCTTTATCACGGTAGTTTCGCGCGAAGAGATCACGAAACAGCATCCCGAGAAATCGCTGGTTTCCGGGAAGAAGCGAACCGGGGGGCGCAACAGCGAGGGATTGGTTTCATCCCGGTTCCGCGGCGGCGGAGCGAAGAAAGCCTACCGCGCAATCGACTTTAAGCGCGACAAGATTGGTATCCCGGCTAAGGTCGCGTCGATCGAGTATGACCCCAACCGTACGGCCCGCATCGCGCTGCTCAATTACGCCGATGGCGAGAAGCGCTATATCATCGCTCCGGTCGGCCTGACGGTAGGGCGCACGGTGAGTTCGGGACCCGAGGCCGACATCCTGATCGGCAATGCACTGCCGATCAAGAATATCCCGGCCGGTACTGTGATCCACAATGTCGAGCTGCGGCCGGGAAAAGGCGCGCAGATGGCTCGCTCGGCCGGCGCTCAGGTGCAGTTGGTTTCTCGCGAGGGCGGCATCGCTCTTCTGAAATTGCCTTCGGGCGAAATCCGCCGGGTGCAAGTGGAATGCATGGCGACCATCGGACAGGTCGGCAATGTGGAACATGAAAACGAATCGCACGGCAAGGCCGGCAAGACTCGCTGGCTGGGCAAGCGGCCGCACAACCGCGGCGTTTCGATGAATCCGGTGGATCATCCGCATGGCGGCGGCGAAGGCAAAACTTCCGGCGGCCGGCATCCGGTGACGCCCTGGGGCCAGCCCACGCGCGGCTTCAAGACCCGTAACAACAAACGCACCGACAAGTGGATCGTGAGCCGGAAGCCGAAGAAATAAGGATTAGGACATGAGCAGATCGCTAAAAAAAGGGCCGTTCACCGACGATCATCTGATGAACAAAGTAGCGGCGATGAACCAGGCCAACGAGAAGAAGGTGGTGCGGACCTGGTCGCGGCGTTCGACCATTCGGCCCGAATTCATCGGGCACACACTGGCGGTCCATAACGGCAAGAAGTTCATTCCGGTGTACATCACCGAAAACATGGTGGGGCGCAAGCTGGGCGAGTTTTCGCCGACGCGCCAGTTCCGGGGGCATTCGGTGAAGGCCGCGGCAGCGCCGACGACGCCGGGTGGCGCCGCGCCAACGGAGAAGACGGCCAAGCCGTCCTAGGAGCAAAAGCATGGAAGCCAGAGCGGAAGCCAGATACGTTCGAACATCGCCCCAGAAGGTGCGGCTGGTGGTGGATATGATCCGCGGCCAGAAGGCCGGCACGGCCATCAACATCCTGCGGTCCACCAACAAGCGCATCGCTCCGATGGTGGAAAAGGTGCTGCGCTCGGCCATCGCTAATGCCGAGAACCGCAACAACGACGTCGATGTCGACCAGTTGATTGTAACCGAGGCTTACGTGAACGAAGGGCCGCGGATGAAGCGCATCCGTCCGGCGCCGATGGGGCGGGCTTATCGCTATCAGCGGCGCATGGCGCACATCACTGTCATGGTGGGCGACAAGCAGACTGAGGAGAAAGCATAGTGGGACAAAAGGTTCATCCCTACGGATTTCGACTGGGTGTCACCAAGACCTGGCGCTCGCGCTGGTTCGCGAAGGCAGATTATGCGAAGCTGCTGCGCGAAGATCTGGAATTGAAGGACTCACTGCGTGAACGGCTGAAAGCAGCGGGCGTGAGCTCAATCGAAGTGGATCGCCCCGGCAACAAGCTGCGCGTGACCATTCGCACCTCCCGGCCCGGCATCATCATTGGACGCAAGGGCGCCGAGATCGAGAAGCTGAAAACCGATCTGGCCAAAAAGACCAAGCGCGAGGTCTTCATCGACATTCAGGAAGTGCACAAGCCGGAGCTGGATGCCCAACTGGTGGCTGAGTCGATCGCGCTGCAACTGGAAAAGCGCGTGGCTTTCCGCAGGGCCATGCGGAAGGCGGTCGATTCGGCGCTGCGCTTCGGATGCAAAGGGATTAAAGTGCGCGTGTCGGGACGGCTGAACGGGGCGGAAATCGCGCGCAGTGAATGGTACCTGCAGGGCCAGTTGCCGCTGCATACCTTACGCGCCGATCTGGACTACGGTTTTGCCCAGGCTTACACGACGTACGGCGTAATCGGAATCAAATGCTGGACCTACAAGGGCGAGATTTTGGATGGTGGTCCCCGGCGGGATTCTCTGCGTAACGAGCCGGAGCCGCGCCGTCCACCACTGCGGGATCGCCGGGAGCGCCGTCCGCCTGTACCAACACCGGTTGCGCCTTTCGAAGCCGGTGGTCCGGCCATGCAATCGGCTCCGCCGGATTTGTCCTCGACCTCAAAGCCTGCGCCGATCCTGCCTCCCCTCGCCCCGCCGCAGCCGAGCTGGAAGCAGGAGTTGAAACACGATAGCCCGGCGCCGTCGGAATCCTCGGCGCCGCCCGAACCGCCGCAGGAGAAGCCGGAATAATCGAAATATTGGAGACTGACTCTCATGTTGATGCCCAAAAAGGTCAAATACAGAAAACAGCAGCGCGGGCGCATGACCGGAAAAGCCTGGCGGGGCTCTACGCTTGCCTTCGGCGACTATGGTCTCAAAGCCATGCGCTGCGGTTGGATCACCGACCGGCAGATTGAAGCCGCCCGCGTGGCGATGACGCGTTTCATCAAGCGCGGCGGCAAGGTTTGGATCCGCCTGTTCCCCGATAAGCCGATCACCAAGAAGCCGGCTGAAACCCGTATGGGAAAAGGTAAAGGCGCACCGGAGCAGTGGGTGTGCGTGATTCGTCCGGGCAAGATCCTGTTCGAGATGGAAGGTGTCCCCAAAGCCACGGCCGAAGAAGCCTTCCGGTTAGCGGCGGGGAAATTGCCCCTGCCTACCAAGCTGGTGAGCCGGGTACACGCCGGAGAATAACGATGCGAGCCGACAAAGTACGAGAACAGGACAGCAACGAACTTCGCAAACAAGCCGGAGAAATGCGCGAGCAGGCCTTCCGGATCCGATTTCAAATGGCGATGGGGCAGACCGACGGGTTGAAGAAGCTGCGGGCCCTCAGGAAGGATCGCGCGCGGATGCTGACCATCCTGCGCGACCGCGAGCTGCACCCCGATACGGCGCCAGAACCCGTGGCGAAAAAGAAGAAAAAGAAAGGCAAGTGAGTCATGGCCACGGCGGAGACAGCAGAGCAAAAACCGATCGGCAATAAGAACGAGAAGGTTGGGCAGGTGGTCTCATCGAAGATGCAGAAGACCATCGTGGTGGAAGTCACCCGGCGAGTTCAACATCCGGTCTACAAGCGGATCATCAACAAGCGCAAGAAATTCTACGCTCACGACGAGCAGCAAACCGCGCAGGTAGGCGATGTGGTTCGAATCATCGAATGCCGGCCCATCAGCAAGCTCAAGCGATGGCGGCTGGGCGAAGTTCTGCGGAAAGCCGTGCAGGTGGCGGTGGACCCGAGCGCTGTGGATCTGGATCTGATGCAGCCGACGGCCGGATCGAAGTCCCCGACCGCTAAGGGAACCAAAAGGAAAAAGTCATGATTGGGATGCGAACTTTGCTCGAAGTCGCCGACAACAGCGGCGCGCGCAAGCTGCAGTGTATTTTGCCCCGGGGTGGCGATCTGGGATTGCGAGCGGGCCTGGGCGACGTGGTCACCGCCAGCGTTAAGGAAGCGACGCCGGAGTCTCCTATTAAGAAGGGTAAAGTGGTGCGCTGCGTGATCGTTCGGATGCGCAAGGAATCGCGCCGCAAAGACGGCACCTACATCCGGTTCGATTCTAACGCCGCGGTGCTGATCAACGAAGTCGGCGAGCCGGTGGGCACGCGCGTCTTCGGGCCGGTGGCGAGAGAGTTGCGCGACAAGAAGTTTATGAAGATCGTATCGCTGGCGCCGGAGGTTATCTGATGGCGCGCCAAAAGGACAACAGCCGGCGGTTCGTAAAAGTCCGTATCAAGAAGGATGACCAGGTGAAGGTTATCGCCGGGCGCGACCGGGGTAAAACGGGGCGCGTTATTTCGGTGGACCGGGCGGTGGGAAAGGTTTTGGTGGAGGGTGTTTCGATGATCAAGCGGCACACCCGGCCCAATCCGTCCAAACAGATCAAAGGCGGAATCGCCGAGCGGGAGAGCCCCATCGCGATTTCGAACGTAATGGTTCTGACGTCGGGCGGCGTGCCGTCGCGCGTAGGCTACAGAATGGAAGGCGCCGGCACATCGGAGCGGCGCGTGCGCATCGCCAAGAAGAGCGGCGAGCTGATCGACAAGCGCGCCTAGAAAAGCAGGGACGAATGGCAAAGGAAAAGAAACCAGAAGACGCTTCTAAACCGCAGCAGCAGGGTCCGAAAAAGGAGCCCAGGGCCCAGCAGGGTCCTAAGAAAGAGGCAGGTGCGAAGACGCCCGAAGGCTCCAAAGCGGAGGGAGAGCCGAAGGCTCCCAAGCCGTCGAAGAAAGCCGACGCTCGGCTCCGGCATCATTATAAGGATCGCGTAGTCCCGGCCCTGGTGAAGGAATTCGGCTACAAGAACGTCATGGCCGTGCCGAGAATCGAGAAGGTCTCGGTAAATATCGGCTTGGGCGAGGCGACCCAGAATGCCAAGCTCATGGATGGCGCGGTGCACGAACTAGGGCAGATTGCCGGGCAAAAGCCGGTAATAACCAAGGCGAAGAAATCAATCGCGGCTTTCAAGCTGCGCGAAGGCATGTCGATTGGCGCGATGGTCACGCTGCGCGGCGACCGGATGTTCGAGTTTCTGGATCGCCTGATGAACGTGGCGCTGCCGCGCGTCCGCGACTTCCGGGGAGTCTCCTCCAAATCGTTCGACGGGCGCGGCAACTACACGCTCGGTATTAAAGACCAGCTGATTTTTCCCGAGATCGACTACAACAAAGTCGAGAAGGTCAAGGGAATGAATATTTCGATCGTCACCACTGCGAAAACGGATGCCGAAGGACTGGCATTGTTGAAACAGATGGGAATGCCGTTCAGACAGCAGTAGGATTCGAGGAATAAAGGTACATGGCAACTACAGCCAAGATCGCGAAAGAAGAGAAGACCAAGATCAAGATGTTGTCCAAGGACTGCCCGCCCCGGGTGAAAATCCGGCTGCGCCACCGCTGTTTCCGATGCGGGCGGCCGCGCGGCTATATCCGTAAGTTCGACTTGTGCCGGATCTGTTTCCGCAAGCTGGCTCTCGCCGGTGAGATTCCCGGCGTGATCAAGGCCAGCTGGTAGGCGAAGGATTACGGGGGACAAACTATGGCCACATCCGATCCAATCGCCGACATGCTGACGCGCATCCGCAATGCGCAGATGGCGCATCACCCCAAGGTGGACGTGCCGTCGTCGAAGCTGAAGATGGAGATCGCCCGCATTCTGAAAGAAGAGGGCTTCATCATGAACTTCAAGCTAGCCGAGGAAGGCGCCAAAAGAAGTATTCGCATTTACCTGAAATATACGCCCGGTAATGTGCCGGTGATTTCGCGCATCGAACGCGTTTCGCGGCCGGGCTGTCGCGTCTACGTGGGCAGCCGGGAAGTTCCCAAAGTGCTGGGCGGATTGGGCATCAATATTTTGACGACCCCGCGCGGCGTCATGACCGGAAGCACGGCGCGGAAAGAGCGTGTCGGCGGAGAGGTCCTTTGCCAGCTCTGGTAATGAGGTAACACATATGTCGAGAGTCGGAAATAAACCCATTCCGTTGCCGAAAGGTGTCAAGATCACCGTGGGCGAAGAGCTGTTGGTGGAAGGGCCCAAGGGCAAGCTCATGGTGCCGCTTCCGAAAGGCATCGAGCCCCGGCAGGCGGATGGGCACCTGGAGTTCGCCCGCGCTTCGGATCAACTCGCGCCCTTGCATGGGCTAACACGCGCTCTGGCTGCTTCGGCCGTGCAGGGCGTCTCTACGGGCTTTACACGCGAGTTGGATATCACGGGCGTCGGTTATCGCGCCGACGTGAAAGGCAACATCGCAACTTTCACTCTGGGCTATTCGCACCCCATCGAAGTTTTGCTGCCGCCGGGTGTGGAGCTCAAGATCGACAAGCAGACCCACCTGGTGCTGACCGGATATGACAAGCAGATGATCGGCCAGGTAGCCGCGAACATCCGTGCCTTGCGCCCGCCTGACCCGTACAAGAACAAGGGTATAAGGTACACGGGCGAGGCATTGCGCAAGAAAGTCGGCAAGACCGGAGCCGGAGGAGCGGCAGGAGCGAAGTAAGATGGCGAAATCTTCCAAGAACGACGTTCGTGTTCGCATTCATGGGCGGATCCGCTTGCGGGTCCGGGGCAACGAGGAGCGGCCGCGCCTGGCCGTGTTCCGCAGTTTGAAACATATCTACGCGCAAGTGATCGACGACCGCAAGGGGCATACGGTTGCTTCGGCTTCATCCGGCGGGAAAAAGGCCGGCGTGGGTAAGGGCGGAAACTTAGCCGGCGCAAAAGAGGTCGGCAAATTGATCGCCGAACGCGCCCAGGCCAAAGGCGTCAAGAAAGTTGTATTCGATCGCGGCGGCTATCTGTACCATGGCCGGATAAAAGCTTTGGCCGATGCCGCTCGACAAGCAGGATTGGAGTTCTAACGAATGGCTGCTATACCATCGGCAAAACGCATCGACGCCGGTTCTTTGAACCTGAAAGAACAAGTGGTTTCGATCAACCGCGTCACCAAAGTGGTGAAGGGCGGCAAGAATCTCAGCTTTTCCGCGCTGGTGGTGGTGGGCGACCCCGGCGCCCGGATCGTCGGCTTCGGCACCGGCAAGGCCAAGGAAGTTCCGGCCGCCATCAAGAAGGGCATCGAGGCGGCAAAAAAGAATCTGCGCAAGATCAACGTTCTCGAGACCACCATCCTGCACGCGGTATTGGGACGTTTCGGAAGCGGTCTGGTGTTGCTGAAGCCCGCTCCGGCAGGTACGGGAGTGATCGCCGGCGGTCCCGTTCGAGCCGTAATTCAGGCGGTGGGAATACCGAACGTATTGACCAAATCGATCGGCTCCCACAATCCGCACAACGTGGTGAAGGCGACCATCAATGCACTGGAGCAGTTGCGTGACAAAGCTCAGGTAGCGGAGATGCGAGGATTGAGTCTGGAGAAGGTAGTTTAGGTCTGGAGAGGGTAGCTTAAGATGGCTAAGGACAAGGCGAACTGGATCAAGATCAAGCTGGTGGGCAGCACCATCTGCTGCCCTGAGAAACATAAAGCCATCGTGCGATCACTGGGGCTGAAGACCATGAATCGCGTGGTGCTTCGGCCGGATACGCCGGCGTTTCGCGGGATGGTCGCGAAAGTTCCGCATCTGCTTGCAATTGTGAAGGACTAATATGAACCTCAGTAAACTCAAACCGCCCCGCGGGCAGAAGCACAAGAAGCAGCGCATCGGGCAGGGCATGGGCAGCGGTCGCGGCAAATATTCAGGCCGCGGCGCCAAGGGTGCCAGATCGATCTCCGGCTATAGCATCATGCGAGGTTTTGAAGGCGGCCAGATGCCGTTGCACCGCCGCTTGCCTAAGCGCGGGTTCAATAATATATTCAGGAAGGAATACGCGATAATCAACATCGGACGCCTGGAGCAACTGGATGGGGAAGCATTCGATCCGGGCCGTTTGCTAGAACTGGGTGCGATCAAGAAGCTGGGCACCGGGCTGAAGGTGCTGGGGTCCGGCGAGCTGACCCGAAAGATTACGGTGAAGGCGCATGTTTTCTCGAAATCGGCTCTGGAGAAGATCCAGAAGGCCGGTGGAAGTGGCGAAGTGATCGGGAGCGAGTCCTAAGTGGTCACGCGGCGCGGGTCTCTGACCTGCGAGAGGGTTTCGCTGTTGAGGTAGGCAAAGATGAAGTTTTTCGAAGCGGTCGCAAACATCTTCCGGATTCCGGACCTGCGGAAACGCATTTTTTTCACGCTGGGGCTGCTGGCCGTGTACCGGCTCGGCGGGCACATTCCCACGCCCGGTATCGACGCTAATCGACTGCAGGAATTCTTCAACCAGAACTCGGGCGGCATCTTCGGATTCGTCGACCTGTTCAGCGGCGGCATGTTGCGGCGTTTGACCATCTTCGCCCTCGGCATCATGCCCTACATCACGGCGTCGATCATCCTGCAACTGCTGACCGTCGTCGTGCCGACCCTCGAAAAGCTTCAGAAGGAAGGCGAACTGGGGCGCCGAAAAATCACGCAGTGGACGCGCTACCTGACGGTCATCCTGGCCTTGATGCAGTCCACCGGAATCGCCCTGACACTGGAAAAAGCCGAAGGCGGATTCGTGTTGAATCCCGGCATCGGCTTCATATTGATGACCTGCCTGAGTCTGACCACCGGTACCGCGTTCATCATGTGGCTGGGCGAGCAGATCACCGAGCGCGGCATCGGAAACGGGATGTCGCTGATCATTTTCACCGGCATTGTGGTCGGGTTGCCCCGAGCCATTCAGAATATATACGAGAAAGTGTTTGTGACCAAGGAGTGGACCCCTATCCACCTGATCGTGATCCTGGCGATGATGGTCGCCGTGGTCGGGTTCATTGTTCTGGTGGAGCGCGGCGAGCGCAGAATACCGGTGCAATACGCCAAGCGCGTGGTAGGGCGGCGCATGATGGGCGGCCAGTCCACGCACCTGCCGCTCAAGGTGAATGCCGGCGGCGTCATCCCGGTGATCTTCGCTTCTTCGTTGCTCGCGTTTCCGCAGACCCTGATGACCGTGCAGGCTGTGAAAAATAGCCCGTTTCTGAGCGGAATGTTGAATTCCATCGGCGGCAACCAGCCGCTCTACTACCTGCTATTCTGCGTTCTCATCATTTTCTTCTGTTTCTTCTACGTGTCCATCATCTTCAACCCCAGTGAAGCGGCGGACAATATGCGCAAGTACGGTGGGTTTATTCCAGGCATCCGTCCCGGCAAGAACACCGCCGAATACATGAACAAGATCCTCACCAAGATCACGGTGGTGGGTGGCCTATACCTTTCGGTATTGTCGCTGATCCCGCAGATCATGATCGCCGGTATCAAGCTGCAGCGATTGCCCTTGGTCGGCAACTGGATCGATACTTATTTCCCCCGCTGGCTGCTGGATGGGCTGAACGTAAACTTCTACTTCGGCGGCACTTCTCTGCTGATTGTGGTCGGTGTCGCGATGGATACCGTAAACCAGATCGAGGCCCAGCTCATCATGCGGCATTATGAGGGCTTCACTCCGCGGGCGGGCCGGATCCGCGGCCGCCGGGCGTCTTTCTAATGAGGCGTAAACTGTACTACAATAAAGATACCGATCTCCTCTCGCCCTGGGGGCGTTCTGCGCTCGGACGGAGATGATTATCCGCAAGAACAAAAAGGAATTGGAACAGATGCGCCGCAGCGGCTTGCTGGTATGGCAGATCCTGCAGGAGCTGGGGAAGATGGTGGAAGAAGGCGTTACTACCCAGGATCTGGAGGCGGCGGCTGAAAAGATGATGAAGGATGCGGGCGCCAAGCCGGCCTTCAAGGGCTATTACACGCCGACCGCGGGCAGCAAATATCCGTATGTACTTTGCACGTCCGTGAACGAGCAGATTGTCCATGGAATGCCGTCGTCCAAGAGAAAGCTGAAGAAGGGCGACATAGTTTCCATCGATACCGGAGTCCAGTTGGACGGCTATTTTGGCGATTCGGCCATCACGGTTCCGGTCGGGGAGATCAGCGATTCCACCAAGCGGCTGCTGGAAGTTACCAGGGAATCGCTGGAGATGGCGATCGACAAGGCCAGAGCCGGTAACCGGCTTTTTGATATTTGCGGGACGGTTGAGCAGCATGTTGTTGAGAATGGATTCTCCGTGGTTCGGGAGATGGTGGGGCATGGAATCGGGACCAAATTGCACGAAGAGCCCCAGATTCCGAACTATGTGGATCGCAGAAACGAGAATCCGCGGCTGAAAGAAGGAATGGTGCTGGCCATCGAGCCCATGGTGAATGCCGGCGGCCCGGAGATGCGCGTGTTATCGGACAAATGGACCGCCGTGACCAAGGATGGCTCGGTTTCGGCCCATTTCGAGCATTGCGTGGCCGTGACGGAGAACGGACCGTGGGTTCTGACCCGGCCGTGAAGCCGATTGAGGCGGTGGTTGTAGAGTTGATGCCGAACGCCGTGGTTCGCTTGAAGCTGGAGAATCAGGATTTGGTTCTCGCGCATGCAGCCTCGGCGGCGAAAACGAATTTTATGCGAGTGCGTCCGGGAGATCGCGTGGAGGTGGAGTTATCGCCCCACGATCCGGGCCGTGGAAGAATTGTGCGGTTGCTGAAGTAGGAGTGAATTATGAAAGTTCGAGCTTCTGTCAAAAAGATGTGTGATAAATGCAAGGTGATCAACCGCGAGGGCGTGGTGCGGGTCATCTGTACCAACCCGAAGCATAAGCAGCGGCAAGGATAGAGGAATCATATGGCGCGTATTGCAGGTGTGGACTTACCAGCCAAGAAGCGGGCCGAGATCGGGCTCACTTATATCTACGGCATCGGCCGGACTCGTTCGCGTTCGCTGTTGCACCGGGCCGGCGTGAATGCCGATAAGAAAGTTGCGGATATGACCGAGGACGAGGTCAACAAGATCCGTACCTTGATCGAGAACGAAGGCGCGGTGGAAGGCGACCTGCGCAAGGAAGTCTCGATGAACATTAAGCGCCTCATCGAAATGGGCGCCTATCGCGGTCTGCGCCATCGCCGCGGCCTGCCGGTGCGGGGCCAGCGAACGCATACTAACGCGCGCACTCGCAAGGGACCGCGCCGCGGCACCGTCGCGAACAAGAAGAAAGCAACCGGCAAGACCTAAGGACTAATACATGGCAAAAGCCCCCGCAAAGACCGGCAAGAAAAAGACCTTCAAGAAGAAAGAGAAGAAGGTCGTCAGCAACGGCATCATGCATATCCAGGCATCGTTCAATAACACGATAGTCACTTTCACCGATCAGGTGGGCAATGTCTTGGCCTGGTCGAGCTCGGGTTCGCTGGGATTTCGCGGTTCGAGGAAGGGGACTCCGTTTGCCGCGCAGCAGGCGTCCTTGACGGCCGCCAACAAGGCCAAGGAATACGGCCTGCGGACGGTAGAGGTTCGAGTGAGCGGTCCGGGAGCCGGCCGCGAGTCGGCGGTGCGCGCTCTGGCGACCGCCGGAATCGAAGTGAGGGCGATCAAAGATCGTACGCCTATCCCGCACAACGGGTGCCGGCCGCCCAAGAAGCGTCGAGTATAGACCGTGGCGCACGCATTCGTGCGTGCCGCGTTCACACTCGTGTGAACGCTGTTTAAGTAAGCAGGAGCGAAGACCCGCTCGCGGGTTGTAAACTGCACCTTTTGGAAAGGTAGAGAAAAAGACGAATGGCTAGATACATCGGCCCCGTCTGCCGGCTTTGCCGGCGCGAGGGCATGAAACTATTTTTGAAGGGCGAGCGCTGCCACACCGAAAAGTGCGCCATCGAGAAGCGCAATTTCGCCCCCGGCCAGCACGGCAAGGATCGTAAGCCGAAGCTGGTCGGCTATGGCCTCCAGTTGCGCGAAAAGCAGAAGGCACGGCGCTATTACGGGCTGCTCGAAGGCCAGTTCCGCAACCTGTTTGAAAAGGCTGCCGGCCAAAAAGGCATCACCGGCGAAACGCTGTTAAGCTCGCTTGAGCGGCGTCTGGATAGCGTCGTATACCGCATGGGTCTCGGAACCAGCCGCAATCAGGCCCGGCAGTTGGTCCGCCACGGACACATTATGGTGAATGGCCGCAAGGTCAACATTCCTTCGTACGATGTCCGGACTAATGACGTCGTCGAAGTCCGCGAGAAGAGCAAGAATAATCCGACCATCCTGGCCGCCCGCGACGCCACCGCGCATGCGCCCTCGCCCAACTGGCTGGAGGTCGACCGCGATAATTTGAAGGGCCGCGTGCTGGCCCACCCGAAACGTGAAGAACTCGTCCAGATACAGCTCAACGAACAGTTGATCGTCGAGTTGTATTCGAAATAAAGAACCGTTTCTGTTTCGAACTAGAAACCAGAAACCAGAAACTAGGAACCAAAAAATATGTTCAAAGGCTTTCAGAAACCAAAAAGACTCGTTGCCAACACCGAGACGCTCACCGAGCGTTACGGCATGTTCACCGCCCAACCATTCGAGCGCGGATTCGGATCCACCATCGGCACCGGCCTGCGCCGCGTGTTGCTGAGCTCCATCGAAGGCGCGGCCATTACCTCGGTCCGGATCGATGGCGTGGCCCACGAGTTCAGCCCCATTCCCGGCGTGGTCGAAGACGCCACCGATATCATCCTCAACCTGAAGCAGGTGCCGTTCAAGATGATCGGAGAGGGTACGCGCATCGCGCGTCTTAAAGTCGATAAGCCCGGGCAAGTGCTGAGCGGCCAGATCGAAACCGATCAGGACGTCGAAGTGCTCGACCGCAACATGCCGATCGCCACCGTCGGTGAAGGCGGAAAACTCAACATCGAAATGCGCCTGAAGACCGGCCGCGGGTACGTCTCGGCCGACCGCAACTACGATGAAGATCTGCCGCTAGGCTACATTCCGATCGACTCTGTCCATTCCCCGGTGCGCAAAGTGAACTTCACCGTCGAAGCCGCGCGGCTCGGCCAGATGACCGATTACGACAAGCTGACCATTGAAGTCTGGACCAACGGCGCTATTTCTCCCCAGGACGCCATAGGCCAGGCCGGCAAACTGCTCAAGGATCACATGGCCATCTTCATCAATTTCGAAGAGGTGCCGGAGACCGCCGAAGAGCCGGCCGAACGCGCCATGAATCAGATGAACGAAGTGCTCAACCGCTCGGTGGAAGAACTCGAGTTGAGCGTGCGTTCCTATAACTGCCTGAAGAACGCCAATATTCAGACCATCGGCGACCTGGTGCAGAGAACCGAAGCCGAAATGCTGCGCACCAAGAATTTCGGGCGCAAGTCGCTGAACGAGATTAAAGAAATCCTCTCGAATCTCGGTTTGGGTTTCGGCATGAAATTCGACGCGCAAGGCCGCTTGGTCCCCGCTCCGGGCTCGCTGCCTCACTTCACTCCCGGTCCGGAAGAGGACGATGAGCAGGGCTTGGAAGAGGCGCCTGAATAGCCATGCGACACGGACGAGGTGGATTCAAACTGAAGCGCAATGTCGCCGCCCGCGACTCGCTGCTACGCGGATTGGTGACTAGTGTCATCGAGCAGGAGCGTATCATTACGACCGTTCCCAAGGCCAAAGCCGCCAAGCCTCTAGTGGAAAAGATGATCACTTTGGCGAAGGAGGACACGCTGCACGCGCGGCGTAAGGCGGCGGCTTTTTTACGGACTCCCGCCTCGGTAAAGAAGCTCTTCGACAAGCTGGGCACCCGCTTTGGACAGCGCAACGGCGGCTATACGCGTGTCGTCCGCCTGGGCCCTCGTAAGGGTGATGGCGCCGAGCAGGCCATGCTCGAGCTGGTGGGCTCCGAGCTCGTGAAGCGTGCCGCGGAACGCGCCCGGCGCCGCGAAGAACGTCTCAAGGCCATCAAGGAAGGCCGCGAGCACGACGAGGGCGACGAAGAGAAAACGGAAGAATCATAAGGGCTGCGATTACGCTGACACCGAGCCCCGCGACGGCATCTACGGCGTAGTGATAGCGCCCGTAAACCGTCGCCACGGCCACGCTGACCGCGTAAGCCAGCATCGTCCAGCCAAATTTTCTTTTTTCTGGCAGCAGCCATAACAGCGCCCACGCCGCCGAAAATGCCGACGATACGTGCGCGCTCGGCAAGACGCTGGAGTGAATCCCGTAGCCCCCCAAGATCCAAAGATTAAATCGCCGGATGGGCGTGATCACATTCGGCAGGTCGCTTCCTCCGAACAGCGTGCGCGGCGGATCGGAAGGGAAATAGGGGAACAACGCGTAGGCGAGCAGCGTCCCCGCCAGATACACCAGCAGTAACCGGTTCACCAATTCGCGACGATGTTGAGCGTAAAAGATAGCCACCGAGATCGGTCCCACCGCGTACACCACCAGATAGCAGGTTTCCAGATAGGCCGGCAGCACCGCGCCCAGCCATTCCATGCCACGCTGTAGGCCGGCGCCATAGAGCAGCCTGCGATCCCATTCCAGCCAGCGAAGCTCCAGATTGTAATCGCGAGCGAGCGGAGAAAACCAGTCCATCTCCCGATAGGCGACCAGGGTCAGCGCGAGCGGAATCCAGTCCCGTGCGACGCTGAAGATTTCCTGGCTGCCATACTTTTCTGCAACCGCGAGCGCCGCCAGCAGGCCGGCCACCAGCATCATTACCGCGAGCGCCAGCCATTTTACCTGCGGGTCGAGTGGATATAGAGGAGCAATCAAAGCCACGTAAGCGAAATAGCCGATCAGAAGCCACTCCGAGGATCGCAGCGCGACTATGGGTTGCGCGCGGCCATCAGCTCCGCCAGACCAGGGCACGCTTTGACTTTAGCAATGGTGATCCCCCGCAAAATCCCCGGTGGGCCGATGAATCGCAAACCCGGAACTCTCCGGACCAGCGTCTGGACGGTCCCTGCCTGACAATCGGCGACGGTAAAACGATCGATGTCAGGCATTCCCAGGACCGCCAACGACAGCGCGTTTTCTCCGTCGCTGAGTCGTATGCGGGCGTCCGCCCCCCGGTCGAGCAGCACGTTCACGATGTCGGTGTAGCCGTAACCCGCCGCCATCATCAATGGCGTCATCCCATCGGTTCCACGAGCGTCCACGCCGGCTCCGGCGTCGAGCAGCGCGATCACAGAATGTTTCTGGTTTTTATGAATGGCGTGCATCAGCGGCGTCCACCCATTTCCGCCGGCGGGCGCGTCAGGATCGGCGCCTTGTTTCACCAGTGTCGCGATGAGATCGGTTCGGCCGGAGCGCGCCGCGGCGGCCAGGGGAGGCAAGTCCGGTCGGATTCCACAACCTGCCAGGAACAGTAAGGCGAGGATGATCGGAAGCATGCCTCACCATAGCACAGATAACTTTGCAATGTAAAGTAGTTTTCTAATGACCCGATTCCGCGCCCAGCCGGATCAGATGCTCGGCGTGCTTCAACGCCTCGGCCGTGACCCGCTGGCCCGACAGCATTCGCCCGATCTCGCGCGTACGGGCGTCGCCCTTCAGCTCTTCAATCTCGGCGATGGTTCGCCCCTTCACCTCGCGCTTTTCGACGAAATAGTGATGGTCGGCAAACCCAGCCACTTGCGCCAAATGTGTTACGCAGAGCACCTGGCTCGTCCCCGACAGCTTCTTGAGCCGCCGGCCGACCGCTTCCGCTACACCGCCTCCGATGCCGCTGTCGATCTCATCGAACACCAGAGTGCGCAGCGTCCTGTTTTTCCGGCCCGCCGGCGTGTTAGTGATTCCAGCCGAGGTTTTGAGCGCCAGCGCAATGCGTGAAAGCTCGCCGCCCGAAGCCACTTTATCGAGCGGGCGCGGCTCTTCGCCCACGTTGGCCGAGATGAGAAACTCCACGCGATCGGCGCCGCGTTCGGACCAGTTGGCCGGGTGAATCTCGATCCGGAAAACAGCACTCTCCAGTGCCAGCGAACCCAGCTCGCCTTCCACTTTCTTCGCGAGCTTGTCCGCCGCCGTCCTTCTCGTTTTAGTCAACGAACCAGCAGTCTCGCGATAGGCGTCGCTCAATCGGGCCAGCTCCTCCGCTAGCTTCGCCTTGCGCGCCTCCGCCGTCTCTATCGAGTCGATTTGCACTCGAACGTTTTCAAGAAACGCCAGCACCTCGCCTAGACTCGCGCCGTATTTACGCTTCAGACGGTCGATCAAGGCCAGCCTCGACTCGATGTGTTCCAGGCGGTCCGGATCAGCCTCCAGCCGGTCGAGGTAATCCCGCACCGCGCGCGCCGCTTCCTCCACTCCGATTTCGACCGATTGCAGTGTCTCCAAAGTTCCTTGCAGACTGGTGTCGATGCGGCACAGATCTTCCAGCTTCTTGATGGCCACCCGAATCTGCGACGAGGCGCTCTCCGGTGCATCATAGAGTGCCGAGTATCCGGCGTTCGCGCTCTCCTGCAGCTTAGCGACGTTCTTCAGCACCAGGCGCTCGTTCTCGAGCTCCGAATCTTCGCCGGCCTTCAATCCAGCCGCTTCAATCTCTTTCCTCTGAAAGCTCCACAAATCGGCCAGGCGCAATTTCTCCTGCTCCGACTTTTCCAGCGCACTCAGCTCATCCTGGATTCTTTTCCACTCGCGGAATAGAGCGGCCACTCGCTCAGCCGATTCCTCCAGTCCCGCGAACTGATCCAGCAGCTCGAGCTGCGCCTCCGCCGAAAAAAGTTGTTGTTGCTCGTGCTGGCCGTGGATGTCGCCGAGATAGGGCGCTAGCGTCCGAAGCAAAGCCGCCGTCACCGGACGATTGCCCAGAAACGCGCGCGATTTGCCGCCCGCCAGAACCTCGCGTTCCATTAGCAATTCTCCATCTTCCAGCGGCACGCCGGCTTCCTCCAGCAGCGCCTGGCAGCCGGGGTCCCGAGGGGCTTCGAAAATGCCCGAAATCCGAGCCCGGTCGGTGTCCGACCTTACCATGTCGGCCGACGCTCGGCCGCCGAACAGCAGGCCAAGTGCATCCACCACAATGGATTTGCCGCTCCCGGTCTCACCGGTCAGCAGGTTCAGGCCAGGGTGGAATCGAACGCGGACACGTTCCACCACCGCATAGTTTTCCACAACCAGTTCCAGCAACACTCGATGAAATTATACGAGGTTTCGCTCCGTCTAAACGGTTAGATCGCCGTCTTTTTGACGGCGGATTGCGTCATACTGTAAAACAGAGCGCTCCGGTTCTGTTTTTTAGATCGTTCCTGACCGGCGGCACGCTATCATTGAAGCGAAAGGAGCCCGGTTGATACTTCCCCAACTTGGCGGGCTGTTCCTGCAATTGCAGCTTTGGGATCTCATTCAAAGCTCCGGCCCCTTGCCCAAGGCTGTCATGGTGTTGCTCTTGATCTTCTCGGTACTTTCCTGGGCGATCATTTTTTCCAAATGGGCCGTGTTTCGTCGCGCCAAGTCCGCCAATCGCGCCTTTCTGCGGGCCTTTCGCAAAGCGCCGGGACTCCAAGCCGTGGCGGTGGTCAGTGAACAGTTCCGCCGGTCGCCGCTGATCGGAGTTTTTGATTTCGGCTATAGCGAAGTTGCGCGGCAGATGAAATCGCGCGGCGCTGTCACGAATCCAGTAGCGCTCGAACGCAGTCTGCAGTTGGGCATGAGCGAAGAGATTACTCGCCTGGAGCGCAACATGAGTCTCTTGGCCACCACCGCTACGGTGTCGCCTTTCATCGGCCTGTTCGGGACCGTGTGGGGCATCATCGATGCGTTCCAACAGCTCGCCACCGCCGGTGCGGCCAGCCTGCGCGCGGTTGCTCCTGGAATCTCCGAAGCCCTGATTACCACAGCCATGGGGCTGGCGGCAGCCATCCCGGCCGCAATCTTTTACAATCTCTTTGGGAACACCATCAAGGAGTTTGGCGCGCGCATGGAAGATTTCATGCTCGAGTTCCTGAACCTCACCGAAAGAAGCATGGAGTAAACATGGCCTTCTCGCTGGGAAACTCATCGGGCGGAATCAGGCGGGGCCGTTTTCGCGGAACGAACACCTCTCTGGCCGAGATCAATATCGTACCTCTGGTGGACGTCGTTCTGGTGCTGCTCATTATTTTCATGCTCACCGCGCACGTCATGGAGTTTGGTCTCGAGATCGACGTTCCGAAAGTCAAGCCGGTCAAGGAAAATGTGCAGGAGTTGCCGGTGATTTCCATCGGCCGCGACGGCACATCCTATCTGAATGACAAGCCGGTGAACATCAACTTGTTGGCGGACGAAGTTCGCAAGCGATTCAAGAATGCTTCTTCGGTATACGTGCGCGCCGACCGCAGAACTCCATGGGATTCGATCGCGCAGGTAGTCGCGACCTTGGGCGAGGCCAAACTGGGGGTCAATATGGTGACGCAGCCCGAAGACCAGGCCGAAAGGCGGCGCTAGCTATGACGTTTATGCCACTCTGCATTATTTGTGGGGCGGACCCCTCGGTCCGTTTGTGGGGCGGACCCCTGGTCCGCGGCCGACCCCCCGGTCGCCCATTTGGTATTTGCAAGCTGCTGATTCGGAGTGGGCGAGAACGGGACGAGGCGTCCCGCGCCGACCATAAGGTCCGCCCCACAATTTACGCCTAATTGAGCTATGAACCCGCGCGTAGACATTCTCGACGAGCAGGATTCGATACGTTGGCCGTTTCTGGAATCCGTGGCGTTCCATGCAGCGGTATTCGGACTGCTAGCGTTCGGCGGCATCAACTACCAACACTCGCGCGAGATTTGGGGTGGGCCGAAGACGCAGGCCGGCGATGCGGTACAGGTCAATGCGGTGAAAAACATTCCGCTGCCGTCACGCGCCGGCCCTGTCAATCCGGTGGCCAACGATACCGAATCTCAGGTGCAGCAGGCACCCAAGCCGGAGCCGAAGAAGCAGGTGAAGGCGCCGGAACCCAAGGCCATTCCAATGAAGAGCCGGGTCGTGGAGAAACAGCCCCGGCAGCAGGCGCAGCAGCGCTATCGGCCTTACCCTCCGGTGCCAAATCAAGTCTTCACCAGCGAAGCGCCGGCGGCTCGGTCCGACATGTTTCAAAAACCGGGTTCCGCCGGAGTGGGCATCGGACCGAACAGCGTTTTCGGGAATCGCTTCGGCGCCTACGCCGACCTGGTAGTCAAGCGAGTCACGGAAAAATGGTCAAGGAACGGTCTGGCTGGCTCGCCCGCCACTCCCACAGTTATCGTTACGTTCGACATTTTGCGCGATGGTTCCGTCCGGAATTCACAGATCGCCCAGCGAAGTGGTAATGCCACTCTCGATAATTCCGCCCTTCGCGCCGTTATGGATGCAGCGCCGTTCCCTCCGCTTCCGCCCGAATACGATCGGAATGAGGCGAACGTGGAACTTCATTTTCAATTAAAGCAATGAGACGCACTATCGTTCTAACCAGTATTGCCTTCGCCATCTCCGCTCTGGTCTTTGCTCAGATAAAGGGCGTAATACAAGGAAACGGCGAGAAACCCGCCATCGCCGTGCCCGACTTCCGCGGCTCGGGCGATGCCCAGCGCTTGATGGATCCCTTCAACGCCACGCTATTCCGGGAACTCCAAACCTCCGGGCAGCTTAAGGTAATTCGCAAGACGGTTTACCCGCTGCAAGTTCCCCAGCAGCCTTCCGATCTACATCCGCCCGCTGGTGGCCGCAGTCAAGGACCCTGGCTAACAGACTGGTCCGGACCGCCTGTGAACGCCAACTACCTGGCTTTTGGTTACACGGCTGTACAGAACAACCAGCTGGTCTTGTACGGCTGGCTAGACGACGTAACGCAGTCCAACACCAGTTCCGCGCAACTCATCGGCAAAGTCTATGTCGGAACGCTGGATGAGGCAGGCGCCACCAAAGTCGCGCGCGAGTTCGCCGCCGACATATTGAAAATATTTGGCGCCACCAGCCTGATCGGCACCAAGATCTATTTCGTATCCAGCCGCACCGGTCACAAAGAGATCTGGTCGATGGATTATGATGGATCGAATCAAAAAGCTTTCACTGCTTACGGAACCATCACCACTTTTCCGGTCGTGTCGCCGGACGGAACCAAGATTGCATTCACTACCTATCCAGTCCGCAAGGGCGCCGGAGGAAAGGTCATCGGCGAAGGCCAGCCGGAGATCTTCGTGCATTCGGTCGAAACGGGAAGGAAGCTGGTTTACTATAACCAGAAAGCCTCTATGAACGCCGCCTCCGATTTCATGCTCGACAGCCGGCACCTTCTCATTTACTGTACGGCCAGCGGTCTTTCGCAGATTTACGAGACCGATCTCGACGGAAGCGGCCTTCGCCGCGTTACTCACTCCGGATCCCTGGAAGTGGAAGGCAAGGTGAATCCCAAGACCGGTAACGACGTCGTGTTTGTCTCGGGACGCGGGGGCACGCCGCAAGTATATAGAATGAATATAGATGGAACAGATGTGGTCCGTTTGACCACGGGGGAGGGCGATGCGGTTAATCCTTCGTGGAGTCCCGACGGCCAGCATATTGCGTTTTCGTGGACTCGTGGATACGAACCAGGAAACTTTAACATTTTCGTCATGGATGTTGCGACGCGTGACTTCGTGCAACTCACCCATGGCGCGGGACGAAATGAGAATCCGAGCTGGGCGCCCGATGGCGTCCATCTGGTGTTCTCATCGACGCGCGATCGTAACACCCAGATTTTCACCATGCTCGCCGATGGCACCGGAGTACAACAGCTCACGACACAGGGAAATAACGAGAAGCCGGTTTGGAGTAAAGCGACTCAGTAACAATGCACGGCGTGCGGATCCCAGCCCGCGCCACAAGACTTGCTGGAAAACAGAAGAGGAGAATGTTCAGGATGAGTGAAAGTGACAGATTGCTCGCTTACAAGCGCACAGGCTATGGCGACCCCCGATTGAATCGGAATCACTCCGGCGCCGCCTTTCGCTCCGCGCGCATTTATGGCAAGCTGAGCGCCGTGTTATTGGCGTTCATGTTGTTAGCGTTTGCCTCCGGATGCAAGAAAAAGGTTCCCCCACCGCCTCCACCGCCGCCTCCAACCTCCGCGCCACCCGAGCCCGTCGCCAGGGTTGAGAGGCCGGTGATCAACAGCTTCACCGCCGAGCCATCGTCGATCGAGCGTGGTCAGTCTTCCACTTTGAGCTGGTCCATCAGCGGTGCCACCGACATGTCGATCAGCCAGGGCATCGGCGCCGTGCAGAGCCAAGGCCAGCGGCAGGTATTTCCGACCAACACCACAACTTACACCTTGACCGCCAGAGGTCCGGGGGGCAATGATACGCGCTCCGTTACCGTATCGGTCAGTTCGCCGCCTCCACCGCCTCCACCGGCGCCTAGAACACCCACGCTCTCCCCCTTGGAATTGTTGCAGCAACAGGGGCAAGATGCTTTCTTCGATTACGACAAGAGCGACATCCGTCCCGATGCCCGGGATTCTTTGACTCAGGACGCCGGGCTCTTGAAACGGATCTTCGCGCAGGATCCGAATTTCACCGTGGTGGTGGAAGGCCATTGCGACGAACGTGGTTCGGCCGAATACAATCTTGCGCTGGGCGATCGGCGCGCCGGCGCAGCCAAGGACTTCCTGGTGCAGCTGGGAGTCCCGGGCGATCGTATAAAGACCATCAGTTACGGCAAGGAGAGGCCGCAATGTACCGAAGCCAGCGAGGATTGCTGGCAGAAGAATCGCCGCGCGCATCTCTCGGCCGGGCAGTGAGGGTTAGTTAAATGAAACGCGGGCGCCGGCCACCAAACCGGCGTCCGCCGAACGTCACAGGAGTTGTTATGAGCTTGTCCCGCACATTTATTCTGTTTGTCGCTCTTGCGCCTCTCACTTTTGGCGCCAGCAAGGAAATTGTCGAGCTGCAGCGTGACGTCGCCATGCTGCAGGATCAGGTGCGCAATGTCCAGAAGTCTCTGGATGAAAAAGTCACAACCATACAAACTCTGGTGCAGCAGACACTGGATAGTGTCAACAACACCAACCGAACGATGGCTGTGATGCAGGACCGGTTCAACGACGCGATGAAACAACAGCAAGCTAGTGTCAGCGCGCCGGTTGCTACCGTCGGACAGAAACTCGACCAGATGTCTGAGGATTTCCGCGCCGTTCGCGAGTCCGTGCTGGACATGAACACCCGCATGGGCAAACTGGACGCCAAGATGGCCGATCTCCAAAATCTGATCAACACCATCAAGGCCCCGGCGCCCCCGCCTCCCGGCGCTACTTCTCCGATCGGCGCTCCAGGGGCTCCCGATGCAGCGCAGGCCGGCCCGCCTCCCGGGCTGTCGGCTGATGCGGCCTACACCAACGCCTACCGCGACTATCTGGGCGGCAAGTACGACCTGGCGATGTCGGAGTTCACGGACTATCTGAAGTTTTTCAGTAACACGCAATTTGCATCCAACGCACAGTATTACCTCGGCGACCTCTATTACAAGAAACAGGACTACACCAACGCCCTGCAGGCCTTCGATAACGTTCTGGAGCGTTTTCCAGACGGCAACAAGACCGCCGACGCCCACTATATGAAAGGCATGGCGCTGCTGCAGCTCGACAGAAAGGACTCCGCGGCGCGGGAATTCCGCGATGTTTACACCAGTTATCCGGACACCGACCTCGCTGCCAAAGCCAAGGCGCGCCTGAAAGAACTGGGACTGAACGTCGGAACCAGCCCTACCCGGGCCAAACGCCGTTAGGCGACTTCAGGGGCCGGCTGCTTTCTGGTTCCGCCTTCTGACTCCTGTCTTCTGCCTTCTGTGTCCCGGTGTGTTATGCTGTTTCCTCGCTGCAGTCATGCCGCCGACCATTTCGCTTCCCCGCGTATGCATCGCCATGGGCTTCCCGGAAGCACAGCGGCTGCTTGAAAACGCGCGTCGGGAAACCAACGCCGGCGAGTCGTTCTTTGAGTTCCGTCTGGACTACCTGCCGTCGCCCGAACAGGGCATTCCGATTATTCGCAAGTTCCTGTCGGCGCATCCGGACTGCTGCATTCTCGCGACCTGCCGGCGCCATCAGAACCAGGGCAAGTTCAACGGCAGCGTCGAGGACCAGATTCGGATTCTCAACGCGGCCCTCGACGCCGGGGCGCGCGCCATCGACATAGAAATCGAAAGCGCTGAAAACGTAGCGGCTCGCCTGGAGAGCTTTCGAGGCAAAGGCATGTTGATCCTGTCCTATCACAACTACGATGGGACGCCATCTCCGGAAGCCGTGCTGCGCCGCATGATGCGCATTCCGGCGGACGGCTATAAAATCGTCACCACCGCCCGCAAGCCGTCCGACAACTATCGCATTCTCGCGCTTACCAAGAGTCATCCGCGAACCCCGGTAGTGGTTCTGGCTATGGGTGAAACCGGCTTTCCGACGCGCGTTCTTTCCACGGCCTGGGGCGGACTGTTTACCTATGCCGCGCCCAATGCCTCCGAAGGAACCGCCACGGGCCAGGTGACCGCGCGGCTCTTGCGTCATTTGTATAGAGTCGAAAAGTTTTCTCGCGCCGCCAAGATCTACGGTGTAATTGCCGACCCCGTTCGCCACTCCATCTCGCCGGCCGTACACAACCGCGCCTTTCAGGCGCATCGAATGGACGCCGTCTATTTGCCTTTTCTTGTTCAGCCGCCGCAACTGAAAGACTTCTTCATCCTCGCCGATAAGCTTCCAGTCGCCGGTTTTAGCGTCACCATTCCGCACAAACAGAAAGTGCTGCGCTATCTCGACATCGTGGATCCTCTGGCGCGGCGCATCGGCGCCGTCAACACAGTCTGGAAGAAAGCGGGAAAATGGCGGGGCGCCAACACCGATGCCGAAGCCGTCACGGTGCCCCTCAGCCGCAAACTACGGCTCGCCAAATCGTCCATTCTGCTGGTGGGAAATGGAGGCGCGGCCCGCAGTGCCGCTTATGGGCTGATGGAAAGCGGCGCCAAAGTCTCCATTGTCGGCCGCAATCCCGATCGCGTGCGATCGCTCGCCAAAGCCTGCGGCGCCGAGCCGCTACTGCGCGAACAGGCCGAAGCGCGCAAGTTCGATGCCCTCGTCCATGCTACACCGCTCGGCATGTATCCCAACATCGAGGGCTGTTTCTTTCAAAACTCGATTCCCGCCGACCTGGTATTCGACATGGTTTATAACCCGATCGAGACCACCCTCACGCGCCATGCCGTTCAGCAGGGCCTCACCGTCGTTTCGGGATTGCAGATGTTCGTCGAGCAGGCCGTGCGCCAGTTCGAGATCTGGACCGGAACCTCCGCGCCGCGCACTGTAATGGAAAAAGCCGCGCTGGAAGCGCTAAACTCCGTTTAATGGCTACCACCAAGCTCACGCGCCGTGAGATCGCTACCGCGCTATCGGTCTCCTCGGTTTTGCTCGGGCAGACACCGGCTTCACCGCCGCCCATTCCTCAAAGCGTCACTTTAAGTCCGGATGACGAGCTTAAGGCCGCGCGCGACTCCATCCGTCAGAACTCCGAGCAGCTCGCCAAATTTCCGTTACCTATGACAACCGAGCCGGCCACCCGCTTCAAAGCCTGAGGTATCGCTATGGCCACCGTCCCCGACGACATTTTCTTCGCGACCATTACCGAAATCAACCAGAAGCTCAAGGCCAAAGAATTTTCGGTGCGGGAGCTGACCAAAGCGTTTTCCGATCGCCTGGAACGTCTCGGGCCCCGCTACAACGCGCTGGCGCTGTCTCTCCGCCACCAAGCCGATCGGGAGTCCCGCGATGTCGACGGCGACGTTAAGCGCGAGCGCTTCCGCGGTCCTCTGCAAGGCATTCCGTTCGGTGCTAAGGATCTGCTGTCCTATGCCAAGCAGCCCACCACCTGGGGCGCGCGCCCGTACGCAGGCCAGGTTTTCGACTACACCGCCACTACGCTCACGAAGCTCGCCAAAGCCGGCGCCATTCTCACCGGCAAACTCGCCATGGTCGAACTGGCCGGCGGCCCCGCCTATCGCTTCGCCAACGCATCGCTTACCGGCCCCGGCTTGAACCCGTGGGATCGCACGCGCTGGTCGGGAGGATCGTCGAGTGGATCGGGAATCGCCGTTGCCGCCGGATTGGTCACATTTGCGCTCGGCTCGGAAACCTCCGGCTCTATCCTCACACCCAGCGCCTTTTGCGGGATCACCGGCCTCCGGCCAACCTATGGCCTCGTAAGCCGCCATGGCGCGATGGCGCTTTCCTGGACGCTCGATAAGATCGGCCCCATGTGCCGCTCGGCCGAGGATTGCGGATTGGTGCTACACGACATCGCCGGCGCCGATTCCCAGGACCCGGCATCCGCCGGCAAGAGCTTCTACTATGCGCCGCAATTCACCCGCGACCTGAAGTACGTTCGAGTGGGCTTCGCTCCCGTCGATTTTGACGACGCGGCCGAATCTACCGCGCGCCCCGACTTCGCCAAAGCCCTGGAAACGATCCGTTCGCTCGGCCTGCAAGTCACCGAGGTCAAGCTGCCTGAGTTTCCTTACGGCCCGATCATCAGCACCATCATTTCGTCCGAAGCCGCCTCGATTTTCGAGCCCCTGATCAAGAGCGGCAAGGTGGATGAGCTGGTGGATCAGAAGCAGATCGCCGGGCTGAAGGCCGGCCTCGAAATTCCCGCTACTGATTATCTCAAGGCCATGCGCATTCGCGGCCTGATTCAGTCTGCTTTTAGCGATCTTTTCGATAATATCGACGTGCTGCTCGCGCCCTCGCGCCCTGGGCCGGCTCCTAAGATTACGCAACCTCTCGATCATCCGGCAAGCGACCGACCGATGCCGAAGGCGCCCGGCCTTACCGCGCTCATTCCAGCCGGCAATCTGGCTGGCCTGCCGGCGCTCTCGCTGCCGTGCGGTTTCGCCGACGGAATGCCGATCGCCATTCAGCTAGTCGGCCGGCCGTTTACGGAGAACACGCTGCTGGCCATCGGCAGAGATTTTCAGGCGCGCACCGACTGGCATCGCCGCCGGCCGCCAGTGGATGAAAGGACGTAGCACGCATTCTTCGGCCCATGTGTGACTACAGATGTGTCACCACAGAAAGACACGGGGAGTCCCACACCAGGACCGACATCTCGCGACCACCAAACTTAAGCATTTATGCTCCTTGCGGCTTGGGCGAAAATAGCCCAGCCTTGGAGAAAGTACCATCCATCTCAAAAGTGTTCAATCGATCATTACCCGTACGACCTACGCTGAAAGAATTAGTTTTTGCCGGTTGGCGTACGGCATTGACACCACAGGGATCGCTATATTGTAGTAAGACTTCGAGATGACCAGAAGAACACTAGTGACCGGTCTGGCTGCGGCGGCGGCTGCGGCACAGGAACGGCAGCGCCCCGTGGAATGGAAACCGCGCCTCGGTATCCTAGGCCCGTTTACAGAGGCCAACGTCCGATTCGCCAAAGAAGAGGGTTTTACGAACATGATCCTGGGTGCCACGCGGCGCTCCACCATGGATCCGACGGCGCTTACCGATCCGCAGATCGAAAACGTGAAGCAGATTCTCGTGCGATACGGAATGCGCGTGTCGGCATTTCAGGCTTCGCAAAACCACATCGCGCCCGATCCCGCTCAGCGCAAGCAGGACAACGATTATTTCGTAAAGATCATCGAAGTGGCCGGCAAGCTGGGAATTCCGTACATCGGCACTGCGTCCGGGAAAGATGCCGGCCAGCCTTTCGAAAAGCAAGTGGATGAAATCGTGCGCGTCTACACTGAGCGCTATTTCCCGGCGTGCCAAGCCAATAAGGTGCGCATTCTTTGGGAGCCGTATCCCGGCGGACCGAACGTCGCCATCAGCCCGGCGGGGTTCGAAGCACTGTTCAAGGGCTTCGGTGACTCGCCCTACGTCGGTCTGCAATACGACCCGTCGCACCTGGTCTGGCAGATGATGGACCCGATTCAGACCGCGCGCGACTTCGTGGACAAGATCTACGACGTGCATCTCAAGGACACCGAGGTCCGCTGGGACGTGCTGCGGCGCGTGGGGATCAATCCGGTGAATGGCGCTAAATGGTGGGTGTATCGGCTGCCGGGCCTCGGGTCCATCGACTGGGCCGCGTTTTTCTCGGTGTTGCAGCGTGCTGGGTATCAGGGCGCGATGAGCCTGGAGCACGAGGATCCGTTGTATGGATCGCCTAACCGGCCGGGTCCCGATTTCAATGCGGACTACGCACTGGGGTTCAAGATGGCGCATCGCTATCTGCGGCAATACGTGCCAGACTAAAAGCAGGTCGGAGACCTGCCCACCCGTTTCATGAAAGCACTGGTTAAGAGCAAGCGCGAGCCAGGACTATGGCTCGAAGACATTCCCAAGCCCACCATCGGCATCAACGACGTATTGGTCCGCGTGCGGCGGGCCGGCATCTGCGGCACTGATCTCCACATCTACAACTGGGATGAGTGGGCGCAGCGCACCATTCCCGTGCCCATGGCGATCGGCCACGAATTTGTCGGCGAGATCGTCGAGACCGGGTCCAACGTCAACGATTTTCATCCCGGCGACATCGTGAGCGGCGAGGGGCACGTGGTGTGCGGCCGCTGCCGGAATTGCCTGGCCGGCCGCCGGCATTTATGCGCGCATACGATGGGCGTGGGCGTCAACCGGCCGGGGGCGTTCGCCGACTTTATCGCTGTGCCGATGACCAACATCTGGCGCCACAAAGAGAACATCGATCTGGATGTAGCGGCGATTTTCGATCCGTTCGGGAACGCCGTCCATACCGCGTTGTCGTTTCCAGTGCTGGGCGAAGATGTGTTGATCACCGGCGCCGGACCGATCGGGATCATGAGCGCCGCGGTGGTTCGGCACGCGGGCGCCAGGCACGTGGTGATCACCGACAAGAATCGCTACCGGCTGGAACTGGCGCGCAAGCTGGGTGTGACACGAGCCGTGGATACGGCTGAGACACCGCTCGCTCAAGTTCAGAAAGAGCTGGGGATGCAGGAAGGCTTCGACGTCGGCCTCGAAATGTCGGGTAAAGAAACGGCGCTTCGCGAAATGATCGCGAATATGAGCCACGGCGCCAAAATCGCCATGCTGGGCATTCCGACCGCCGATATGGCGATCGACTGGACGCCGGTGGTCTTCAACCAGCTCACCATCAAAGGCATTTACGGCCGCGAGATGTACGAGACCTGGTACAAGATGACGGTGATGCTGGAGACCGGCCTGGACATCCGGCCCGTGATCACGCACCGGTTTTCGTATCAGGATTTTGAGAAGGGCTTTGAGGCGATGCGGTCCGGGAACACCGGGAAGGTGATTCTGGAGTGGTCCTGACGCACGAGACCATGCGTTGACACGAGTGCCAACGCGGCACACAGAGTGTGAGCGCTACGATGTTGCGGTATATTACGATTTACACCTAAGCAGAACTCAGGAGTAGATTACATGCACCGCGCACTTTTATCGATTGCCGCCACGCTCGCGTCAACCGCCGGGCTCATGTTAGCCCAGCCCGCCGCAAAAGACACAGAGTGGCCCAGCTACAATGCCGACGTCCGCGGCAGCAGGTACCGTCCTCTGGATCAGATCAACGCCTCCAACTTCAATAAGCTCGAGGTCGCCTGGCGATTCAAAACCGACAGCATCGGCAATCGTCCGGAGTACAAGTTGGAAGGCACGCCGCTGATGGTGAACGGCGTCGTCTATGCGACCGCTGGATCGCGTCGAGCGGCCATTGCCCTGGATGCGGCGACGGGTGAGTTGCTGTGGGTGCATGGCGAACGGGAGGGTGCACGCGGCGCTGCGGCTCCGCGACAACTTTCGGGCCGAGGCTTGGCCTATTGGTCGGACGGCAAACAGGAGCGGATTTTCTATATCACGCCCGGCTTTCGGCTCATCGGTCTGGATGCCAAGACCGGGGCGCTAATTCCGACCTTCGGAAAGAACGGCGTTGTCGATCTGAAGCTCGACGACGATCAGACCATCTCGGCATGGAATGACAAAGGCGAGTGGGTGCCCGATCCAGTGCACGGAGAGATCGGGATTCAATCGGCGCCGGTGGTGGCCAAGGACACGATCCTGGTTGGTGCGGCGTTCCGCGAAGGCATGACGCCCAAGAGCATGCGCAACAACAAGGGCTATGCGCGCGGTTTCGATGTGCGTACCGGCAAGCGACTGTGGATCTTCCATACCATTCCGATGAAGGGCGAGTTCGGCAACGACACGTGGCTGAACGGATCGGCCGAGTACACGGGCAACACGGGAGTATGGGCCCAGATGTCGGTGGATGAAGAGCTGGGCTTGGTCTACTTGCCGGTAGAATCGCCGACCGGTGACTACTATGGCGGCCATCGCCCGGGGAACAATCTCTTCGGCGAAAGCATCGTGGCCGTCGATCTGAAAACCGGCCAGCGCAAGTGGCATTACCAATTGGTGCACCATCCGCTGTGGGACATGGATATCTCCTCGGCGCCGATTCTGGCCGACATCAACGTCAGTGGCCGGGCGATCAAGGCGGTTGCGGTTCCCAGCAAACAAGGATTCCTGTATGTTTTCGATCGCGTAAACGGGCAGCCCGTCTGGCCGATTGAAGAGAAGCCGGTGGAGAAGGGTAACGTTCCGGGCGAGTGGTACGCACCGACGCAACCGTTCCCGACCAAGCCGCCGGCCTACTCGCGCAATGGCGTGACGCCGGATGTCCTGATCGACTTCACGCCCGCGATGCACGACCAAGCTTTGACGATCGCGTCGAAGTACAAGCTTGGACCAGTGTTCACTCCACCCGTTGAAAGTACGATGAATGGACCGCTGGCGACGCTTACGTTGGGTACAGCGGCCGGCGGGACGAACTGGCCTGGCGCATCGTACGATCCCGAAACTCATATTGTCTACGCATTTGCCTGCGACGCCTGCTTAGTCCCGATCGGAGTGGTTCCGTCTCCCAAAGAAGTGTCCGACATGAAGTACGTGCTGGGCGAGGCCGGCCACCAGGTCGAGATCGCGCGCGGTCCCGGCGAGAATGCCGGCGCGGATGCACCGCCGCCCCCCAAATCCGCGGCGCCCTCGGGCGGAGGAGGTGGCTTTTTCGGTCTGAGCGTGCAAGGCCTGCCGCTGATCAAGCCGCCCTATGGAAGCATCTCGGCCATCAATCTGGACAAGGGCGAGATCGTATGGAAGGTGGCACACGGCGACACGCCGGATTTCATCCGTAATAACCCGGCTCTTAAGGGACTCAACGTCGGAAAGACCGGCCAGCAGACCTACAACATCGGGACGCTTGTTACCAAGACGCTGGTGATCGCCGGAGACGGTCAAATCACCACCACGCCGGAGCATCCTCGCGGCGCGATGCTGCGGGCCTACGACAAAGCGACCGGCAAAGAGGTGGGCGCGGTTTTCATGGCGGCGCCACAAAGTGGATCGCCCATGACCTATATGGTGAACGGCAAGCAGTATATCGTGGTCGCCATCAGCGGCGGGCCCTATTCGGGCGAGTACGTCGCGTACACGCTGCCTTCGGAAGACCGTTAAATCCGGCGTTCGCCAGCGAGTCGGGCTGTCCCAATTTCGAGCACCTGTACGTGCTGCGTCTGATTAGATCCAAAGCCGTGGGTGTGGCACGAAACGTGCTTTCCAGCGACTAAGGCTGCTGCCATGAATTTCCTTAGCGACTTCAGCTTCGCCCGTCGCACTCTCGCGAAACACCCCCTGGTGACGATTGCAGCGGTGGTGACCCTGGCGCTGGGAATCGGCGCGAATACTACGGTGTTTTCAGTGGTGCGGGCGATTTTTGTCGACTCGTTTGTTTTCCACGACCACCAGAACACGGCCATCATCTTTTCCGAGAACGCCGCTGAACGACAGACCAAGGTTGGTGTTTCGGTGCCAGACTTTCGCGACTGGCGTGAGCACGCCCGGTCGTTCGATCGGATGGCGATCGAGGTGCCGGGCGTTGTGGCGCTTTCCGGTCTCAGGGAACCAGCCCGCCTGAAGGTGGCTCGGGTTTCGGCCGACTTTTTTTCCTTTTTCGATTTCAAGCCGTTTCTCGGCCGCACTTTCACCGGGGATGAGTTTCGCGCCGGTGCACCGCGTTCGGTAGTAGTGAGCCACTCATTCTGGGAGACGCAACTCGGTCGCGATCCTGGGTCGATCGGCAAGATCGTTCATCTGAATGGCGACGCCTTCGCCATCGTGGGCGTGATGCCGGCCAGCTTCTGGTTGCCTTCGCGAACGAACAGCATGTGGCTCCCTCTCACGCCGCCGGTATCGAGTCCCGAGATCCGCAGCGCGCGGGAAGGCCTCGTGCTGGCGCATCTACGGGCCGGCGCCACGCTGGATCAGGCGAATCAGGAACTGGCCGCTGTTTCTCAACAACTCGCGAAGCTCTATCCGCTAGCGAATTCCGGTTGGAGGGCTCGCGCCTGGGAGCCGCTTCCCGCCGTCATGGGGCCCAATGATCCGGTGTTGCTAGGCCTGTTGTTCGGAGTGGTTGGCGCGCTGCTCTTGGTGGCCTGTTCCAACGTCGCCAATCTGCTGCTGGCGCAAGCCGCCGGCCGCCGTCGTGAGATGGCTATACGGACGGCGGTTGGCGCATCGCGCTGGCATCTCATCCGGCAATCGTTGACCGAAAGCCTTCTACTCTCGGCGATGGCCGGCGTCCTGGGGTTACTAGTGGGTTTCTGGGCGAAGGACTTTTTTGTTTCGATATATCCGTCGCCGATTCTGATCTCGAACCGCGTGATGGATCCGGTGGTGCTCGCTTTTTGTTTGTTGGTTTCGTTATTGGCGGTGCTGTTGTTCGGCCTGGCGCCTGCTTTGGAATCCTCTCGATCAGATCCAATCGAGGGTCTGAAGGAGGCGCGCAGCAGCGGCGTCCGGAACCACCGGCTTGCGAATGTCTTTGTCTCTTCGCAGATTGCGCTTTCGATGACTCTTCTCATCGTGACGGGCCTTTTACTTGAAAACGTTCGACACTTGCGCCGCGTCGATCTCGGATTCCGCCCTGCCAGTCTCGCTGTCGTAAAACTGGAGCCATCCACTGTCCGGCATGCGGCTGATGAACAGCTCCGGACCTTCTATCGGTTGGCCCTGGCGCGCGTTGCCGGAGTGGCCCGGGTTCGAGCTGTCTCAGCGGCTACCGACCCTCCGGTGTTTTCGGACGGCACGCCGGTTCACGTCGCCATGCCTGGAGAACAAGCGCCACCTGCGGAGCGCCCGGTGGCCATGAGGATTGTCGTGGCGGCTCGCTACTTCGAAGTCGCGGGCACGCCGCTTCGACGCGGTCGAGAGTTCACGAGCCAGGATACGGAGAACACATCGCGTGTCGCTGTGGTCAATCAGGCTTTCGCCGACCGTTTCTGGAATGCCGGTGATCCCATCGGAAAACAGGTTCGCTTAACCGATGCCGACGCGCGTGGAGACTTATGGACGATCGTGGGCGTGGCCGCGAATGTCAAACCCGCTGACCTTCAAGGGCCAGCCCATCCGCAGATTTACGTTCCCTTTGATCAGGCGCCGCAACGCGCCATGTGCCTGCTTGTTTTGACGGATGGTGATCCGGGCCGCCTCTTGAATAATATCCGCAAAGCCGTCGCAGGCGTCGATCCCGACGAGCCTATCGAGGCAACCACCATGTCGCAGATGTTCACTGACGAACTGCGCCAGTTGGTAATTATCTTCAGCATGCTGGGCGTATTTGCAGGACTGGCGCTGACCATGGCGTCGGTCGGGCTATTCGCGCTCATCGCCTACTCGGTCAATGAACGAACTCGCGAGATCGGGATCCGTATGGCATTGGGTTCGACCGAGAGCGGCGTGATCGGACTGGTGATCCGGCGCGGTATGAAGCTGGCACTGATCGGAATGGCTATCGGTTTGGCGGCAGGCGCGGCCGTCTCACAATTCCTGGGCGGCCTGCTGATCGAGTTCAGCCCGTGGGATCCGGCCACCTTCATCGGCGTAACTACCATCCTGCTGATTGTGGCCGCCCTGGCCAGTTATCTCCCGGCTCGCCGCGCGACGCGAATCGATCCCATCACGGCCCTGCGCCAGGAATGAGATACTGGTTCGAGTGAGGTGACATGAAGGTCAAAATAGTGGTGCTCGGATTCATCCTGGGCTTGGCTCTAATCGCTCAAACTACACGAACCGTTTGGGATGGCGTTTATACGGACGACCAAGCCAAGCGCGGGGAGGGATTTTATGGCAAAGAGTGCGCGTCCTGCCATGGTGGGGAACTAACCGGCGGTGAATCGGCTCCGCCGCTGGCCGGCGATTCATTCTTTGCGAATTGGAATGGCCTGACTCTGGGCGATCTGTTCGAACGCATTCGCGTTTCGATGCCGCAAAACGCTCCCGGGAGCCTCAGCCGGCAGCAGAACACAGACATTCTCGCTTTCATTCTGAAGGTCAACCAGTTCCCGGCCGGCAAAACCGAGCTCGACCGCCAGACCGAGATCCTCAAGCAAATCAAGTTCGATTCGACCAAGCCCAAGAGCTGACTGCGTGGGCAGGTGGTTGCCGCGCAGATAACCCCAAACAATGCCAACTCACCAGGCGAAATGCAGACCGAGTTGAAGGATCCTCGGAATGTTCGCCTGATAATTGATGTGCCCGAAATTAGCTACGCCGAACTGAGTGTACGGTTGCGCGAAATACGGTGTGTTGGTTAAATTCAACGCCTCTGCCCGGAACTGCGCAGTGAATCGCTCTTTTATGCTGAAGTCCTTGAACACAGACGCGTCGGTGTTGGCTTGGCCGGGGCCCAGGCACGGAATGTTGCGGCCTACATTGCCGAAGGTATAAGCCGGTGCCTGCGAGAAGGCCGCTGGATTGAGGTAGCTGTTAACCCGGGATTCCGGGCTGCCCGAGTAGCAGGCGCTGACACCGGTAGCATTGGGACGCTGTCCCACTCCACCGATTCCCGTATTGTTGTTGCTCTGTTCGACGAACAGCGGGAACCCACTGGCAACAATGATAGTCCCGTTCAAGGACCAACCGCCCACTATCCAGTTGGTAACGTTGTTGTTGCCCAGGAATCGCCGGCCCTTTCCGAAAGGAAGCTGGTAGGTCCAAGTGCCCGTGAACCGGAGTGGCTGGTCGATAGCCGCCAATGCCCACTCGGCGCCCAGGTTGTAAATGTTCTGAATATGGCCTTGCTGGGCGCTGCCGAGCGTATTGAGAGCGTTGCTACTTCCGGAACTGAATTCATTGTCTTCGTTCCTTTGCCAAGTCATCGTTCCCAGGAACGTCAGTCCACGGCTGAACCTCTTTTGCACCTTCATAATGAGGGAGTCATACCGTGAGTGTGCTAGGGTCGTGTTTTGGCTGATTTGGCCGTATTCCGGGAAAGGCAACAACAACTGAGCCCTCGTCGTCGTCGCGCCGGTGAGCACGCCCCCAATTCCCGGTAGGCCGAAAAACGGATTGGGAACGGACTGATTCAGGTACGCTTGTCCAAGCGCTACGTTGGCGGGGCTCAATTCGTTGATCGGCAGAACGCCGTTCGAAGTCGGATACGATGTAAGGCCGTTGGCGCGAGACCCAACGTAGCCAATCTCGAACATAATGCCTTTACCAAGCTCCTGTTGGATATCCGCGGAATATTGGTAAACAGTCCCACCTCCGGTTTTGTTCGGATCGAGGAAACTGAATGTTGACCCGAGCGCCGTGGCCGCGCCAAGCGTATTGCCTGAAGGTTGAATAATTCCGGTGGGGAACGGATTACTCAAGGAGTTTGCCGGCGTTTTATTTCCATCGTTGCTGGGGTTGTAGGTCGTGGTCTGGGTGAACCCCGGAGAAGAGTCGTTATAGTTAAAGACCGTGGGTGCATAGAATATCCCGATTCCGGCGCGCAAAGTCGTCTTGGATGTCAATTGATAGGCCGATCCGAAGCGTGGGCCGAATTTCGTATGTGAAGGATTACAGCACGAAGTCGGAGCTCCGTTAATCCCCGCGAATTGAATCACACCGTAAGGGATCACACCTGACCCCGCCGGAAGGCTCGCCGCGATGGGATTGGTCGCCGTGCGGGCGAAGTTCGTCACCATGCCATTGCCAACCTCTCTTTCACCGGTTTCATATTCATACCGGATTCCGAGGTTCAAAGTAAGCTTGGAGCTCACCCGGATATCATCTTGAACGTATCCTCCGTAGTAGCGCACATAGGTATTCAGTAACACACCGGTGGCGGCCGATCCGGACGACGGATTGCCGAGCAAGAGATCAGCGAAATCCGCGCCCGTGGTGGTGCTGGTTACGGTCGGGTACTGGCGCGAGAACACTCCGTTGAAGGCAAAGACCCCCGCGTTCGAGGTAACCGTGGGCCCGCTATTGAGCACGCGGTAATCCAATCCAGTGGTAATGTTGTGCCGGCCGATATTCTTCGAAACGCTGCCCAACACATTTTTGGAATAGTAATTTTGAGGTGTGATGTTTACGTTGCTGAGGCTGAAGTTTTCGTTGCTAAAAGTGATTTGCGGGAAATAGTGCGACTGGAGGCCATTGAGGAAGCTGGATGGAAAACCCAGAGACGCCTCGTTGAATCCCGCAGCAGCGCTGACGCCCTCCGTGAAATTGGGGAACCGGTTGAAGCCGTAACGCAACGACACAACCGTCGTCGGGTTCGGCGTGAGGATGGCGTTAAGCGCCGTCGCGTCCACGTGGCGGTACAGGAGATAGGGGGTATTACTGGGGGTTGCGCCCGCCACGATTCCGAGAGAGTTTCCGCCCGGCTCGCGGCTTTTATAGTACATAAAAGATCCACTCAGCCGGATCTTTTCAGTGATGCTGTGCTCCACCTTATAGGCATATTCATCGGCGCGGTCGAATAGTGAGTCGCTTCCAATGAAGTTGGGCGCTCCAGTCGGCGATGCCCTTTGCGGATTCGGCAAGTAGTTGATAATATTTTGACCAATCGGATTAATTGCGCTGGCCGGGATGATGTTTCCCGCAAACGGAACACGGACATAGCCTCCAGCCGAAGGCGGGCAGTTATCGGCGGCAGTGCAGGGTCGCGTCGACATGGGGTCGAAAATAGTCACGGTGCTTTGCGAAAAATTACCTGTCTTCTCGAGCGCGGTCGGCAGCCCATACGAATCGGTCTGGGGCGTGTGCTGCCGGTAGGCTTCCTGCGCCACGTAGAAGAACGTCTTGTTCTTGCCGTCGTAGATTTTCGGAATGTAGATGGGTCCCCCCATTCCGCCGCCAAAATTCTTAAACGACGTTGGATCCCGCGGTTTACCAGCCGCATTATTAAAGAACGTATTTCCCGAGAAATCCGTGGTCCGGTAATAGCCAAACACGTCTCCGTGAAAACCGTTGGTTCCGGTTTTCAGCACCGTGTTGAAGACGCCGCCGCCTGTTCTACCCATGGTCGCGTCATACGTGCCCTCCTGAAGCTTCATTTCTTGTACGGCTTCGACGGTGGGGATGATCACCGCACGGTTGGTGGAATCCGTGACCGGAATCCCGTCGATCAGGTAGTTGTTCCCGCGAATCGGACCGCCGCCCACCGAAATCTGGGAAGAGCCGCTTTGGTCCTGGAAACGATTGAAGCGCGGGTCTCCACCCGTGGCTACGTTGGTCGCCAGCTTGGAGAGCAGAAATACGTTGCGGCCCAGATTCGGAAGGTCTGCGATCTGTTGCTCGGTCAACACCTGGCCGTTGGACGCGTTCGTATTCTCGATCAACGCGACTTCGGCTGTCACCTGCACGCTTTCCGTAAGCTGGCCGATTTCCATCTTCAGATCGACATTGACATTCTCCTGCGTATTGACGATGATGCCCGTCTGGGTCAGCTTCTTGAAACCCGGAGCCTCGACCGAGACGGAATAGGTCGCCGGCTCGAGTTGGGCGAACACATATTCGCCTAAAGCATTGCTGTTCGTCGCCCGGACGACACCCGTCGCGGAATTGGTCAGCACGACTTTGGCGTCGGTAATCACGGCCCCACCCTGATCTTGAATCAGGCCGCGGACGCCGCCCACAAAGTTTTGCGCAGAAAGTGTGGACGCACCGAGAATCGCAAATGCGGCCAGAAGAACCCACCTACGAGAAGCGAGAGGTGCTTTCATGGGTATCCCCCTTCGATGAGATTTCGTACAGTCTAACACAGACGTGCCCGGCCTGTTTTCGATCAACGAAATCGGTCAACGAAGGGGGCTAGCGTCGCAGAAGTTTGAAGGCAATTTCGCGGCCCAGGCCGGCCTTGAACGCCAGCGAGATCCACAGCAGGGCGAGCGGCTCCAGTAAGCGGGCCTGGGTGAGCGGACCGGCATCGACACCTTCGAAACCCACTTCATCGGCCAGTTGTTTAACCTTGCCCTTCGCGCTGGCATCGTCACCACAGAAAAACAACACCGGTTTATCCTGCCCGAATACCGGATTTTCCATAATGTTGGAGCCAACAGTATTGAATGCCTTTACCACTTTTGCGCCGCGCGCCCAACTGGCCACCTGCTCGGCGGCGGAAGTAGTGGTGCCGAGAACCAATCCCGAGAGATCGGGTAACAATGGATTGACGGCGTCGATGAGGACCTT
>DATHOT010000306.1:0-4836 GCA_035484655.1 Bryobacteraceae bacterium | reverse complement strand
CTAAGCTATTTGCGGTGATTCGGACTCGAGGCGACTCCTGGCGAGATTCAGTTCCGCTGGAAAATCAACAAGAGTGGGATGAGCACGCCGTGTTCATGAATGCGCTCAAGAGAGAGGGGTTCATCGTTCTCGGCGGTCCGTTAGAAGGGACACGCGAGGTTCTTTTGATCGTACGCGCAAATAGCCCGGATGGGATTAGCGATCGCTTTCGTGATGATCCGTGGACCAGCCAGGATCTACTACTGATAAGCCGAATTGCTCCATGGCCGATCCGACTCGGATCGCTTCCATAGCTATGGCTACCATGGCACATGGCGGCGCGTGGCTGCGAGCCGCCAGCGGTTTCGGACTCTGGTTTTTCACGTTTACGCTGGTGGTTATTTTTCCGTTCATCGATAACGGGCTCTACTTTCGCCTCCGGTCCACACTGCAGATCTATGCGTGGAATATCGTGGCGGAATGGTCACTGGTGGCGGGCTGCGCGTGGGTGATCCACAAAAACGGACTGACTCTGGCAGACTTTGGAGAGCGGCTCGGAAACCCTTTACGCACGCTTATCATAGCGGGCCTGGCGCTGGTCACCATCGCGGTACTGACGATTGCCAGCAGAATGCAGACGCGCAAGGTGAGTCCGGACGAGATGAAGAAAGCAACCGCCAACGTGCGGAAGCTTCTTCCGGCGACGGGTACCGAGCGGGCCGTCTTCGTCGCCGTAGCGCTGACCGCGGGCTTGTGCGAGGAACTCCTCTATCGCGGTTGGCTGGTTAACGTAATCGCCGCTGCAACCGGCTCGCTGTTTGTCGCTCTGTTCGTCTCGTCGATTATATTCGGCTTGGCCCACTTTTATCAGGGTCCCAACGGAATGCTCGGCGCGGGCGTGCTTGGCATCGTATTCGGCACGCTATTCATCGCGTCCGGCAGCCTGTTCCCCGTTCAAGCGCTGCACGCATTGATAGACCTCAATAACGGCCTCGCTCTAGGAAAAATATCCAGCCAGCCGGACGGAAACTACGCAGTGGGCGGCTGAGCGCGCTCCCGCTGGTCAACGAGCTGAAGAAAAGAGGCGGCTTCGGGGTACCCCGGGCGAAGCTTCAGCGCTTGATTGAAATCCGCTCTAGCGCGCACCAGATCGGGCTTATAGAGCAAATGATAGACGCCCACGAACAAATGCGCCCGCGGGTCGAGCGGCCGCGCCCGTACGATACGCTCAGCGACTTCGGTGGCTTCGTCGTACATTTCGAGCTGGTGATATTCCGCGGCGAGAAAATCCAGCCGCGAGTCGTCGCTCGGGTCGGCGGCGATCTCCTCTTTCAGAATCTCGATGTACCAATGGTTCTTTCTTCGCCGAGCCTCCCGGTCTGAAGAGAAACTGTGATCGACGCGGATGTCGGTTTTAATTAGGCGCCCGCCTCCGGAAAGAATCGCAGCATCGATGATTTCGTGGACACGGCCGCGGTATCGATAGTTGGGCCGGTTCGGAAAGAGCCGGACGACATAATCCGTGAACGGGCTTTGCGAATCCGACGCGTGATTGTGGCGCTCCAGAAAATATCCCGCGTTTTCGCCGCCGGCGATGAGCTTTTCGATCTTAGGCGTGCCGTCATGCTCCAGAACCTCGTCCGCGTCCAGCACCAGGATCCACCGGCCATGGGCGCGATCGAGGGCGGAATTGCGAGCGGCCGCGAAATCGATCGTTGTGAAATCGAAAGGGATCACCTTCGCTCCGTACTGGGCTGCAATGCGGGGCGTTTGATCAGTCGAGCCGGTGTCTACAATAATGAAATCGCTGGTTAGATCACGCACAGAATCGAGACACCGTGCAAGGTTGCGCTCTTCGTTCTTCACCATCATGCAGAGACTGAGCGCGTCTGGCAAACGCGGCATATCTGTTCCGATCATAAAGCAATCCACCAGCGGCGTGGCCGTAAGCTAAAGAAGTGGGTAACGCGAATCAACTTGTCCGTTTGTTTTGGCAGCCCGCGGCATCCATGAGCGCTATCCTCGACCAAGGAAGCCCGTTGTTTGCCAGCTGTGCAGTGATTATCGTTTCGCTCTTGTTGGAATTCCGCTTACGGGGCTCTTTGTCATTGTCTTTGGCTTTTCTTCCGCTGCTGGCGCTCGCGCTGGTTTACGTTCCCTCGACACTGCTGTTCGCGAATCTATTCGCGCGACTGGGCGGCCTGAGTGTAGTCTTCCAGCGCGACTATTCTCCGCTGTTGACCTGTGCCGCCATGGCGTGGGCGGGTGTCAACATTCCGATCGTTGCCGCTGCGTGGATTTTACCCCCTCTTTTTGTGGAGGCTATCGCGATTCCCGCGTACCTGTATTTTCTAGTGCTGATGTTCTTCGCCGTGCGCACCGTTCTCGGCACCGAGAATCGCGCCGCAGCCGGCGCCGTCGGCGTTTCATGGCTTCCCCTGCTGGCCGCGCCGTTCCTAGGAGCCCCACTGGCTTTTCTGCTAAGGTGGCTCACCTCGCCATTTCTGCTTCTTTTTGTCTTTTACT
This sequence comes from Bryobacteraceae bacterium, assembly GCA_035484655.1. Classification (GTDB taxonomy): domain Bacteria; phylum Acidobacteriota; class Terriglobia; order Bryobacterales; family Bryobacteraceae; genus Palsa-89. The sequence continues at coordinate 2,331 of DATHOT010000306.1, read as the reverse complement.
ATCTGCGGGCGGAGTTCGCAAACCTGGGCTCGGGGATGCGGAGCAGGCAGCAGCTGCGCAGGATGCTGGAAGCGGCGACGATCAATCCACACGATGGTGACGCGCAGTATCAACTGGGGCTTATTTATCAGCAGAGGCTTCAATACACGGAAGCGATTCGGCGTTTCAAGAATGCGGTGGCGATAGATCCATCGGAAACCGATGCTCACTTTCAATTGGGGCGAATCGCTCTGAAGCAGGGCCGCCTGCATGAGGCGCTGGCGCATTTTCAGACGGTGTTCAATCAGGACGAGAAGCACCACTCCAGCGAGATTCTGCGAGAGCTGGGAGCATTGTATGTCAGCGCCCGGCAGTACCGGGATGCCGAGCAGCAGCTCAAGACCTACGTCGTGCAGCGGCCCTACGATCCGGAAGGCCTCTATTACTATGGATTCGCACTGGAGCAAACCGGCGACCTATCCGGGGCGCGCGAGATGTACGAGCGAGCGATTGAGTCGGCCCGCACGGCGCCGTCCTTTCGCAGGCGTTACACGGCCCAATGGAGCCGCCGGGCCCAGAAGCAGGCGCGTAAGCTTCCCCGGAAATAGTTCCTTACTCAGCGAATGTTCAAAGACACCGAGGATAAGAGAGTGCTGGCCCCATTCCACAGAATCTGCACGCCGATGCAGACCAATAGAAAAGAAGACAGGCGCATGATCACACTCATCGCCGTCGTTCCCAGGATTTGCGCCAGCCGCTCCGCGAATCCGTAGCACAGGAAAATGGTGATCGCGATGATCGCCGACCCTATGATCGCCGCCAGGACGGGCAGTAGATTGAATCTGGAAGTATGTGGGGCATTCGCGCCCAGCGTTATGGCGATGGAAATTGAACCAGGACCCACCGTCAGCGGCAAGGTCAAAGGATAGAACGCCTGGCTGAATTCGTCTTGCGGTTGAACGTGACGGTGCATCTCATTGCGTTCCTGTTCGTCCCGCTGCTTCAACATGGCCCAACCCGTTGAGATCACCATTAATCCCCCTCCGACTTGCACGACTGGTATCGAAATCCCAAAAAACGCCAGGATGTGTGTCCCAATCAGGTACGACCCGACCAGCAGGAAGAAGCTGTTGATCGCGATGCGCCAAGAAAGCGCTCTGCGCCCGGAAGTGTCATATTCCCTCGTCAACGATAGAAAAATAGGGCTTCCCCCCAATGGATTCACGATGGGGAACAGCGCACTGACGATCAGAAAAATGTTCTTGAGCGTTTCAATCACGATGTTTGCCGGAAGCGGTCAATTCAAGTTGACTTATTCAGCGACGGCCCGTCAAGGCCCATAGTGGACCCCGACGAAGCTCAACAGAATTGGGATAGAATCACACAAGTTGCTTAAAGGAGCAGAAAAGATGCGCGAAACGTTCTTCAAATCTCTGGTTTTGGTGCTTCTTACGGCGGGTGTACAGTCTACCTTTGCCCAATTGTCGCCGACGGCCGCATGGGCGACGCATGCCCAGAATGAGTACCAGGTATTCGCGAACCTCACTTATCTGGTCGCCAGCAATTATGAGGCGAAGCTGGACATTTACAAACGAAGGGACACCACGGGCCCTCAACCCACGCTGATCTTCATTCATGGCGGGGGCTGGGTGCAAGGCTCCAAAGAACAGTCCCTGATGTCTCTTGTGCCGTGGTTTGAGATGGGCTGGAACGTCGTGAATGTGGAGTATAGGTTGGGACGCGTGGCATTGGCACCGGCGGCGGTCGAAGACTGCCTCTGTGCTTTGCGGTTTGTGGCGGCGCAAGCGAAGACGTACGACGTGGATACGAACCGTCTGGTACTAAGCGGCGAATCCGCCGGCGGACATCTGGCGCTCACGACCGGGATGATTCCGGAGAGCGCAGGTTTGGACCGGCAGTGCCCAGGCGCGCCTTTGCCGAAAGTGGCCGCTATTGTCGACTGGTACGGAATCACCGACGTCGTCGATCTGTTGGACGGTCCCAACCGCAAGGCGTACGCTGTGCAGTGGCTGGCCAGCCTGCCTAACCGCGAGGAGATCGCCCGTCGAGTTTCGCCGCTCACTTACGTGCGGCCTGGCCTTCCGCCGGTTCTCGCCATTCAGGGCGATGCCGATCCGACGGTTCCCTACCAACACTCCGTCCGTTTGACCGAAGCGCTGTCGAAGGTGGATGTCCCGAACCAGTTGCTGACGATCCCAGGCGGCAAGCACGGCGGGTTCAGCCGGGAGGAACGGACCAGAATCTACGAGACGATACGCGAGTTCCTGGCGAAGAATGGGCTCGGCGGCGCTTAGCGGCCAGGCGCACTATCGCGCGTATAAAGCTCGGTTA
>DATHOT010000305.1:0-11084 GCA_035484655.1 Bryobacteraceae bacterium | reverse complement strand
CCTCGCCGACCTGATAGACGCCGCCGAACTCGCCTTGCGTGTTGGTCTTCGGAATACTCCGGAATCTCGTATAGCTGCCCAGGTAAAACAGTTCGGTGCTGCCCGCCGGCGTGATTCGCATAAGAATGTTCCAGTGGCGTCCCGGGCCGGTGTACTGCTTCATGGGCATGCGCACCACATAGCCGGTCTGAAAGCGAAAGCTGAAACTTAGTCGCGCTGGAACCGGGGTAACTTCGCAATGCATCGGCCGGTCGCCCGAATGCGCGGCCAAAAGCTTCTCTGCCCTGGTGCGATCGATAACGTACTGCCCCATCGCAGTGGAAGCGATCAGCAGGGCTAGTAAAACCGGCCGCATTTGGAAAGCTACGATCCTGCTGCTATTATCCTGCAACTTTGCCGGCGAAGCGGCGGTACACGAAAACTGAATAAAGCAGCGCCAGCGCCATGCCTGGAATCCACCAGGCCAGACCTACGTATAACCCGTGTTCGGCCGCGGCCGCGTTGGTGACGGTCAACCCTGGCTGGGGGCTATTGGACGGCAGTACATACGGAAACACACCGAAAACGGTACTGGTCACCATCCCGACCAGATACAAACAGGAGCTGAGAAACGCGTACAGATCAAGCTCTCGCGCGCTCCACATCCGCATCCCAGCGAGGCCCGCGAACGTGAGCAGCGGAAATACGTAGCCCCAGGCATGCTCAGAAAATTCCTTGAGGATGTTGGGCTGGAGCCGAAAACTGACGACGGTGATGATTACGGTGAAGGCCACCACCGCCCACCAGAACCGACGTCCGAAGTAGCGCGACCGCTGCTGCAAATCGCCATTCGTCTTCAACACCACCCAATAGCAGCCGTGCAGGGCCAACGCGGTGAAAGCTGCGGCGCCGATGAGCAGTGTGTACCAATCCACGATGCCCGGGTCCTGGCCGGGCTGGAAGTTGGTCCACAGCGGAATGAAGAAGAAGCCGTCGGAGTCGAGCGGGACGCCGCGCACTACGTTGCCAAGCGCCGCGCCATACAGCAACGCGAGAAAAGCGCTCGATCCGCCGAAAATCAGGTCCCAAAACGGCTTCCAGATCGGGCTTTCGATGTGGCTGCGCAGCTCGATCGAAATACCCCTCAGAATCAGCAGCCACAGCACGATCATCAGCGCCAGGTAGAATCCGCTGAACGCGGCGGAATATAGCGCAGGAAATGCAAAGTAGAGTGTTCCGCCCCCCGCGATCAGCCAGACCTCGTTGCCGTCCCACACCGGACCGATGGAGTGCAGCACGTTCTGGCGTTCCTGCTCGGTGCGAGCGACGAACAGGTGAATGATGCCGGCGCCGAGATCGAAGCCGTCCAGCACCACGTAGCCGGCGATCATGATCGCGACTAAACAAAACCAGACGATTTGGATCATTGGACACCTGCCAATTCCGCGGCTGGCTCCGGCGCGGGTCCATGATCGATCTCGCGATGGACCAGGAACAGGAACAGGATTCCGAGGACCATGTACAAACCCATGAAGCCCAACAGCGTAAAGAGCGTGTTCCCGGCCGAAACGCGCGAGGAAAAACCTTGGCCGGTCCGCATGACGCCGTAGATCAGCCACGGCTGGCGGCCTAGCTCGGCGGTCATCCAGCCGGCGGTGGTCGCGATGTAGGGGAATGGCAGAGCGAGCAGCAGGGGCCAGAGCAGCGCGCGATTCTGGTAGAGCCGGCCGCGCCAGAGCGACCAGGCGCACAGCAGCATCAGCAAAATCAGAAGGGTGCCGAGTCCGACCATGATGTGATAGCTGTAATACAGCAGCGGGATGTTATCGGGCCAGTCGTCACGTGGAAAGTCTTTCAGCCCCTTCACCTCCGCCTCCCAGCGGCGATACGTGAGGAAGCTCAGAGCCTTCGGAACGGTAATCGGATTGTCTAATTTAAGGTTGTCGGTGTCGGGCTGTCCCACCAGTACGATCGGCGCGCCCGCGCTGGTTTCAAACAGTCCCTCCATCGCAGCCAAGGTGACCGGCTGATGATCGGCGACCATTCGTCCCTGACCATCGCCGGTCGGGAAGATCATCAGGATGGTTGCGACCGTCCCGGCGATCACACCGGTTCTCACGAAAATGCGCGCGTGCTCCACAAAGCGATTGGTGAGCAGATAAAACGCGCCGATCGACGCCATGACAAAGCTGGCGGTCACCACCGCGGCAATCATGTTGTGCAAGTACTGCCAGAGCGTCCACGGATTCAGGATGAGCCCCCAGAAACTGTCCAGAATGAACTGGCCGTTCGGCCCGAGTTTGTATCCGACGGGGTGCTGCATCCAGGCGTCGGTGGCGATGATGAAGAATCCCGAAAGCCACGAACCCAGGAAAACCAGAAACGCCGACACCCAGTGCATTTTGGGGGTCAGCCATTTCTCTCCGAGGACGAACAGGCCCAGGAAGGTCGATTCGAGAAAGAAGGAGAAGACACCTTCCATCGCCAGGGTCTGGCCGATCACGCCGCCGGCGTTCCTGGAGAAACGCGCCCAATTGGTGCCAAACTGGAATTCCATCGGAATACCGGTCACGACGCCCATCGCGAAGTTAATAGCGAAGATCTTCACCCAAAATCGCGCCGCCTGGCTGTAATGTTTATTACCGGTCCGGAGCGCGAGCGTCTTCAAGATTACGATCAGCAGCGCCAGACCCATGGTGAGCTGTGGGAACAAGTAGTGGAAGGTGATGGTGAATGCGAAATGGAGCCGGTGTAGCGCTAGAGCTGAATCCATACTCGCTTCTTATTAGCAGGCTTAGTGCCATCTTGACTCTGAGGGGCGCGATCGAGCTTCGCGCGGTTGGCGAGGAGGTAGCTACTTTTGTTATGATGTAGCTACTATGGTTACCGTGGCAAGCAAGGAACTCAAGAACCGCCTCGGCCGATACCTGCGGTTGGTCCGGGAGGGGCAGCCTGTTCAAATTACGGACCACGGCAAACCTATCGGTTGTATCTTGCCCCTTGTGAAGGCCGAGCGATCCGATGAATTGGCTCAGTTATCCCGTCTGATTGCTATTGGCGGCATCGCGCTGGGGACCGGTAAACTGCGGCGTCAGTGGAAACCCGCCCGGTTGAAGCCCGGCCCTTCCATCGCCGAAATGATTGATGAGGAGCGGCGGTAGTGCTTTATTTGGACACTTCGGCTCTTGCGAAGCTGTATATTGCCGAGCCGGAGAGCGAGTTGGTGTCGAAAACGGTTGAAGGCAATGAGTCCTGGCTTGCTACGAGCAGGGTCAGCTTTGCCGAAGTGCTATCAGTCCTGGCTCGATGTCTGCGCGCCAACCGTCTGTCGGCCGCGGCTTACAGGATACAGAAAAAGGCTTTCCTGGATGATTGGAACGCGATGATCGTGGTGGAATTGACCCCAGAAGTGCTGTTAGAAGCCGGTCGCGTGATCGAAACCCATGGCCTGCGCGGCCTTGACGCCATTCATTTATGTTCGGCGCTGTGGGTGGGACAACCGGCGTTCGCCTGCTTCGATGACCGGCTTCGCGCCGCTGCAGCGGCCGAAGGGTTGACTTTGGCGCCATAAGCGGCGATCTGGCCAAATCCGGGCCACGCGTGCTTTGGTATAATAGCGCTAGATGTTTGCTTTTCCTCCGCGCTCGCGGATGAAGGTCCCTGGTCCCGCCGGTCACTGCTCGCCTGGAACCTCAGCCACTGCTGTTGTTCCCTCATGGCAATAACTCTCACGTCTATTGAATGAAATTAAGCGTTCAGATCACGCGCGGTATTGAGTCCCTTTTCGGAACCCGTGACGAGAATATCCGAGTTCTTGAAAAGGGCCTGAATGTGAGCGCCAGTTTGATGAATGATTCGCTCGAAATCGAGGGCGACGAGGCGAACGTGATTCGGGCCGCCGGCATTCTAGAGGACTACGTCGCGCTGGTCAAGGAAGGCCAGAGCTTCACCAACGGCGATCTCAACAGCTATTTCCGCGTCGTTACCGAAGACGCCGAGGTGACGCTCCGCAGCCTGGTTCACAGCGGGCGGCAGAGGAACTTCGGGAAGAAAACGCTGGCACCCAAAACCGTAAACCAGCGCCGCTACGTGGAGGCGATCGAGCGGCACGACCTGGTCTTCGGAGTGGGCCCGGCGGGTACTGGAAAAACCTATCTGGCCGTCGCCATGGCGGTGTCGGCGCTGTTGAACAAGCGCGTGAGCCGCATTGTTTTGACCCGTCCGGCAGTGGAGGCAGGCGAGCGGCTCGGGTTCCTGCCTGGTAATCTGCAGGAAAAAGTGGACCCGTATCTGCGTCCTCTTTATGACGCCCTCTACGATATGTTGGAGGGCGACAAAGTGGAGAAGTTGCTGGAGCGATCGGTGATTGAAGTTGCGCCCATAGCCTTCATGCGCGGCCGCACGCTGAATGACAGCTTCATCATCCTGGATGAAGCCCAGAACAGCACCGCCGAACAGATGAAGATGGTGCTCACACGCCAGGGCTTCAACTCCAAGATGGTGGTTACGGGCGATCTCACCCAGATCGATTTGCCATCGGGAAAGCGCAGCGGCCTGACCAACGCCGTGGACGTCCTGCGCGGCATCGAAGGCATCAGCTTTGTGTATTTCGACGATCGCGATGTGGTCCGTCACAGCCTGGTGCAGCGCATCGTCAAAGCTTACGAGCGGTATCAGGAGCTGACCGGCATCGGGCGCCAGCTCGATTTGAAACTGGGCGAGACGGCGAGCGAGACCTCGGCTCCGCTGCCGGAATCGCTTCCCCCTGGCGCGCAGCCGCAGGGCCCCGAGATTCCGCTGAACTGAGTTAGCCATGCCTACCCGGCAGACCACCGTGCTATTTCAAGTGGCCACACCTGGCTTGGCACGCCGGCGCGCAAGGGCCTTCGCCAAAAGGCTGGAATCGGAAGTCGGGGGCGGGCGGAGCTTCTGCTGTCTAATCACCAACGATGAAGAATTGCGGCGGTTGAACCGCCAGTTTCGTAAGAAAGACTACGCTACCGACGTGCTCTCCTTTCCGGCGGTCGATGATCAGAATAACGTTTTGGGTGAGATCGCTATTTCATTCGACCAAGCCAGACAACAAGCGGCCGAGCACCACCACGCCGTGGGCGATGAGATCGCAGTGCTCATGCTGCACGGCGTTCTGCATTTGCTGGGCATGGATCATGAAACCGATCGCGGCCAGATGGCGCGCGCGGAACGAAAATGGCGAGCCAACCTGGGATTGTCCGCTGGTCTGATTGAGCGAAGGTCCGCATGACCGCTTTTGCATTATCGGCCGCTGCCATCTGCGCTGTGCTGCTATGCCTGATTACAGTGGTGCAAATTCTATACACGGAATCGCTGCGGCTGCGGTCGCGCGATCTTCCGGCGCTGCAGTTTTTCAAAGACACGGTGGAAGACCGGATCGGCGTTCACGCCGACGAGGGGGTGCTGGCGTTTTCGATTATCAAGCACACTCTCCTGATGCTGTTGGGCGTTTACTTCGTGGGAATGCGATTGGGCGAGCCCGGCCCGGGCTGGCAGAATCTTCTGGCCGCCGCGTTTTTTGCCTGGCTCACCATGCTGGTGTCGACGTACGTCTTCGCGCAGTTGCTATACCGCAAGACCAGCGGCCGATGGCTGCTGCCTTTGGCGCCGGTACTCCGCTTGGCCGTATTGCTGGTTCGTCCGCTGGCAGCGATCTTGGGCTTTTTCCAGTCGCTGATGGAACTGGCCGAGCAGCATCCGACCAGCCAGGAGGCACCCGGCTCGAACGGCGATATCGAAGCGCTTATCTCGGCCGGAGAAGAAGAGGGGATCATCGAGAAGGACGACCGCAAGCTCATCGAATCGGTGGTGGCCTTTGGCGACAAGACCGTGCGGGAAGTGATGACCCCTCGGCCCAAGATCGTCGCTATAGAAGCCAGCCGGACGCTGGACGACTTGCGCGAGCTGGTGATTCACGAGCAGTATTCCCGGATACCCGTTTACGAGCAGACTATCGATCACATCATCGGATTCGTGCACGTCCGCGACATGTTTGAGCTGGACGAAGAAGACCGCCTGCACCGCTTGGTTAAGGAACTGGTGCGGCCCATTCGCTTCGTCCCCGAGACCAAGCCGGTGAGCGACTTGTTGCGCGAGATGCAGGCCGACAGCGCCCACATGGCCATCGTGGTGGATGAGTATGGCAACACGGCCGGCCTGGCCACCATGGAAGATATGGTGGAAGAGATTTTGGGCGAGATTCACGACGAACACGAACCGGAGCGAGACGTCCAGAAAGAGGGCGAAGGCAGATTCGTGGTCTCGGGCAGCCTGGATCTGGACCGTTTGCACGAGCTGCTCGGCTTTCGGCCGGCCGAGGAGACCGAATCCACCACCATCGGCGGCCTGGTTACGGAATGGATGGGACGCGTACCGCAGGTCGGTGAGACCGTGGAACGGGACGGCATTCGAATCGAGGTACTGGCCGGCGACGAGCTGAAAGTGGAGCAGGTGCGAGTTTCGAAGGTCGCGCACGCGACGTTATCGCAGGGTCGTACATGAGCGGGCCTGTACCCGAAGGATCTGGCTCGGGAGGGTTCCGCTCGGGTTTCGTTTCCATCCTGGGACGTCCGAACGCCGGCAAATCCACACTGTTGAACGCCTTGATCGGCGGAAAGCTGGCCATCGTCTCCGATAAGCCGCAGACCACGCGCACGTCCATCGAGGGGGTACTGACTCTGGAGAACGCGCAGATCGTTTTTCTGGACACTCCCGGCATTCACAAATCGACAACTTTGCTGAACCAGCGGATGATGGGCACGGTTCGGGCAGCGGTGGAGGATCGGGATGTGCTGCTCTACCTGGCCGACGTCACGGCTTCGTTCACACAGGAAGACGCGCAGGCGCTGGACGCGCTCAAGAAGGTCTCGCCTCCGACCTTTCTGCTGCTGAACAAGATCGATCGGCTGCAAGACAAGCGGCAGTTACTTCCGCTCATCGAGCAATACAAAGCAGTTCGTGAATTCGACGAGTACATTCCGATTTCGGCGCTAACGGGCGAGGGACTCGATCGCGTCCGGGAGGCGATTCTCGCGCGGCTGAAAGAAGGCCCGGCCTACTTTCCGCCCGATTACCTCACCGATCAGCCCGAACGATTCCTGGCTGCTGAGCTGATCCGCGAGCGCGTTTTGCGCGAGACACGCCAGGAGGTCCCCCACGCCGTCGCGGTGGTGGTTGAGCAATGGCAGGAAACCCCTAAGCTCCTCCGAATCGCAGCCACCATCTATGTCGAGCGCCCCGGCCAGAAGGCGATTGTGATCGGCGCCAACGGGGCATCGCTCAAGAAAATCGGCACGTTGGCAAGGCAGGAGATGGAGCAGATGTTTCAGCGCAAGATCTTCCTGGAACTGTTCGTCAAGGTTCAGAAGGACTGGCGCCAGAATCCCGAGTTTCTCAATACTATTGACTGGCGTACCATGCGGGGGCGAGAATTGGAACCGGAGCCAAGTTCAGATTCATGACTCGCCGTTTCTTGTGCCTGGGATTGGGATTCGCGCTGATCCTCGCGCCGCTGCCGGCTCAAAAGCCGCAGAAGATGACCGATGATACAATCCGCGACCAGGTGATGGTCAGGCTGGCCGATGACCCGGAAATCGGCGGCATGCCGATTGACGTCGATGTCCGTCAAGGAGTCGCCACGTTGAAGGGCAAAGTTCGTAGCGACAAGCAGAAACAGAAGGCTGAGAAAGTGACGAAGAAAGTGAAGGGCGTCACCGGTGTTACCAACCAACTGGTAATATCCCCAGACTAGGTGGTGGGGCCACCTGTTTACGTTTCTTGACAGTTCGGGGGTAACCCACTTAACTCCTTTGTCGCCAATTCATTAATCAAGGTGTGTGCCATGAAGCTGTGTACGCTTTTTTTAATTTTGACCTTGGCTTGGGGGCAGTCCCCGAGCAAATCCGTCGTGGGGGAAGTGACTGGAGTCGACGGAGCCGCTAAGCAGTTCAATGTAAAAGGCGACGACGGTGGAAATTACATCGTTGTCTTTGACGACACCACATCCTACCTACGGTTGCCTCTGGGCGAAAAAGATCTGAAAAAGGCCCAGAAAATCAGCCTCTCGGATATCACTACCGGCGACAGGTTGCTGGCGCGCGGAGCTGGCGCTCAAGATTCGAAGCCGGCGCCTGCCAAGACTGTAATCATCATGACGAAGGCGGACGTCGCCAAGAAGCAAGAGCACGATCGCGCGGAATGGCAGCGGCGCGGCATCGCGGGCACGGTGATGCTGGTGAACTCGAGCACCAAGGAAATCACCATCAACACGCATGGACGGGATGCCAAGAGTGTAGTCATCGATGCGTCGGGAACGACCTTTCGACGCTATGCTCCCGATTCGATCAAATTCGCCGATACCAAGGCAAGCTCGATTGCTGACATGCAGCCAGGCGACACCATCCGCGCGCTGGGCGATAAGAACGAGGACGGCACTCGCTTTAAGGCCGAGGAACTGGTTTCGGGGGGGTTCCAGACCATCGCGGCGATGGTGGTGTCGGTGGACCCCACTAGCGGTGAAGTTAAAGTGACCGATTTGCAAACTAAGAAGCCAGTGACTGTAAAGACAAATCAGAGCTCGATGCTACGGCGGCTGGATGAACGAACCGCAGCCATGCTGGCGCGGCGAATGCGGAGCGATGCGGGCAGTCCGGGTGGGCCGGGCGGGCCGAGCGAAGGGCGAGGTGCGAGTTCTGAGGCCGGCGGGCGTGGTGAATCGGGCGGTCGCGGTGAATCGGGTGGCGCGGGCGGACCTGGCGGCCGCGGATTCGGAGGCGGCGCAGGAGGCGGTGACTTGCAGCAAGTCCTGGATCGTTCGCCACAACTATCGCTGGCCGAATTGAAGAAGGGCGATGCACTGATCATCTCCAGCTCGAAGGCGTCGGACGGAGCCGCGATCACGGCCATGTCCCTGGTGGCGGGAGTGGAGCCATTCCTGGCCGCTGCTCCGCGCACAGCCGGTCAAGTCAATCTCGGATCTTGGAATATTGAAATGAACATGCCGGAGCAATGAGCCGTCATGATTCTCAGAACGAAATGTTAAGACACTTATCGGGGGTTGGGCTGCTGCTAATTTTTTCGGCGGCAATATTTGGACAACCGGGCAGCGGAGTGGTGCGGGGCGTGGTCACCGATGAATCGGGCGCGTTGGTTCCAGGCGCCAAGATCACGGTCTCGAATGCCGCCGGACCCGTCAAATCGGTCACAGCCGCGGGCGATGGAAATTATTCGGTTACGGGCCTGCCTCCGGGAAGGTACACGTTGCAGGCGTCCTCACCGGGATTAGTCCAAGCCCAATCCGCTGCGGTGGATGTCAGCGGTGGCGTGCAGCCGGTCAGCCTGAATCTGCAACTGCGCGTAGCGGCCGAAAAACAGGAAGTGACGGTGCAGGAGAATCCCGGGCCAACGGTCAGCGTGGATCCATCCCAAAATGCCGGCGCATTGATTTTGCGCGGCGCGGATCTGGATGCGCTCTCGGACGATCCGGACGATTTGCAGGCTGATTTGCAAGCGCTGGCGGGTCCGGCGGCCGGACCGAGCGGGGGGCAGATTTATATCGACGGATTCACCGGAGGAACGCTTCCGGCGAAGGACTCCATCCGCGAGATTCGAATCAACCAGAACCCGTTCTCGCCGGAATTCGACAAACTGGGCTACGGAAGGATTGAAATTCTGACCAAGCCCGGCAGCGACAAATTCCACGGCAACGTGAATTTCAATTTCGGCGACGATGTCTTCAATTCGCGCAATCCCTATGCTCAGGCCAAAGCGCCATTTCTACAGAAGGAGTTCGGTGGGACGCTAAGCGGCCCTATCAGCAAGAAAGCTTCGTTCTTTCTGGACATTTTTGATCGCGACATTCAAAACGGCAACATCATCAATGCCTTCACGCTCAACCCCAATACGCTGGCTGAAACCCCTTTCAACACCGTCTTCGTGGCCCCGCAAAATCGGCTGCGCGTCAGCCCGCGCGTGGATTATCAACTCAGCAAGAACAACACCCTGACGGTCCGTTACGGGTTCACGCACAACGATATACAGGACCAGGGGGTCGGCAACTTGAGCCTGACGCAACGCGCAGTCCACCAGCTCAATACCGACCACACCCTGCAGATTGTCGAAACGGCCGTCCTCAGCACCAAGGTGATCAACGAGACCCGCTTCCAGCTGTATCACACCAATAGCGATCAGATGGCCAATTTCGATCTTGCAACCATCAATGTGCAAGGTTCTTTCAATGGCGGCGGATCACAACTCGGGCACTCCATCGATACCGAGAATCATTACGAGCTGCAGAATTACACCACCATCGCCGGCGGTGTGCATAGCTGGAAATTCGGAATTCGTGTGCGGGCTGTGACCATAGACAACATCTCGCCCGCGAACTTCAACGGCACGTTCTCGTTCTTCGGCGGTTACGCTCCGATTCTGGACGCGAATTTCCAGCCGATTGTGCCGGGCGTTGTGTGTGATCCCACGAATCCCGATCCGGCTGGCTGTGAAAACATTACTTCGCTCGACCGCTATCAGCGCACGCTGGTAATTCAACAGATGGGCCTGGCTGCGTCTGCTATGCAGATGCTGGGAGGGGGGGCCTCGCAGTTCAGCATTAGCGCCGGGAATCCTCTCACGAATGTGAACCAGGTAGACATCGGGACCTACGTTGGCGACGATTGGCGCGTGAGACCCAACTTCACGCTCAGTCTCGGGCTGCGCTACGAAACGCAGACCAATATTCACGATTACCGCGATTGGGCGCCGCGCATCGGCTTCGCCTGGGCGCCCGGGCAAAGCAAGAATAACCCCCGTCCTAAACTGGTCCTGCGCGGCGGGTTCGGCATTTTCTACGATCGCTTTAGCGAACAAAACGTCGAGACGGCCGACCGCTATAACGGGATCACGCAACAAAGTTACGTCGTCACCAATCCTGGCTTTTATCCGACCATCCCTCCCATCTCGCAGCTTGGCCAGTTCCTGACCAGCCAGAAGACCTACGAGATCGCGTCCAATTTGCGCGCTCCCTATATCATGCAGTCCGCAATCACGGTGGAACGGCAGTTGCCTCGCAACACTAC
>DATHOT010000304.1:0-2180 GCA_035484655.1 Bryobacteraceae bacterium | reverse complement strand
CGGATGAACGCCCTTCCAGAGGTAAGGCCACTCCATCGTTAGCTCGACATAACTACCGGCTGACAAGGAATAGTCGGATCTAAACAGCACGCCGCGCCGGCTGATGTCGAGCGTTGTGCCGGAGCCAAGGCGCTCTGCTCGGCTCCTCGTCACTCTGTATCGAACGCCCAAGACGATTGGATACCGGCGATGTCGACGCCGTTCAGTTCCACCTGGTGCGTCATAAGAGAACTCCGACAGCGCGGGAAAGACCGACATTTCTGGTTCCTTTTGTTTGGGTTTGTATTACTGGGCTGGAAGCTTCCCGCAACTTGGCGGCCAATCCGAAAGCGACTGTAAAACGTTGATGTTCGTTCGACTTCACGTGGACCATGGCCGCGATTCTCTATCCGAAAGGATAGGCGGATGGGACGTTAGGTGAGTATCCGACCAGCTAGATCAGCCGCGCCAAGCCTAACCTCTGCCGCAAAAGCCGCGGCATTTCCGATGTCGTTCTTACCCGCAGCACATCCAATCCGGCAGCCCGCGCGCTAGTTTCGCCGGCGTTGGAATCCTCGACGGCCAGGGCGCTTCGCACGCCCAGCTTTTCTACTGCCAACAAATACGGGTCGGGCGCGGGCTTATGCTGCTGGACGTCGCCTCCATAGACGACCGCCTGAAAGAAATTGCGAAGGCCCGCCCTTTCCAGAATCGGCTCTATCTCGGTCTGGCCGCTCGAGGTCACCACCGCGAGTTGGTAGCCGCGCAGTTCCGGAAGCAGTTCGAAGACTTCGTTCGAGAATGGTTGGCGCTCCAGCATACGAGCGCGGAACATATCTTTCTTGCGCGGGAACTCGGCGATTAACTGCTCGACCTCCATCGGCCGGTCGGCCCGGTCGCACAGGAACGCCAGCAGCTTCCGATCGGAAATGCCGATTCCCTGCTCGCAGTAGGTCGGCCAATCCAGATCCAGGCCGAACGTCTGGAGTATCTCCTGCCAGCATTCGAAGTGAACCGGCTCGCTGTCCGCCAGCACGCCGTCGAAATCAAACAGGATCGCTTCGTACAGCAACTGTCGCACAGTAACTATGGTCGTGCGCTCGCCGATTTGTTCCCGCCCAGTAGTTGATGAATCTGGTTCACCGCATAGTCGACCTTCATGTCGAACATGCGCTTGCCCAGCTCGGGTGTCGAGCGCCGCGCGTCGCCCGTGATGCCGTTGTTAACCCGCTTCTCGTTTGGATCTCTGGGCTCCCCGCGCTTGCGGACCGGATCGCCCAGCGCAGTCGGCACCAGATCCTTGCGCACCCAGCCTTTGTCGCCGCCCAGATACAACATCTCGGAGGTGTCCGGGATTCCGGCGTGCGAGCTGGAGGGATAATTGTTGGCCGCCAGCCATTTGTCGAAATCGGCGTTGGCCTTTTCGTACACCTCGTCGCAGAAGACCACCCGGATGCCCTGTGACGAATATTTCTCGTCCAGCTTCTTGGCGACTTCGCCCAGCTCCTTCTGCCCGCCGCCGTGATCGCCCATCAGGACGATGTTCTTGAAGCCGCTCTTGATCATCTGCTCGGCCACCTGCTCGTTGACCGCCGCAAACACCGGTCCGGTCAATCCGATGGTTCCCGGCAGCTCAGCGCTGGCGTTGTTTACTGAAAACGGCATCACCGGGGCGGCGATCGCATTCCCGAGTTTTTCCGCGATCGCAATGACGGTGGCGTGCCCCATCAACGTGTGGCCGCCGTTTACGTTCTGCGGACCGCGCTGCTCCGTGCCGCCGTTATAGATGAGCGCCGTGGTCTTTCCCTGCTCGTGGATCGCCTTCTTGACCTCGGGCCAGGTCATCATCTCGAAGTCGACCATCGCCTTGGTCTGCGAATAGCCGGCGCCGGCGAAAATCGCGAGCGCAACAACGGTTGACAATAATAAACGCATACTTCGGCAGGATATCATGCCGCGCGAAAAAACAATTTGTTAAGCTGGATTCCGCGGGAGGAGTAACCCGGGAGGCCCAACCATGGAACAGCTCATCGCGCAGCTATTGCAGGATTTCGAGCTAGGTAAAATGAATCGCCGGCAACTCATCCAGAGCCTCGCCGTCGCAGCATCCGCGGCAGCCGCGGCCCAGCCCCTTCTAGCGGCCGACGGCAAAGGGTTCAAAGCGGTCACCGTCAATCACATTTCTTATCGCGTGGCCGATT
>DATHOT010000303.1:0-29396 GCA_035484655.1 Bryobacteraceae bacterium | reverse complement strand
TTATGTTCGGGCTAGCGTCGCGGGCATCAATGCGGATTGGGACATGTTTGGACGGCTCCAGCGGCAGAATGCATTCCTGGGACAATTCTCGCCTGTAATCAAGCTATCGCCGACGCTACGGGCGAGCTTATTGCAGGCGGCCGACGACGTTATCGATCGCTATCGCAACAACTCCGATCCGGCGATTGAGAATTTCGATTGGCAGAAGGCCGTGGTGTGCCTGCGCCATGCGCTCGATATGGACCACATCGACCGCATCGCGGAATCCAAGCTCGCGCTCGCGAACGGCTACGTGAATCTGGTGCGCACCAACTCCGACCAAAACAACCAGAAGCAAACATTCGTCAATGCGGCGCAAGCAAACTTCGTCGACTCTTCTACTTTGGCGCCCCGCTTCGCGGATCCCCATCTGGGGCTGGCCCGCATCTATGTCTACTACGTGAAGAACGTCGGCAAAGCGATCGCGGAATTGCACGAAGCCGAGCGGCTCGGATTTCAGCCCGGTCCGCGGGAGCACGAGCAGGAGGCCGACGGCTACCGCTTCCGCGCCAATGCCGAGCTGGCCGAAGGGCAGAAGTATCGTGCCACATCCCGCGCCATGACGGAGCGCTATCTCCGGCTCGCGCAACGTGATTTCGCACGGGCGCGCGAGTTGTACGAGCCCATCCTGGGTTTTTCGAACGTGAATGTCGCGCTGCACCAGGTTGACGACGACGATCTCGCACGCCAGCAACTGGACGAAGTGCTGCGGAAGCCACCGGCCAAGCCCGCCAAAGCGAAAAAACCGCGCAAGCCCAAATGGAGGCTCAGCCGGTGGCAGTAACCAAGAGCTGGGAATCGAAGGTTCTGGCGTTGCCCGGCACGCCCGGCGCGCCCGCGTCGCGCATCGGCTGGCGCGAATTTGCCTGGCTGGCCGCGGCGTCGGTGCTGGTTTCGGCCGGGTTGGTGTTGGTCTATGCGGCCAAGACAGCCGGTTTCAACGATCTCGCCACCAGCCTGGATCGCGGCGAGCTGCTCGATTTGAGTCAGGTGACTAAGCCGGACGATCTGCTGCCTTTTCTGCTGGTGTTTTCCGACGCCACGGAGCGGGAATCCGCCGCACAAAGAACGTTCGAGTTTCTACGAGCGCGTCAACCGGTGCGCAATGTCGGCGTATTGGCGCGACTGCGCGTGAGCGAGAACGTGCGGAAGCCGCTGCTGCCTCTGGCCAAGCTCAAGCCGGCGTTCGTGGTTCGCACTCCACGCGAATTCCAGATCCAGTTTGCGATCTGGGTCGCGGTGTACCTGGCTGGATTCTATGTCGTCTTTCTGGTCTGGAGATGGAGCGGGTTCCGCGGCGACTTCGCGCTTCTACCCGCGATCCATCTGCTCAGCGGTATCGGACTGATCCTCGCCACCAGCTTGCGCGATCCACTGCGCGACACGTTGGAGTTCAGCAAATTCGCCTGGGGCGTGGGCCTGGGCTGCATCGTGCTCCTGCTGCCGTCATTGCGATGGTTTAACTACCAGCGCTTCACGCAGTGGTGTTATATCCCGCTGTTCGCAGCTTTTCTTCTGTTCCTGGCGCTGCTCCGGTTCGGATCGGGACCCGGCGGCAACGACGCGAAAGTAAATCTCGGGCCATTCCAGCCAGTGGAAGCGATCAAGATCCTGCTCGTGTTTTTCCTGGCCGGTTACTTCGCTCGCAATTGGGAGCGGCTGCGGGATCTGCGGGAGAAGCGCCTGGTCCCGCGTCCGCTGCGCTGGATCAATCTACCGCGGGTGTCGCATGTGCTGCCGGTAATGCTGGCTGTGTTCTTCGCGCTGGCGATGTTTTTCGTGTTGAAAGATCTAGGACCGGCGCTGGTCACCGGATTCCTATTCCTGGTGATGTTTTGGATCGCGCGTGGGCGCGCCGGATTGGCGGTGCTTGGCATCGTCTTATTAGTAGCGGGCGTCACGATTGGATACAGGATCGGCAAGCCGCCCACCGTCGTCGATCGCATCAACATGTGGCTCTCTCCTTGGGACAACGATGTGCACGGCGGCAACCAACTGGCGCATTCGCTCTGGGCCTTTTCAACCGGCGGCGTGTGGGGCTCGGGCCCGGGCTGGGGCGATCCGGCGATGATCCCGGCCGGTAATACCGATCTCGTGCTGCCGGCGATCGGCGAGGAATGGGGATTCTGCGGCGTGGCTGCTGTCCTACTGCTGCTCGGCTTCCTGGTGCATCGGTCGATGCGGATCGGATTGAAAGCGCCCAGCGAGTACGGTTTTTTTCTGGCACTCGGCCTCGGAGGACTGATCGCGTTCGAAATGTTGCTGATCTCGGGCGGCGTGTTGGGCGCCATTCCGCTCTCAGGCGTAGTATCTCCATTCCTGAGTTCAGGAAACACCGCCATGCTGGCGAATTTTTTCATCTTCGGGATTTTACTGGCGATCTCGAACCATTCCAAAGATCCGGTGGCGGATGAACCATTCCGGCGCCCCGTCCGATCGCTCGAAAGGGTGCTGGCTGGCTGCGCGCTAGTCCTGCTGGTTATGGCGGGCTACTATCAGATCGCGCACGACCGCGATTTTCTGGCGCGCGAAACTAAGGTCTTTGAAGATGACGGCGTGAAGCGCGCGCAGCGCAATCCCCGGCTGAATTCGCTGGCGCATGAGATTCCCCGTGGAAATATCTACGACCGCAATGGCGTATTGCTGGCCACCAGCAATTGGAACGAGCTCGAGCGCCGCAAGGCCGACTACGAAAAGCTAGGCGTATCGATCGACGCTAATTGTTCGAGGCTCGACAATCGGCATTATCCTTTCGGGTCGCTCACCGCGCATGTTTTGGGCGACCTGCGCACTGGTGAAAACTTTCACGCCACCAACGCCTCGCTGATCGAGCATGATTCCAACGTCAAGCTGCAAGGTTTCGCCGACTACAGCGAACTGGCGCCGCTGATCCGATATCGGCATCAACCAGGGAATCCCGAAATCGCCAAACTGATGGCACGTGACCGGACTGTCACCACATCGATCGACATTCGTCTTCAGGCCCGCGTCGCGAAAGCCCTCGAAGCGCAACTCACGAAGGCTCACAAACAGAACGGCGCGGCGGTGGTGATGGATCCCGCCAGCGGCGACGTTCTGGCGATGGTCAGCGAGCCCGCGCTGCCGACCATAGCGCCCAGTTACTCTGGCGCCTCGCAGTCGACCAACGATCAACTGTTCGACCGCGCCCGATACGCGCTCTATCCGCCTGGTTCGACATTCAAGCTCGTAACCGCGATGGCCGCGCTGCGCATCGATCCGAATCTCGAGCAAAAGCAGTTCCGCTGCCAGCGGCTGCCCGATGGCCGAGCCGGCACTGTAATTCCGGGTTGGCGCAAGCCGATTCGCGATGACGTCGGCGATTCGGCGCACGGAACGCTGAGCATGGAGCGCGCTATCGCTGTTTCGTGCAATGCCTATTTCGCGCAGCTCGGAGTATTTTCGGTAGGCGCGAAAGCGTTGAGCGACACGGCCAAGCTGCTGGATATACCGGCCGGTGAGATCGCCGATCTGCAAGCCACCATGCCGTTCGCTTCTTACGGCCAGGGTCCAGTTTTAGTTACGCCGTTCAAGATGGCGCGCGTGGTGGCCACCATCGCTAACGCAGGCGCGATGCCGGAAGGTCGCTGGGAAATCGACAGCAGCAATTCGCGAACCAGCACGCCCCGTCCGATCCTCGCACCCGAGCTGGCAGTTTTCCTGCAACACGCCATGCGACTGGTGGTGCTGGAAGGTACCGGCCGCCGCGCGATGAAGGGCGAAGCCGTTAGTGTCGCGGGCAAGACCGGTACGGCGCAGCTGGATGAGGGCATGCCGCACTCCTGGTTCGCGGGTTTCGCGCCTTATGATGGCGATCGAACGAAGAGCATTGCATTCGCGGTGGTGGTGGAACACGGCGGCTATGGCGCGACAACCGCGGCTCCAGTTGCCCGGCAAATCGTGGATGCCGCTGCTGAATTCGGCCTGGTGAGCGTGAAGCAATGAGACTATCTGAATTGATCGAGCGGCTCGGCCGCACGGTATTTGAAGCGCCCTTCGGCGCCCTGTCGCAGGCCATCGGCGACTCTCCGGAAGTGGCCGAGATTCGCATCGCCGTGCTGGACGAGGTGAAGAAAAAGATCCAACGCGCCGGCGGGAAGGCGCTGTTCCCCTACAATATCGTGCGCATCGTCATCTGCACCGCCGCGCCCGACGCCGCCGTGTTTGAGCGCGACTTTTTCCGCCGGTTCTTCGAGGAGGAAGTGCGTAGGAGCCTGGCGCGTGACTCGTGCCGGTTTCCCGACGACCTGCGCATCGAGGTTCGCGTCGCACGCGATGGATTAAGCGACACCGATGAATCTGGTGACCATGATAATTGGCTGCGCATCGAGACGCTGGCCGAGGAGATTCAACCTGCGCCTTCCGAGTCTGCCAGTTCGCGCCGCACCGCGAGAATAACGGTGATCGCGGGGACGCCTAATAAAAGCGAGATCCAACTGCAGAAGCCGCGAACCAACATTGGCCGGCTGGTCGATGTGTACAAATCCGAAGGCCTTTCGAGACGCAACGATCTGGCATTCGCCGAGGATAATCCGATCAACCGTACAGTGTCGCGCGAGCACGCGCACATCCTTCATGACAAGAAGACCGGCGAATATCGTCTGTTCAACGATCGCTGGTATACGCGCGACAACAAGGCGGAGAATAACTGCGGACTCTGGATCGTGCGCGATGGTATGGGCCAAGAGGTGCATCGCGACACGCGCGGAACCAGGCTCCTGCCGGGCGACGAAATCCACCTGGGCAAGGCCGTGCTGAAGTTCCAGATCAAATAAGGTCGAGGGCCTGCTGGAAGTCCACCAGCAGATCGCGCCAGTCTTCGATGCCGATCGAAATCCGCACCAGCCCGTCGGTGACTCCCGCTTCGGCGGATTCCTCTTCCGTGAAGCCCGAGTGAGTGGTTGTTTTGGGATGGCACACCAACGTCTCAACGCCGCCTAGTGACACCGCATTCCGCGCGATGCGAAGGTTGCGAAGGAATTCGAACGCTGCTTTCTTGCCGCCTTTGAGATCGAGCGAGAACATGCCGCCCGGAAAATCGCATTGTTCATGCGCAATGCGGATCTGCTCCGGATCGGTGAACAGCGTCGGATAGTGGACACGGGCCACCTTGGGATTACCGGCCAGTTGAGTGGCGATGCGCTCGGCATTCTTACTCGAACGGTTCATGCGCAGCGTCACCGTAGGCAGGCGCCCGTCCAGCATCCAGCATTCATCCGGCTGCAGAATGTTGCCGAACAGGCTGCGCTTGCCGCGCATCTGGCGAATCAGCTTGGGATCGGTCGCGATCGCTACGCCGCCGATCATGTCGCTGAATCCGGATAGATATTTTGTCGCCGAGTATAGACAGAGATCCGCGCCCAGCATCAGTGGATGTTGAAAGGCGGGCCCGAGCAGGGTGTTGTCCACCATGACCACGGGCCTGGGATGCAACTCGGATGCGGTGGCGGCGGCCTGCTTGATGCCGGTCATCAGAATCGTCGGATTGGCGGGAGTCTCAATCAACACGATCGCAAGATTTTTCGCCGAGCGGATGGCGTCGTCAATCTCCTTGGTGCGCCCGGCTCGGACGGGAATGCCCGTAATTCCCAGCGGCTCCAGAAAATCCTGGATCAGGTGCTGCGTGCCGCCATAAATCGGGACCGTATAAACGATGCTATCGCCCGGGTGCGCGAAGGTCATCAACGCGGTCATGATCGCGGCCATCCCGGAGTTGAATACCAGCGCTGCGTGCGCTCCCGGCTCGAGCGGGACGATCTGATCTTCGAGAATCTCCGCGTTGGGATGGTTGAAACGCGAATAAACCAGCTCGTGTTTTTCGTCCGGCAGAGGCTGCGCTCTTCCGGCCATCAAGTCGAAGGCGCGCTCGGCCGCTTCCGGACTCGTAAACACGTAGGTCGAGCTGCGGAAGACTGCGGGCCGCGCCGAGCCCACTGAAAGCGTCGGGTCGAAGCCCCGCGTCAAAACCTGCGTCGGCGGACGAAGTACGGATGAGTTCTTATCGGACATGAATCAGCACCTACTTCGAGTGTAGCGCCGCGATCTTGTCTTGAGGCCTCGCGCTCACGAACCACGTGCTCATTCGTCGATAAACTGAAAGGCGCGGTCATGTTCTCCGATCTCAAATACACTGTGCGGATGCTGCGCCGCAATCCGGCATTCGCGCTGGTCGTGGTGTTATTGCTGGCACTGGGTATCGGCCTCACCACGGCGATGTTCAGCGTCCTGGATGCCTGGCTGCTGGAGCCGCTGCATTTTCCGCAAGCAGAGCGCCTGGCGATTATCCTCAAGAGTCAGCTCGCCACCCCGACCGAGCCCAATATATTCGTCAGCTATCGCGATTGGGAAGAATTGGCAAAGCAGAGCCGTTCGTTCACCGGCTTAGCCGCTGTTTTTTGGAGAAGCTTCGAAGCAGATCCGGGTTCGGGCGACGACGTTTTCGGAATGATCGCGACCGCGAACCTGTTCGACGTGTTGCAGACCACCGCCGAAAGAGGCCGTGCCTTTCGCCTCGAAGACGCGAATGGCCCGCCGGTCGCCGTGATTGGACACCAGCTTTGGCAGGAGCGATTCGGCGGCGCGCGAGACATCATCGGTAAAGTGCTCCGCGTCAGCGCGAAAAGCTACCGGATCATCGGCGTAATGCCTCCAAGCTTCGGGATCCGCATAATCGACCAAGCCGCCGACACCCAGTTCTATGCGCTGATTCAAGGTGACGAAAGACTATACAGCGCGGGCGGCGCGGGGCCGGTAGCCGCAATCGGCCGTCTGAAGCCTGGGGTTACGATTCAGTCCGCGCAACAAGAACTCGCCGCCATTCAGCGGATTCTAGACCAGCGCTATCCCGACAATCCGAAAGGCTTCACCATCCTCGCGACCAATCTGCAGCGCGACAACACGCGAAATGTGCGTGCATCGCTGTGGCTTGCAACCGCGGCGGTGGCGTTCGTTCTGTTGATTGTCTGTGCCAACGTGGGCAGCCTCCTGCTGGGACATGGACTGCGGCGCCAGCGTGAAATGGCCGTCCGCGCCGCGCTGGGCGGAGGCCGCGGCAGGATCGTGCGTCAATTATTGACTGAGAGCGCGCTGATCGCGATGCTCGGCGGCGGTGCAGGGGTGGCTCTCGCATATGCGGCCCTCCGGATCTTTGTCGCGGTGAACCCGTTCGGGCGGACGCCGCCCAATCCGATCGCGCTCGATTGGCGCGCGCTAATGTTCACGTTACTGGCAACTGTCGTCTGCACTCTGGCGTGTGGTCTCGCGCCGGCAGTACAAGCGGCGCGGGCGAATCTCAACGAAATTATCAAGGCATCCGGCCGCGGCCTCACGGGCGGACGCGGCGCCCTCCGGGCACGAGCGGCTCTGGTAGTCGGACAAGTGGCCCTATCGCTGGTTCTTCTGGTGGGCGCTACGCTCATGATCGAGACGCTGGCTCACCTGGAGTCGCATCCATTGGGGTTCCGCATTCAGGACATTAGCGTTGCCGAAGTAAATATTCCAAGAGGCCACTTCGCCGGCGCAGCATCCACGCAGCTCCTTTACGACCGCTTGGCCGACAAACTGAAAACGCTTCCAGGAGTCGAAGCTGAAGCTCTCAGCGACATGGGACCGCTTTCCAGTGGATTCGCCAAACGATTCTCGATCGAGGGCCAGCCCGAAGTAAAGGACGAGCTCGGGCCCAAGGCCGGTCATCAGGCGGTAACGCCTGGTTATTTCGCAACGCTTGGAATTCCCATTTCGGCCGGCCGCAGCTTCACCGGACACGACGATGAGAAGTCCGCTAGAGTCGCAATCGTGAACCAGACCGCCGCGCGGCGCTGGTTTGCCGGTCGTGGCGCAGTTGGCGCGCGCTTGCGCCTGCAAGACGACCACGAGTGGCGGACGGTCGTCGGGGTCGCCGGTGACACGTCTTCCGTTTTCTATAACACGGTGGATTGGCTGACCGAACCGCGCATCATCCTTCCCATGAAGCAAACCGGAGGCGACAGCGCATCGCCGGTAACGCGCCAGGTTTTCGCGTTGGTTCGCGGACGACCCATTACGGCTGAGACCGCGCGCTCACTCCTGAAGTCGATCGATCCCGCACTTCGTCCGGGCCGGGTTCGCGAAATGCGGCAGGTAATCGCGGAGGCAGTTCGACAACCGGCGCTTCGCACGCGACTGCTCGGAACTTTCGCTGCCCTGTCGCTATTACTCGCCGCGATTGGGATCTATGGAGTAATGGCGCAGTCGGTGGTTCAGCGTACGGAGGAGATCGGAGTGCGCGTCGCACTCGGCGCGCAAACGGCCGACTTAGTCCGACTGGTTGTAGGGCAAGGACTGCGACTGGCAGCCATTGGAATCGCCGCCGGCGTCCTTGCAGCCATGTTCGCGACCCGAATTCTCGCCAGCCTGCTCTACGGCGTGAAGCCGGCCGATCCTCTCCCGATCATCGTGGCGGCGCTGGCTTTGCTTGCGGCAGTTCTCCTGGCATCGCTAATTCCGGCGCGAACGGCGGCCGCAGTCGATCCGCTGCTGGCGCTCCGCCGCGATTAACGAACCTGCATCCGCCATAGTACTTAAGTCCGTCAGGTGTACCAAGGTTTCATCTAAGCTCTCCGCCTGATTGGGCCGACCGTATTTCCCACTTAGAATGCCATTAGGATCATGAATCAAGCAGCGCCCACCGTTAAACCCGGCAAGACGCAATACTCCGAGCACGAAGCGGCTGTAGAACTAGGTGTCTCCGTGGAACAACTGCGCGTCTTGATCCGCAGCCACATCGCACAAAGCGATGAAGACTTGACTCACATCGCCGTGGCCAGCTTCCATCCCTCTGATTTACTGGTGCTCAAGCTCCTCGCTCGCGGGATTTCGGCTCCCACACCCCAAGCCCAGTAGTCTGGCAGCCCGCGTCCTTCGATATCCGAAATACGGCCGAGTCAGCTACGAGCCTGCTTCGAGATGTATACTGTGCCGTTGGAGGTGCGGAAACCTTGGGTTTGATCACACAGGCGTCGCCGTCGAGCATTGAACAACTGCCAACGAACGACCGCGAAGGACTAGAAGACATCGGCTACATGACCTGCATGACGCTGGTGCTGCTCGGTAACTATGCGCAGACCGGCCATTTCGGAGGGCCCTTGGCCTATACGCCGTACAACGTGGCCGCCCACTTGGCCGGGCCCGAGTTCGGCGGCATGCGTTACGATTACCGCCGTCCAAAGCATCCTTACGGCGACAAGTTCATGCTCGCCGGCGGACACAATGTCCCCACCGGTTATGCGCTGTGGATGATTCTGGGCCAAGCTCTCGAGCGGAAATTCAAGGCTACCGGCGACAAGCGTTATTACGTCGATCCCAAGGTCGCAATCCTACCCATCGATGCGCTCGGATTTCGCCGCGGCGCCGGCGCTCTCATGGACCTTCTGAAGAACGCCGGGCTGGCCGACCATCCACTCTTCGCCCAGGCCAAAATGCGCGGCATTAAAGCCCTGGCCGGTCACGCCGAAAGCACCGACGTCACCAACGATGTCAACGGCGGGCCTTCCGGCATCGGGATCGCCACGGCCGCCGGCAAAGCCGCTTTTTGGGACTTCATCGGCGCCCCCAATTCCTCCCCTAAGATCATTGCTCTCGAAGGCGAATTCGCCATGACCGAAGGGCATGCTCAGGAGCTCAAGACGCAAGCGGTGGCATTGCAGGTGGGCAAGCGGCTTCGCATCTTGCTTTCGGACAACAATGCCGGGATCGACGACATCCTGCTCGGCGGCGTAGTCTCGAGAAAATTCGGAGCTTACCGGCTGGTCGATCAATGGACCTCCTACGGCTGGAATGTGCTTACGCTCGACAACGGAAACGACTACGGCCAGATCGTATCCGCGTTCAAGACCATGGAGGATTGGGACCCGAGCGATCGGCGTCCGATGATCCTGATCGGCAAGACCACTAAGGGATATTGGCCTCGCGTCGTCGATGGCAAGATTCCCGGCCATGGCGACCAGATCGTCAGCTACCAGAGCCACCCCTATTCGATGAAAATGAACGCGCCCTACTTCGTGGCGCTCGCCCAGACCTTCGAAGATCACTACGGAGTCAAATTCGAGGGAATTCGCGACGGTGCAGTGACCGATCCACGGGAGCGGCTGATCCAGTTCAAGACCAACATCGACGTCGTGATGTCGTTGCTCGATCGCAATGGGCTCGGAGATTGGCTGGCGGAACGTCTGGTGTCGATCGGCGACACCGTCAAGGATGCCCTGCCGCTTCATTTTGACGTAAAGACCAATCCCTTTCAGGACGATCGCCTGCGGGTCGCCAATCTTCCGGTGGAACCGCAGAATGTGACCGCCGTGAATCGCCTCTCAGGCGCCGAGAAGCAAGTTTCGATCATGCTCTTCCGCAAGCCGGGCGAGATGGCGGGGACACGCCGCGCGATCTCGGAAATCATCAAATGGATGAATTACGCCACGGACAATCGTTTCCTGACGCTGTCTGCCGATCTCTCGGAGTCCATCAATGTGGAACATGGCAGTCTCTGGGGGCATTACGATCCGGAGACAAACCCGCTCGGAACGCGATTGAAGGCCGCCATCCAGGAAGCAGGCAACGTTTCCACAGCTATTGGCTTAATCAGCCAGAGCGCCAGTGTCGATCCGCGGAAATTCGCCGGAGTCTGGGCCCTGAGCGGCACCTATGGCGCCTTCACCCCGCTGATGTATACACCGGCCCGAGTTTGGAGCCAGCAGAGCCAGGACAGCCGGTTTCGGATGGGCGTGCTGCATATTCTGGTGGCCCATTCCGGTCCTGAGACAGCCGCCGACGGCCGCACGCACTTCGGCATTTTTGCGCCCCAGGTCTGGAAGCTCTTTCCTCGCGGACAAACCTTCCACCTGAACTTCTGGGATTACAACGACGTTGCGCCCGGGTATTTTGCCGCGGCTGAGATCGCCGCGCGCGATCCCAAAGTCGGGATCATCACTCTCGAAGTTGCGCGCCCTGATTTTCCGGTCGCGGATCGAAGTAAGTTCGCCGACACCGATCTTCGGGCCGCAGCCAAGGGACTTTACGTCCTCCGCGACTTCGCCGCGGGCAAGCCCAGGCACGGATATGTCGTCGTCCAGGGATCCAGCTCGACCGTGAATCTGGTGAAGCAACTGCCGCGTCTCGAAGAAGCCGGCATCAACGTGAAGGTCATATCCGCCATCAGCGAAGAGCTGTTCGATCGTCAACCGAAAGCCTATCGTCAATCCGTACTGCCGCCCGAGGCCTATTACGACCTCATGGTGGTCAGTACCGGCACGCGCCGCGTGTGGCCCATCCCCCATGTCGGCCCGCTCACCGACCGGTATTCTCTTACATCCGACTGGGACAATCAATGGCTCACCAGCGGCCTGGAACCGGACGTGATCGCCGAAGCGCATCTCGATCCGGATTCAATCTTCGCCGGGATCCAGCGCTTCGCCAAAGAGCGCGAGCAACGTCTCGCGCTCCAGCGAGAGCGGCTCACCGCTCTGGGCTGATGCTTCGGTGCTGCAACAATGGGCAGCATGGCTTTGATCGTTTTCTTCCGGGGTATCAACGTCGGAGGACACCGGGCTTTTCGTCCGAGCGTGCTCGCCAAAGAACTGGGCATCTACGATGCCGTGAACGTGGGAGCCGCAGGCACCCTTGTCGTTCGCAAACCTGGGTCGCGCGCAAAGTTCCTGGCCGAATTGCGCCGGAAGCTGCCGTTTGAAGCAACCATCGCTTTCTGCGACAGCCGTGATCTGATTCGACTGGAGAAGGACAATCCGTTTGGAACTGAGCCACCGCCCGCGGATGTTGTTCAATTTGTAAGCATCCTGTCGGAGGCTGGACGCCGCAGAGTTTCTCTTCCGATTGCTCTTCCCGAAGATGGGGATTGGCTGGTGCGAATCATGGGCTCGAAGAATCGTCTGGTGTATGGGGTCTACCGCCGCCACATGAAAACGATTGGCTGTCTCAGCCAGATCGACAGGCTCTTTGGGGCGCCAGCGACCACGCGCAGTTGGACCACAATACTCTCGGTGCTTCGGATTCTGAAATCCCAGGAGCCCCGCAAGAAGTAGGCCGCCTGAGCCGGGATCGTGGATGGGGCGACGATAAACGGCGAAAAGATAGATCTATCCTTTCCGACCAGGGCGGAGGAATCTTAGAAGTTCATGCCCGAACCGCGAAGTTTCACCACTCCTTTTCGATCCACGAAAACGCGCTAAATTGAACAGCAGGGCCTTTCGTGCGTATCATTCTCGCCCTCACACTTGCGATCACCGGGGCTTCATGCCTTCATTCTTTCCAAAGCCCGGCCGCTGCGGCTACCAACCGCGGAGCGATTCAGGGGCAAGTGCTGCAATCCAAATCGGGCGAGCCGGTGAAGAAGGTGCTTGTCATCATCCGGCGCGGTCAAGAACCCGGCACAGGCGCGTTAACCGACGCATCCGGCGCATTTCGATTTGATGGCTTGGAACCCGGCCCGTACACGCTCTCCGCTGAACGCAACGGTTTCATCCTCGAACCCGAATTCGTGCGACGCGTCGTTAATGTGAAACCGGCGCCCGACGAATCGGAAGTCACATTGAAACTGCTCCGCACCGGCACGATTTCCGGACGCGTATTGGATGGAGACGGTGAGCCCCTCCTCGGAGCCTCGGTCCAAGTCGTGTCGGTCAATCAGAAGAAGGATGCAATTTCGTCATTTAACGCGGTCACGAACGATCGCGGCGAGTATCGGGCATTCAACATTCCGCCGGGCAAGTATCGTATTGCTGTCTCGTATCAACCTGGGTTTCAGCAGCGCCAGGTCAGGATGCAGCGTCCAAGAACCCAGTCCGGCATCGCGCGCGAGGAGACTTACGCCATCACCTATTACCCGGCTGCACTTGATTCGAAACTGGCTCAAATTATCGATGTGGAGGCCGGCGCGGATCTGCAGGGCTATGACTTGCAGATCTTAAGAGCCAATGGGGTGAATGTGAGCGGCAAAGTGGGCGTAGCCGGGGGAGCGCCTGCCGCGGCAATTGTCTTCGTCACCTTGACTCCAAACGCGCGAACAATCGGCTTTCGGGCGTACGACAGCATAATTCAGGATTCCAATGGCGCTTTTGAACTCACGCAGGTGTTGCCCGGAACGTATGTGCTCGCGGCCACGGCCCCGCTTGGCGACAAGAGGCTCTCCGCTCATCAGGTTGTTGATGTTGGCAGCGCGGACCTGGAGGGTATCCAACTGACGCTCGCGCCCCCGCAGACCGTCAGCGGAGTCATTGTCCCTCCGGAAGGCTACAAGATGCCACCGGGTCTGATAGTCGCGTTGGCACCGCGTGAGAATCGCAGTGATGGCGGCGGTGGAATGAGCCAGCCTGGCAACAACGGAGCATTTCATATTCAGGACGTTGCACCGGGCGATTACGATGTCGTCCTCGCTAGTAGCGGTCCCCAGGACGATTTATACGTGCGCGCGATTCAGGCCGGTGATGATGATGCCCTGGTCAGCGGTGTTCACGTCGGACTGCAGTCCGGGGGGCTGCTCAAAATAATCCTCAAAGCCAACGGCGGCACTGTGCAGGCGAGTGTCAAGGATTCGCAAGGAAAGCCTCTGCCGGACTGCTTTGTCCGGCTGGTGCCTGATGCGCCGCGTCGCGCGCAAATGGCCTTGTACGGCGAATGCAAAACGGACGCCAGCGGCGCATGTCGGTTGATCGGTATGGCTCCTGGCAGCTATCGCGCCTTCGCATTCGCCGAAGAAAGGCAGATCGATTTCCGTGATACGGCCGCAACGACAGACATCGAAGATTTAGGGAAGACGGTCAGTCTCGCGGAAGGCGACCGGCAAGCCATCGAGCTCACTCCGGTTCCTGAGCACGAGTAGAGTTGCCTTTCGGCGGACGAGTGGTGAGGAATTACAGCTCAGAGGACCGGGGTCGGATCATCGGGCCGAGCCAAAGTCCGAGGTGGCGACAAACCAGCCACATGGAATTCCCGGTTGTTTCCGGCAATCGACGTTAGGAGCTAGCGGGCAGCCTCCGATTGCAGTTTGCCGATTGCAGCTTGAGCGGCCTCGGCAACCGATTCGAATTTGTCAAAATTCGACCTCGCGTTGTCATCCAGCAACTGGCGAAGGCGCGGCAGGGCTTCCGTAGCCTTGAGTTCAACCAGAGCATAGATTGCGAGAACCCGAATACTCGGATTTGGATCGCTCAGTGACCCGATCAATGGTTTAATCGCGGACCGATTGCCAATCTGCCCGAGGGACCACGGAACAATGTAGTTTACTTCAGGGTCCGTTAGGAGCGGCACGAGGATGGGGATGGCGCGTGGGTCCTTCAAGTCACCCAATAGGTGCGCCGCGTAGTACCGGTCTTCCCTAATCTGCCCTTGCTCCGACGGAGTGCCTACCGGCGAAATTTTATCCACCTTGCGTTTTTCGGAACGATCACCAAGAATATCTACAATCACGTCAAATCCACGCGGATCGCCAAGTCCAGCAAAGATGAACGCAGCGTTTCCCCGCAAGTGCCGGTCTTCGCTGGTCAACCAGGACTCCAGCTCCGGGAGAACACTCTTGTCGTTCGCCGCGACGATTGCCTTAGCCACCTCGAACTGACGCCAAAACACTCTCTCACCTTCGAATTGCCGGAGCAACGCGGAAACAGAGGGACGTTGCTGGCCGTGAATGACATGCGGCGAAGGCAAGATCAAAACGACAAGAATGCCAAACCGGGCGCCTATACCCTCCATGGCCGTCGTGGATAAAAATCGGACCTCGCCAATACGCCCCTCAGTGTAGTGCTCTTCGAACTCGTGAGCAGCATCGCCGGGAGGCAAAATGGGCCGACGCAAAAATGACGTCCAGCACCCGATGATGATATGTGGCCTACGGACCGGTGGATCTCTGCTGACGCTATGACTCTATCTGGAGTAATTCGGCGCGCGAGTGCCGAGGAGCGGTGGAATCGGGGCCGCCGAATCACTTCGGATAGAGGCCTTTGAAGGAAGCGGCTCGCGTTCAGGGCAGACGCAGGCCATTATCGGAATTTGAATCGATATTCCACTGGACGTAACCAACTACCGAGCTCTATTGTGAGCATCCAAATGTGGAGCATCGTCCAAAAAAATTACCGCTTCTACATTGCGAATGCAAACGGGTCGAAGAGAAGCCTCGACCAACAAGCACGCGTAGCGTCTGCCGTGCGAGCGGATACCTTCCCGACGCCGTAGTGTTTGCCTATGTTGCGTGCCCTCCGTCAAACCACGCCGGGCCGGATTACCCGCCACATGTCGACTACAAGGGCCTGTCCCATGTTGATGTGTATTCCCTGACTGAGCTATCATCCGCATCTGGAGGTTGCGGGTATTCACATGTCTACCCCACGCAGACGTCCAGTCACGGGAGAAAAATCACTTGCCGGCGCCGTTGCTGTCGTTGCCGGCGCGACACGCGGTGCAGGTCGCGGCATCGCTCGGGCGCTGGGAGAAGCTGGTGCGACGGTCTATTGCACTGGGCGCAGCGTACGCGGCAATCGCTCTCCGTACAATCGTCCTGAAACGGTGGAAGAGACCGCCGAGATGATCAGCGCGGCCGGTGGCTCGGCCGTCGCACTTCGAGTCGATCACACCGTGGAGCAAGAGGTGGAGACCTTCTTCCAACGAGTGGAGCGCGAGCGTGGTCGCCTCGATGTCCTAGTGAATAGCATCGCCGGCGAGGACCCATCGATGGCGCAGTGGTGTTCTTTTTGGAAGGCCGATCTCAAGAATGCGGAGGCCGCCCTCCGGCAGTCGCTCCTGTCCCATATCATCACAGCCAAGCATGCGGCTCCCTATATGATTCGCAACCGCCGCGGGCTTATTGTCGAGGTGACGGAAAACGACATACTCAGTGCCGGAGGCAATCCTGTCACCCAGACGGTTAAGCTCGCGCTCAAAGGGTTGGCTCTCAACATGGCGGCGGAACTTCGTCCGCATGGCGTAGCTGCGGTTGCAGTTACCCCCGGTTTTCTTCGATCCGAGACAATGCTGGAGCGATTCGGTGTCACCGAGGAGACCTGGCGCGAAGGCGGAAAGAAAGACCGGAACTTCCTGGAATCAGAGTCGCCGTTGTTCGTGGGTCGCGCTGTTGTAGCACTGGCCGGAGACCCGGCGATCTTAGAGCGTTCGGGACAGCTCTTCAGCTCTTGGGAACTCGGGCGCGAATACCGATTCACCGACACCGATGGACGGCGGCCGGACTGGGGCGCCAGTAAACTCGACTTCTCAAAGCATCCGGAACAGTTGCTCCAGCTACTGAGGACTGGTTCGGAGATCCAGCTTCGGTGGTTGAGCGAACTGCGGCGAAAGACCAAGCACTTTCTCACCCAGTTACCACAGGCGAAGGCCAAGGCTGTTCGCGGTATGCGAGCCGGATAGGCCCATTCGTCGCGCAGCAGATCCGGCGGCCAGTCCGATAGACTCGCTTGGCCACCAAAAGGCGTAGCTTCATTGCTACCATGCTTTCTTATGGCAAAACTCGGATTTCTTGGACTTGGACTGATGGGTTACCCCATGGCGCGTAATCTCGCCCGCGCCGGACACGAGGTCGCCGTGTGGTCGCACACCACCAGTAAAGCCAAGCAGCTCGCCCAGGAAGAAAAAGCGACGGCCTGCGATTCTCCCAAACAGGTCGGCGAGAAGGCCGAATGCATCTTCGTCTGCGTGGGCGACACCGCCATGGCGGAGGAGGTGTTGGTCGGCGCTAACGGCGTGATAGCAGGCGCGAAGCCCGGCACCGTCGTTGCCGATTGCAGCACCATCTCTCCTACCGCCAGCCGCGCCATCGGCCAAAAGCTCGGGGCCAAAGGTATCAAGTACCTGGATGCTCCCTGCACGGGTTCCACTCCCGGCGCAACCGGCGGAACTCTGACGTTCATGATCGGCGGCGATCAGCAGGTATTTGAAAAAACGAAGCCCTACTTCGAGATTATGGGCAAACAGTTCTATTTCTGCGGCGGTCCGGGCATGGGCCTGCAGGCGAAACTGACGCAGAACCTCATTCTTGCCAATATCTTGGAAGCTTTCAACGAGGGCTTCACCCTGAGCACCAAAGCCGGGGTCGACCCACAACTGATGCTGGAGATCATCAACAACAGCGCCGCCAAGTCCGGACTGATCGCCTACAAGGCTCCATTCGTGTTCAAAAGGGACTTCACCACCAATTTTTCCACAAAATGGATGCACAAAGACATCGGTTTAGCCCTGGAGTCGGCCGATGAGCTGGGCCTGCCACTTCCTGTCACAGGTGTGACAGAACAGATGTTTCGTGCTGCAATTGCAGAGGGTTACGGGGATGCTGACATGTGCTCCACCATCCAGGTGGTGGAACGTTGGGCCGGGGTTCAGGTCCGCACCAAATAAAAAATACAAAAAACAGTTGCGTTCCGGAGTTCAATATCCTATTATTGGAAGTAAGCCGGGGAGGCAACTCCCACCAAAGCGAGACTAACCTCATAAAAAAGACCCCTGAAGCAATCCTCCCCGGCGCCCGCAAGGGTCAAAGTCATTGAGGACAGGGTTCCCAGAAAGTCGAAACGTACTGGGTTTAGGTTTCGTCTCTTGACGTTATAATAAGTCAGTTGAAGATCCTCACCATACTCGGCTCAACCGGGTCTATCGGCGTTAGCACGCTGGACGTGGTTGGCCGGCACCCGGAACAGTATCGCGTGCATGCCCTGGTGGCGGGCAATAATACCGGCCTGCTCGTCGAGCAGATATTGAAGTTTCGCCCCTCCTTGGCGGTCACCGCAACCGAACAGAGCCGAGAGAGTCTAATAAAGCGGCTGTCTGAAAGCCCGTTGCCCCGGGACGAGTGGCCGGATTTGCTTTGGGGCGCGCGGGCGCGGGTGGAAGCCGCAATCGAGCCGGCAGTGGACTTCGTTATGTCGGCCATCGTCGGCGTGGCGGGCCTGGAAGCCACCTACGAGGCCATCCGCAGCGGCAAGCGCGTTGGGCTCGCGAATAAGGAGGTTCTGGTGGCCAGTGGGCAGTTGGTGATCGATGCCGCCAGAAAATCCGGTACTGAGCTGATTCCCGTGGATAGCGAGCACAATGGAGCACATCAGTGCCTACGAGCCGGCCAAAGGAGCGAGGTTGCGCGTTTGATCTTGACCGCATCCGGCGGGCCATTTCGGGAAACGTCTCGCGAGAAGCTAGCCGCCGTGACGCCGGCCCAAGCCCTGAATCATCCAACCTGGAAGATGGGGCAGCGCATCACGATCGACTCAGCCACGCTGATGAACAAGGGATTCGAAGTGATCGAGGCGTGCTGGCTATTCGATTTTTCGGCCGATGAAGTGGATGTCGTGATCCACCCGCAATCCACCGTGCACGCCATGGTCGAGTACACCGATGGCAGCGTGATCGCCCAGATCTCGGCCACCGATATGCGCATGCCGATCCAGTACGCCCTCACCTATCCGGCCCGTGAATCCGCGCCGGTCCCCAGGCTGGATTGGACCCAGGCGCGAAGCTGGAACTTCTATGCGCCCGATTACGATAAATTTCCCGCTTTGCGGCTGGCTTATCAGGCCCTGCGGCAGGGTGGATCCGCCACTTGCACTCTGAACGCCGCCGATGAAGTCGCCGTGGAAGCGTTTCTGCGGGAAGAGATTACTTTTCCTTCGATCCCCGCTGTGATCGAAGAGACCTTGGAGCGCGTTCCGGTCCTGCAACCGGCTTCGATCCAGGAAGTCTTGGAAGTGGACGAGCAGTCCCGCTCGGTAGCGCGGCAGATCGTTCGCGAGAGAGCACAAACCATTTACGAGGAGCGCGGGCCGGTGTCCGCAAAAGCTTAATATGCTCGTTCTACAAAATATCTGGTGGTTCCTGGTCCTGATCGGAGTAATGATTTTACTCCACGAATTTGGACATTACTGGGCGGCAAGGTTTTTCGATGTCAGGGTGGAGACTTTCAGCTTCGGTTTCGGCCCACGCCTTTTTGGCTTCAAAAGGGGAGAGACGGATTTCCGCTTTGCGGCCATTCTCTTCGGCGGCTACGTAAAGATGGCCGGCGAGCAGCCGGGTGACGAGAACGCCAACGATCCCCGGGCATTTCTCAGCAAACCTCGGTGGCAGCGGTTGATTATCGCGTTTGCGGGCCCCGCCATGAACATCATTCTCGCAGTGGCGATCCTGACCGGGCTCTTCATGGTGCGCTATCCCAAGCTTCCGTCCACGCCGTCGCCCGAGATCGGCTATGTTGTACCGGACGGCGCGGCCGCCAAAGCCGGAGTGCAGGAGGGCGATCGCGTCATCCAGATCGGCGATACCCCGGAACCTACCTGGGAAGATATCGCGATGAAGGAAGTGGCCAGCGCGGGGCATCCACTCAGCGTCTGGGTCGAACGCAGCGGGGAACGCAAGCACCTGACCGTCACGCCGGTTCTGGATCAGCGGACAGGCGTCGGTTTTGCCGGCTGGGACGAGCAAAACCAAATCGAGATCGCTAGCGCCTTGCCCGATAAGCCTGCCGCCAAAGCGGGTCTGAAGACGGGCGACATCATCGTGAGCATCGACGGTCAGCCGGTCCGCTCCACCCCCAAGATTCACGACATTGTCAGCAGCACCGGAGGAAAGCCGGTGCAACTGGTGTACTCGAGAGATGGCAAGACCAGCACAGTAACGGTAATTCCTGCGCTGACGGACATGGACGGCAGCCAGAAGTGGATGATCGGCGTCAGCCTGCAGCCTAAAGTCGAGTTTGTCAGCCTGCCGTTTCCGAAAGCTATCGTGGAATCGACCCGGCAAAATGCGAAAAGCGCGACTTTGATCTACCAGTTTCTGCGGGGAATCATCGAGCGGCGTATGTCGCCGCGGTCACTCGAAGGCCCCATCCGGATCGCGCAACTCTCGGGCGAAGCCGCTCGCGAAGGCCCAACCGCCTATTTAGGCTTGACTTCCATGGTCAGCCTGAATCTTGCGATCTTCAACCTGCTGCCGATCCCGATCCTGGACGGCGGTGTGATCCTGCTGCTCTTAGTCGAGATGTTTATGCGCCGCGATCTCAGCCTGCGAGTCAAGGAAGCTGTCTTCAAGCTGGGCTTCGTGTTTTTGATGGCCGTAGTCGCGTTCGTGCTCTATAACGACATTTCAAAATTAGCGGGCTGAAGCTGTCAACTGATTCGCGGTGACGAACACCGGCTCGATATCCACCGGTATGCCGGTCAGGCTGTCGAGAGCCTTCTGCATATTCGGCCGGATCACTCCCAGCCCATCCAGCATTCGTTTTGCGCCCGCGTAATCGCCGGTGGCTTCGAGCGTCAGCAAATCGTGATCCAGGTCGCGCACGGCGCCCTTGATCTTGGCGAAATCCACCTCAAACGTTCCGTCCGGCCGCGCGATGAATCCGCCTTTGTCGGTCAGGTAGTTCACCTGTAGCGCCATCCCTTTACCGTGCGCCTCCTTCAAGCCGAAGCGCAGGCTGCGGAAGGTGGAAGCCAGGTAGGTAGTGTATAGCTTCCGCTCCGCGCTCGTGCCACCCTCGATCAGTTTTCGATCGTAGAGATGCTGCAGCATGAACAGCCCGGTGACATCCGCCTTCGCTTCTTCGATAGCGCTATAAAGCTCTTTCATTTCCTGCCGCGGGCTGGTGTTCCGGCCCGACACCGTAATTTGATGCGGACCGATCCCGTGACTCAGCTCGTGCGCCAGAATGTGCGTGAAGAACGAGTCGAAACTCAGATCCTTCTGATTGCCCGCTGCGAGCATGCGCTTGGCAATCGGTTCCAGCGTGGAGTGAAACTTGGCCTCCTGCACGTTCTTGAGCATCACGCGCTTGCTGCCCTTCTGCGTCACCACGCGCTCGTCATTGGGCAAGTTGTAAGCCGCCGTTTGGACGCCGTGCTCGCCGTCACCAGAGGAGAAAACTTCGTTGACCACCCGGATCGGCGCCTGGCTGCCGAGCTTGGGATTGCGATATTTGGGATCGATCGGCAGATTGTTTTCGACTTCCTGCAGATGGTCGCCAAAAAACTTCAGCTTCGCGGTTTCAGCGTCGTCGCGAACATTTACATACGCTTCGAAGGCTGCCTTGTAGCCGAAAATCTCGTCATTGTAGGTTTCGTACGGGCCGATGGTGATGTCGATCGGGGCATCCAGATCCATCCACGCCAGATCGCTTTCGTAATAGTCGTTGGAATAGAACGCGGCGCCGCGCGCCAGCAGGAATTTCTTGAGCGTGGCATTCTCCGTCAGCCCAGCCGCCTCCTCCAGCAAACGTGCCGACTTGGCCAGATCGGATTTATATTCCTGGCTGTAGGGAACAGTCTTCAGATGCCCGATCCGGTCGCGGCGGATTACCGTGAAGAAGCCCTCGGCCTTCTGGCGCTCGGCTTCCGGCAACGTCTTTACCCAGGCTTCGAACTCCAACCGGGTCATGTCTTCGGGATAAAAATTCGCTCCCGGCAGCTTCTTCTCCGGCACGTCGGGTAAGAACGCGATGCCATCATCCAGGCTCGACCATGGTCCCTTGTTGATCCAGAAGTAGTGCAGCCGGGCCTTGCCGAGTGGTGTCGTATCGCGGCGCAGCTTGGCATACAGCGGCTGGTTGCCGCTCCACAACTGATTGAGGAAGATGTCGTCCAGCACGCGCGACGCCTCGATCAGTTTCGCCAGCGCCTGCCGGTCGCCGGGCGAGAGCTTGGAAATATCGACACGAAGGTCGGTGGGCGTGAAGCGAGCGATCATCTTTTCCAGTTGCGCGAGGTCGGGAGTATTAGCGGCAATAGCAAGCATAGGCATGATAAAAAGCAGTTTTTTCATTCTCTGAGGTCATGCTAGCACGGCGGGTTCCGCGCTAGAATCGACCTTACAGTTGAATGTTTCAAAAAACAATTCGCGACGGCATGTATCTGCAAGTGCTGGAGGAGCGGCATGCGCCGGAAGTGTTCGCGGTGGTGGATCGGGAGCGAAATTATCTCCGCGAATGGCTGCCGTGGGTGGATATGAGCACCGAGGTAGAAGACACGCTGAATTTCATCAAGACTTCGCTGCAGCAATTCGCGGGCAACGACGGCTTCTCGGCGGGCATCTGGTCGGGCGATGAATTTATCGGCGGGATCGGCACCCACAGGATCGACTGGCTTTATCGAAGAGTCGAGATCGGCTACTGGATCGCGCAAAAATATCAGGGCCGGGGAATTGTGACGGATGCCTGCCGAGCCGTGATCGATCACGCCTTTGACGAATGGAAGCTGAACCGGGTCGAAATCCACTGCGCTACCGGCAACGCGAAAAGTTGCGCCATCCCCAAGCGTCTCGGTTTTCAATTGGAAGGATTGCTGCGCGAAGCCCAACTCTTGAACGGCGAGTATCTGGACATCAATGTTTATGGGATGCTGGCTCGTGACTGGAAAACGTTCGTGACTGGAAAAACCTAAAGCGGTAGCATATCCAGCGCCGCCTGCAACTCGCTGCGAGTGTGCGCGTCTCCGGTTCGAGCGGTGGCTTCGATTCCTTTCTGATACACGTCGCGCGCTTCCTCCACGCGTCCCAGCTTTTCGAGCGCTTGCCCGCCGTGGAAGTACGCCGCCGCGTAATCGGGATTGAAGCCGATCAATGCGCGATACTCGGCGATGGCGCGCTCCAGGTCGCCGGTATTTGCGTATTCCATCGCCAGACCGTAGCGCGCAAAGCTATCCTGCGGATTTTGCGCGACCATGCTCAGTAAGATTTCCAATCGATTGGTAGCCATAGCTCTACGTGTTACTATACCGAGCGATGGCCTGCCCGTATTTTTACCCGGTGGCTCGCTTCGAGAACAGCTCCTGGGTAGTGCCGCCCCGGCTGCCGTTGGGCGATCCCTATTCGGGCGAATGCCGCGCGGGCGCTGATGCTTTTCAGCCCGAGGAGACGCAGGTGCGCCAGGTATGCAATCTGGGCTACGGGCGCGGATGCTGCGATCGATTTCCGGAATCGGCCGAGGCTGACGCCGTTCGCTTTCATGTCTCCAAAGACCGTGGCAAACTGATTCGGATCCAATACGTTTTCGAGAAAGATTGCTGGCCAAAAGAGCACGGCGTCCTGGAATACGCCAGCACAGCCGTTCGCAGCGGCCCGGAGAACGAAGTCTTGCGAAAACAGGCGGCGGCATTCCTCGAAAGTTACCTGCGCCGGCGGAGCTGATAGTGGATTCAGCGCTCCCGGGCCGCCTCGTTCGCGAATCCATTTCCGAGTATTCTGAATTCGCGCTCCCGAACGACGCCAATACGCTAGGCAATGTCTTGGGCGGAAAAGTAATGCATCTGGTCGACCTCGCGGCGGCGCTGGCGGCAGTGCGTCACTCCAGATGTTCGGTGGTGACCGCGTCGGTGGACCACATGAATTTCCTGCATCAGATTCACATCGGGCAGCTCATCGTCTTAAGGTCCAGCGTGAATCGCGTGTTCCGCACTTCGATGGAGGTTGGAGTGCGGGTGGAGGTCGAGAACTTGGCCACAGGTGAGATCCGGCACACCTCCTCGGCGTACTTGACCTTCGTTGCTATCGGCAAGACCGGCGATCGCGTCGTTGTTCCGCAGGTGATCCCGGAGACCGAGGAAGAAAAGCGGCGCTACGAGGAAGCCGGAGAGCGGCGGGCGTACCGGCTGGCAATGCGGGAAAAAGCCCTGCAGAAGCGGCGTTAGCAGCTCAATCCCCGGCCGACGCCTTGTACATGTACTTGATATTGGGCTTGAAGATGAGCAGGTTGGGTTGCCCGTCGCGGTTCACCTTCAGGCAGGTCTTGTCGTACCACTCGATCACGCCCTGCAACATCTCGCCATCTTTCAGGACGAAGACCATGGGCGTCTTGGCCTGCATCTGCTTCATGTAGTAAAAATTCTCGGCGTTTGTCTGATCCGGGGGAGCGGCCTTCTTCTGATGATTCGTGCGGCGATTGATCTGGTCCTTCATTTCGTTCAAGGACGGTCGTATCAGTTTTCGGTTTGTAGTCTCCACAGCAAGACTCCACTTCTATTCGAGATTGATCTTAGGTCCCGAAACGTGTTGGAGTACCGGCCGGGGCCATTCAAAAGGGATTGATCAGGTGTCCAACTAAGCATTATTGAACCATATCGATTCGTGCCGCTGCAAGGCGCGCCGGATGGCCCTTCTGGGCCACTGTTTTTACGCTGCCAGGCGCCGTAATTCGACCACCAACGCATCCAGCGCGATGCTCTTCTGAATATTGCGGCGGACCAGTTCGGCCAGCTCATCGCTCTTTTTAACCGCGCTCCGGATCCACTGAAAGGATACATGACCGGCCAGGTCTTCGAGCTGTCGGCGAATGTCGATATTGCGGATTTCCCCGGCGCCTTCCCGCAGCAGCAGTATGTCTTCCAGCAGCACGTAAAGGATGCCCAGAAGGTGATCGAGTTTGTCCTGGCGGCGCGGAGCCATCGCCTCGGCATGCTTAGCCCACTCACCGAAGGCGGCGCGGCCGGCGGCCACTTGCAGTAGCGCGAGCATCGCCCGGCGGCGCTCGTCATAGACGTCGAGATCCATGGAGACCGCGAGTCCCGGGCTCCCTGCTGCGAGCGCGATGCGCCGCTCCGGATCCGAAAGACCGCGCGTTTCGACGAACGTTCGCATCTCGGCGTTGGAGAGCGGCCCCAGATGGAAAGGCACGGCCCGGGAGCGGATGGTGGGCAGCAAGTCGTAAGGATTCTCGGCCGTCAGCAGCAGGATCAGATGTTCGGGGGGCTCTTCCAGCGTCTTCAGCAGCGAATTCGCGGCTTGCTCGTTGGCGCGATCGATCTGGTCGATCAGGAACACGCGCCGCTTTCCGTGCAGCGGCTTGAATTGCGCGCGCTCTTTCAATAGCCGCATCTGCTCGATGGTGATCTGCCGTAGAGGACCGTCAGGTGGAAAAGTGATGAAATCGGGATGCGTGGAAAACAGTAAAGGGTCGTCGTTACGCTTGTCCGCCGGCCATTTTTCACGCTCGGCGATCGTGGCCGCATTGATTTCGAGGCTCAGATCGTCCTGCTCGATCTTGCCGGCTTCGCCGAGCATGGCCGCGCCGAATCGCCGGGCCAAAGTCCCTTTCCCGACGCCTTCCGGGCCATCCAGCAGGATCGTCTGCGGAATTCGCTCCTGCTGCGCCATGGCATAAAGGGTTCGGGCAACGGCGGTATTACCATGGAAGTTTTCGAACATCGGAATGTCTCCAGTGTGGCACACCATCTCGCCGTGTTAGTGTACGGAAAGAGGCGAGCGAGCCCAGAAGGCAGAACGCAGAAGAAAGGCATTGTGAAGTATTGTGAAGTTAGGAATTGATTTCGGCACCACTCGCATCGTGGTTGCCGCGGTGGATCGCGGAAATTATCCACTCATTTCGTTTGAAAACCCAGATGGCGCCGCCGCCGAGTGGTTTCCCGCTCTGGTCGCCGTCCGTGGCCAGCAGCGTCTCTATGGTTGGCAGGCCTGGGCGTGCCAGCAGTATCCCACTTTTACGATCATCCGCTCGCTCAAGCGCGTACTCTCGGACGCGGGCCCGGAGACGATCCTGCAGCTCGGCCATCAAGCCGTGCCGCTCATCCAAGTGCTGCGGGAAATGGCTATGGCGTTGCGCGCCAGCCTGCCCCAGGAACCCTTGGAGGTTATGCTGGGCGTGCCCGCCAACGCCAACAGCAACCAGCGTTTCCTGACGGTGGAAGCGTTCCGCTCGGCGGGCTGCGACGTGGTCGGCTTGTTGAACGAGCCGTCGGCGGCCAGCATCGAGTTCGGTCACAAGACCAAAATCAGCGGCCCCATCCTGGTCTACGATCTGGGTGGCGGAACTTTCGACGCTTCTCTCGTTGAACTGGATGAGAAAACTCATCGCGTCCTGGCGACGGAAGGTATTTCCACGCTCGGCGGGGACGATTTCGACGAGATTCTGGCCGACATGGTGCTGAGCGAGGAGGATCGCGAAGGCCTCTCGGCGGCCGAGCACTTTCGTCTGCTCGAAGAATGCCGCATCAAGAAAGAAGCAGTGAATCCGAACACTCGCAAAATCCTTTTGGATCTGGGACACGTTCGCGAGGAGTGGGGAACGATGGTCGTATCAGCGGCGGATTACTACGAGCAATGCCGCTCGCTGATCGAAGAGACGTTAGGTGTGGTGGACGACCTGCTGGCGACGCACGTCTCCGGCAACCTCGAGGCGCTTTACGTAACCGGCGGCGGAAGCGAACTGCCGGTGGTGGGCCGGGTGCTGAAGGAAAGATTCGGCAAGCGCGTGCGGCGCTCTTTGTACGCCCGTTCGGCTACCGCGATTGGCCTTGCGATCCAGGCGGACGCCGAAGCTGGTTATGTTTTGAGCGAGAAATTTACTCGCTATTTCGGCGTGTGGCGCGAAGGCGACGGCGGCCGGCGAGTGGTTTTCGATCCGCTCTTTCCCAAGGGAACTCCGCTGCCCGGTCCCGGCGAACAGCCGGTTGAGATACGCAGGCGCTACACGCCGGTCCATAATGTCGGACATTTTCGATATCTGGAATGCAGCCAGCTCAACGACGACGGACAGCCGGCCGGCGACGTCACGGTCTGGGACGAAGTGCAGTTTCCGTTCGATCCCGTACTGCAGAATTCCAACGGCGTGCCGGTGGAGCGCTCCGACACTGCTCAAGCGCAGCAAATCGAGGAGCGATATTCCGGCGACGCGAGCGGCACGGTTACGGTCACCATCACCAACCTGACGGCCGGCTACGAACGGAAGTACCGCTTGGGACGCTGGGCCGCTCAGCAGGCTCCGAGCGCTCCGGTGAAACCGAGAACCAGCCATCGGCGCCGGAAGCGAGGCACCGGCAAGGCCGAGGCCCGCCGCCGATGATGGATCTGTTCGAGCGGCTCCGGCGATCCAAAATTTACGACCTCGCGCAACCCTATTTCGTCGGTATGCCGCACTTTCCGACTCATCCGCCATTCTTGTTCGGCCTGACCAAGAAACATGGCGACATGGTGTCGGAGAGTGGCGTCAGTTCGTGCGCGGACGCGATCGCGCTAGGCAGCCATGTCGGCACGCACATCGACGCGCTCTGTCACTTTTCCTACGGCGGGAAGCTCCATGGTGGCGTGGAAGCGAAGACTGTGCAGAGCGACGCCGGCGGAATTCAGCGGCATTCAGTGGACACCATCGCGCCGCTCGTGCGCCGCGGCGTGCTGCTCGATATGGCCGGGCATTTAAATACCGCGGAGTTGCCGGCGGATTTCACCATTACGCCGGAGCATTTGGAATCGGCCGCCAAGGCACAGAAGATCGAGGTCCAGAATGGTGACGTGGTGCTGCTGCGCACCGGATGGGCGCGCTTCTGGAACGATGCCGCGCGTTATATCACGGGCGGGCATGGCATGACGGCGACCGGGCCGGGCCCGGAGATCGACGGCGCGCGATGGCTCAGCAAACGCGGTGTCTTCGCGGCAGGATCGGATACAGTAGCCTTCGAGCGAGTGCCCAGTGCCATGGCGGTACACGTGCACCTCTTGGTGGAAAGCGGAATCCACATCATCGAGGCGCTGAACTTGGAAGAACTCGCCCGCGATCGGATTTACGAGTTCGTCTTCATGGCCGCTCCGCTCAAGATTCGCGG
The DNA here is from genome assembly GCA_035484655.1 of Bryobacteraceae bacterium. Classification (GTDB taxonomy): domain Bacteria; phylum Acidobacteriota; class Terriglobia; order Bryobacterales; family Bryobacteraceae; genus Palsa-89. The sequence continues at coordinate 1,770 of DATHOT010000303.1, read as the reverse complement.
CGGCACCGGATCACCGATCCGACCCCTTGCTCTGATCTGAAGAAGCGGTCTTGATCTCGGGATGCAGGCCGGCGTGCGGTTTCGTTCCCTGATCTTTCCAGGCGCGCAATTCGGAGAAGCCCGCGGCAGTCTCATTCGGCAGAATGGTGCAGTGGCCATCATGCTTCACGTATTGCTGAACGAAGAGGTCCTGTGAGCCGGTCTGCTCAACCAATTCCGAATAACGCTCGGGGATGCGAACCGGCACCAGAGGATCATAGGTGGTGTGGATGGCGAGCATGGGCCGCGAGAGCTTGCCTGTGGGCGTGTACCAGTTGCGCATGTATTCCGCAGCCCGCGGATCGGCTTTATAGCGCTTCACGCCGTCATTGAGGGCGTTGTAATCGTCGGGGCTCTCGTAAATCATGTTGCGATTGTCGAACGGATTGCCGCCGCCGCGCTGTTCCATGTCGAGCAGCAGATAAGTGACAAAGCCTAACGTGCCGGCGAGATCCTTGGTGCTGTGCGCGCCAGAATAATGCAGAAGCGCGGTGGCTTTCTCCGGCTGGCTATCTATCAGTGCCTGGAGCTTTTTGTCTAGCTCTGGCGTATTGTTGAAATCGGCGGGAACCTTATCGGGTGCCGGGAGCGCGCCGGGGAAGTAATAATCGAAAACCACGCGCAGGTCGAACGCGCCGCGATCCATGAAGTAAGTGGTGGGAGCGAGAGGACCGCACAGCGCCAGGCCCGCATCGTAGCTGGTGCCGAAGCGTTCCATAAACATCATGGTGAGGAAGCCGCCCATGGAGTGTCCGGTGATGAAGGTCTCTTTCGGAGTGCCGTACTTGCCGGTGAAGTAGCGCCTGAGCGCCTCGGTGTCCTCCACGGCTTCCTGGATGGCCCATCCACCGGCTGCGTAGCCCGATTGCGCGAGCGCGTAGCCCTGCTCGGTGAAGACCGCGAGCACCGGCGGAAGCTTGCCTTCCTTGTAGGCCCCGGGCACCGGACTGTAGCCGTGGCAGTACATCACCAAGCCGCCGTTCCAGTTGTCTGGAATGTCGATCCGAAATTTGGCGCCGTTGATCTCGCCGATTTCGGTCTTGGGCTCCACTTTCGGAGCGGCCAGGCACAGAGTGGCACAGGCTAACAGGGCACTGAAAAGTTTCATGGAAAGGCTCCCTTTGGAATTAACCTGAGTATATCGCAGACCCGGAAATCTTGGGCTCTCCGATAATCGTCGTAGCTCAGGAGCCATCAGACCGACTCTTCGAACGCGTCTAGGAACCGGTACGCGACATCAGCCGTGTCCTGCTCGACCAGATACCAGCGGAATTGCCGGATGATGTCGTCACGAGCACGTGGGCGGATGACGGCATTCACGGCCGCTTCCGCGTTTTATGCTTCGTGGCGATGCCGCGCGCTTCCGCCTTAATCTCCTTCCAGAACTGGCGCGTCATCGGGAGATCATTGCCAGTCGCCAGGCCCTCAAGCAGCAGGGTCTCCAGACGCGCGTCTTCTTCTTGCTTCTGGGCATCGCGCAACAGCGAACGGAAATATTCGCTCACATTGCCGTAGCCTTTGGTTGCGAGTTGGCGGTCGATGAACTCCTTCAAGGATTCCGGCAGCGAGAGCCGCTACGCGCGCAGCTCGGCGCCGGCGGGAGCCACAACAACCGCCGCTCGCTGGCGGAGCCAGACTACAGCTAGCGCACCCAAGTAAAGCGCGGCGCCCAGCAGAACGGTCGCACGGAGGCCGAGGTAAATGGCGAAGAAAATCGCGGCTGCCGATCCC
>DATHOT010000302.1:0-25029 GCA_035484655.1 Bryobacteraceae bacterium | reverse complement strand
CGGGCTGGAATCCAAATTGCGAAGTGCGGGGGTATCAGCCAGAAGCCTTGACCAGAGGCAATCTCCATCACGCCGCGGATCGCGTAGATCACCTGGCCGGACCCGTGCGAATGCTGGGGAACATTGAATCCGGGCGGATATTCATAGGCCAAGGTAGAGATGGACACGCCAGGTTTGGGATCGTATTCGGTTATAAGGCCGTACTGGGGAGCCTGTCGCATAAGAGATATATTATGGCGGCAAAACGGCCTTGCGACAAGGCCGATTGCATCGATACTGGGGTTATGGCTAGTGCACATTCCGGCGGTCAACACATTGGTCAACCCATTGGTAAAACCAGTATTCTCGGCTCTTCCAAGATCGTTGCTTTTGCCGGCGTAAAGGACGCGGAGCGCGCCCGAACGTTCTATCGCGACACGCTCGGGCTTCGGCTGGCCAGCGAGGACGGTTTCGCGCTGGTATTCGACGCGAACGGAACCATGCTGCGAGTGTCGCTGGTTCGTGAAGTGGTCGCGGCTCCCTATACGGTCCTGGGGTGGGAGGTCGACGACATCGTCGCCAAGGCGAAGGCGCTGACGAGTGCGGGCGTCAAGCTGGAGCGATACGACTTCGTGAAACAGGACGAGCTAGGCATCTGGACCGCACCGGGAGGTACGCGGGTGGCGTGGTTTAAGGATCCGGATGGGAACCTGCTGGGTATCAGCCAGCACGAGCATTAGCCAGCACCACCGGTTACTGAATAGGGCTCGCCAACGTGCCGCATTCGAATGTCTTACCAGAGCACTCGCCTAATCCTCATGTGCCATCCGCCTTTTCACGATGGGTTGTACAGCAGTGATAAAGTCGTCAGGGGAATACGGCTGATTCAAGTGCAGCTCGCTAGCCAAAGTGTGAAAGGGAATGATCCAGTCATCGGGGCCCGACTTTTTCAGCCAGAGCGACTCGATGAGCAAAGCAGGGATAGTGAGCAGCGCCAACTGATAATTCGCTCCCTGCACCTGTGGTAGCTTCTCCGCTCGCAAGGTGGCATTCAAGATGGTTTGGGCATGCGGACCGCGTTGCACTGCCGCAACCATTGGCGCGCGATGCGAAAGGGCCACGGTCACATCGACGATGATTCCATCTGTTTTGGACACGGCAAGGAATCGCCACGCTACCAGCCCCGCGTTCTGAACGTCGGCCCCAGTGTTGAGACCTTGCAGACCCAGGGTAAATGTCTCAAGGTGCGGGGAGAGCCCGGCTCCGAGCAGAATCGGCAAGAGGGGATCACCGGTCGCCAGGAAGTTCGCGATGCCGTTTTGCAAGGCCAGGAAAGTCCCATTAGAAGGAGTGGGGCTGGTTATACTCACTGTAGTTCTCCCGGTTTGGCCTTCACAAGAAACGTGGCGGTCCAGTCGCCTCCGCCCTGGTAGGCGGCTGGAAATTGGTCGAAGTCGATGGTCCAGATCCCGAAGTATTCGTCACCAATCAACTCACCGTAGAAAGGATCAGCGATGTCCACGGTCCTGAATCCCGACGCAAATTCTTTGTAGGCACAGATCACAACAAAGTGGCCCTTGGTGCCACCAAACCATTGGATTCGCACGCCTACGGGCCGGCCATTATCGATCTCGCTCTTTATTCCGGCAAAGTCGTTAAGGCTGCCGAACGGCGTCCCCACACAATCGGATGGCATTACCAGGGTCTTGTTGAGTCTACCGAGGTCGCCCAAGGCGACCTGTAATTTTTCCGTTCGGTTGCATGCGTCGGCACCGGGATTATTACAACAATCGGCGTCCGTGGCGAGGACCTGCTGCGCGACCCGGCACTGATTCAAAGTCGAATTGGGATTGAAGTAGTGATCCACGCTGTCCGAAACCGCGTCCCAACACCACTGGTCCTGTTGCTGTTGTTCAATCGGAAATGGCATAGTTCCGCCTCCTTTGCGCGACCGGAATACGACTGGCCGCAATGGTTTGGATCTGTTTGGATTCAGGCATTCAGGCTCACTTAGCTTAGCCCTGTCCACCAGGACCTGTGTTATCCTGACCGGCTCCGCCCGAACCCGCGCCTTGTGGCGAAGAGATAGCGCCGCCGATAACGATAGGGCCTATTACGATTACCTGGCCAAGTCCCGCGCCCCCACCGCCGCCTGGACCCGTAGGATCTTGAGCGGCGCCGCCTTGACCGGCATTGTTCGGTGAATTCGCATTTCCGGATGTTTGGCCCGGGTCATTGACAGAGTTCCCCAAGCTATGTTGACTAGCCACCCCGGGCGATCCCTGGCCAGTCAGAACGGCGGCAGAGCCACCTGAACCTAACAACTTAATCGTGAATTGAATCTCCATGCGGCGCTTCTCCTTTGTGTGACTCTTCTATTTAATTGCGGGGCTTAGTTGTTGAAAGCGAGAATCCCGGTGCAATTCCGCCAAATCGGGCCAGCGGCTCACATCCGCGAGGAATTCCGCGGACGATGTACTTAACAGATCCAGGGTGGCTCTCCGCTGGTCTAACGCCTCGTAGGTTAATACCGCCATCCATCGTGTATCGGTATCATTCGGTGACAATTCAAGGGCTTGCTTGATTTCGGATTCAGCTCGGGCGTGATCGCCGAGGCTGGCGCTCAAATACGCGAGGAAAGAGCGCACGTAACCACTGCGAGGGTTCTTACTGATCTCCGTCTCCGCTAATTCGAACCCGCGCTGGTTGGCTCGCTGGGATTCGGCGCTGCGGTTTAGGCGACGGTAGCAGACGGCGAGATACATCCAGGAGAGGTACCGCTCCGGCTGCAGGCGCAACGCCTCCAAGAAGTAGGGGACTGCATCGGTTTCTCTGGATTGATACATTAGCGCCATCCCCAGGGAGTTGAGCGCTTCCGGCGTCGTTTGGAGGTCAAGAGCTTTGCGAAATTCACTCTCAGCTTCACTGAACTGCCCCGCATTCAAGCAGGTTGCGCCCAGCGCGAAGTGCGCTGCAGGTTCACTCGGGGCGAGTTCCACGGTCTCGGTGAAATATCGCTTTGCCTCGGTGTAGTTAGCGTGCTTGTTATAGAAAGTCCCGAGCGCCTGATAATTCCTGTACATTCGCGGATCTACCTCAACGGCACGCTGGTAAGCCGCCAGCGCGTCATGGGTTTGGTTGTTTTGCTCTAAGACTTGGCCCAGCCGCCGCCATGCGTCACCGTTAGCAGGCACCAACTCGATAGCCCTACGGTACTCTGCTTCAGCCAGCTCGTAGCGGCCGGCATTTGCGAGCAGGACTCCTGCGATGCGATGAACTGGAGCCAAATCCGGATTTCGGAGCTCAGCTTGCCGCTCTGAGTCAGTGGCCCGGTCCAACCACAATCTGTCCTTAGAGAGAAAGTATTTGAACCACTGAGCTTCCGCCAGTCCGGCGAAGGTGAACGGGGAGTCAGGATCACCGGCAACCGCTTGTTCCAGGAATGTAAGAGCGGAATCCACTCCAGAGTCGCGTCGCACAGAGGACAGGCCTGACAAATAATTCTGATACGCCGCTGCGTTCACCGTTTCTTCGGTCGCCAGTGGCGGCAGATGCAATGTTCCCGTCACAAATCCCGCCAGTGCTATCGGGATGTAGCGAGTCTGGCCGGGGGCGTATTCCATCGTCCAGTCCTTGGCGTCGACACCTGTTCGAGTATCCGTCAGGATGGCATGCAGCACTACTTGGTCTTTCTCTTTGGTCAGACTCCCGTGCAGGATATGGGTTGCGCTTAACGCGGCCTTAGCTTTTTCGGGCGTATCTACTCCAGCGCGCCGGATGTCTGCCAACGATACGGCCGAATAGCGGGCTTTGGTCCCGCCCCGGAGCTTGACTAGATTCACCGAAGTCCCGCGCAAGACGTCCTTGCCTAGGGGAGCCAGATCGGCACTGTAGGAAAACGGCAGCATGGCCAGGCGCACGGATTCCTGCGGGGCGGTGGCTCGTTGATAGGTAATCACCCCAGTGATGACCGACACAAGGATGGTCGCTGCGGCAGCGGTCAGGAACCAGCGCCGGGAACGAAGCGGCACAAGTGCCTGAGCGATAGCATCGGCATTTGGAAACCGGCTCGCCGGATCTTCATTGAGACAACGCGCGAGGATGCGATTCTGCTGCCGACCGGAGCCTAGCTGAGAGAGAATCACACCTAACGCGTAAATGTCGGACGCCACCGAAGCCTTGCCGCCCTTCCATAGCTCGGGAGCCATGTAGTCCGGAGTGCCGGCCATTTGGCCGGACGGCGCGTTCGTTTGCGCCCCTTCGGGACCGCGGGCCAAGCCAAAATCGGTAATCACCGCACGGACGGCTCCGTGCGGACCGGAAGTGAGGATGACGTTATTGCTTTTGAGATCGCCGTGAATTACCTGGTTGCGATGTGCTTCCCCTAAGCCCGCGCAGAGCTGGAGCGCGATGGCGCGCGCTTCTTTCTCAGGAAGAGGTCCACGGGTGAGCCGATCGAGGAGCGTTTCGCCGTCCAGAAACTCCATGGTGATGAAGTCGATATCGCCTTGCCGCGTGGAGGTCGTGTGGATCTCGAAAATCTTGCAGACATTGGGATGGCTGATCTCGGTAGCGTTGCGCACCTCGGGTGGGAGCCGTTTGCGGAAGCCCGTCTTGGCGCACTTGAGCGCAATGCGCCGCTTCAATTTTTCATCCACGGCTTCGTACACGACGCCCATGCCTCCCTGGGCTATCTCGCGCACGATCCGGAAGCGGCCATCCAACAGCTCGCCGGGTTCGAAGGGATGCTCGTAGGAAGCGGCTGGATAAAGCGGATCAAGCAAGAATCCATTCATGCGCTCTTCCCACCGGACGTAACTCCAGGTCTCTTCAAACAATTCCGTGTCGGCGCCGCAAGCGCTCTTGAGATAAGATTCACGCTGGTCCGGCGGATGGGTCAACGCCAGATCGACGAGGCTCATCACCAGATCGTCGTCCTTCGCTTTATTGAGCATGGTCAGGCTCCATGTGCTCAAATAGCCACTGCCGGGCGTCACGCCACATGCGTTGCATGGTGCGAATTTTCAGACCGAGCATCTCGGCCGCTTCTTCGTCAGTAAGTCCGAGGAAGTATTTCACCTCCACCAGCGTGCACCACTCCGGCTTCGTTTCGGCAAGCTGCTCCAATAGCCGGTCGATGGTAACGGCCAGCTCCAGCTTGACGCTAGACGCAGGAAGGAGATTTTCGATTCCTTCGAGCGCCACGAACTCGGCATTGGGGCGCCCGCGGGCATGGTCAATAAGGTATCTACGCATGGCTCTAGCAGCTATAGCGAAAAAATGCTGCCTGTTCTGCCAATCTCGATCTTTGGCGGCGACCAGACGCAGATATATTTGGTCGACCAACTCGGTAGCTTGCAAGGAATGACCCTTGCGCTCGCCCTTCATCAGATGATGTGCGAGTCGCCGGAGATTAGGCAGCACAAGGGCAAACAGCTCGTTCTCAGCCGTGCGGCTGCCGGCGCGCCACTTGTGCAGGAGAGACGTAATATCCCCCGTTTTCTCCAACATACAAACATCCTAAGGTGTGCCGCATGGTACCACATTTGAGACTTAGGCGGAGTTTTCTATCGACGAACGCTATCCACTGCGAGGCTCAATAGCCCAATGGAAAGTCGACAAAAAAGGAGTAAATTATGAAGCGATTACACTTTGCAGTTGGTTTCTTGGCCGCTCTGGCCTGCTCAGGTCTCCAAGCACAAACACGACTGGAAGCGAACATCCCATTTGAATTTCGGATGGGCAAGACCACCTTGCCAGCGGGAGATTACCTATTTGATTACTCGTCGCGCCTGTTGATTGTGCATCAGGAGGACGGTCACCACACCGCGGTTATGACTCTCACATCGCCGGTGTCGCGGACAAAGGCGCCGGCAACCGGCATTTTGGAATTTAACCGTTATAGCGATGCTTACTTTCTCTCCAAGATCTTTACCGCAGGCTCCCCGGAGGGAGAGGCTGTGCCGAAGTCAGCGCGTGAAAAAGAGCTTGCCAGCCGGGCAGGTCCAAACCAAACGGAGGCGATTGTTCTTCAGACGAAGTAGATTTCGGAGGGCGCCGGGCTTTCCTGGCGCCTTCTATTCCTTCTTGGATGGGACTTCTCTCAAAGCCAGCCGGAGACTCTTATCGACGACGGTCAAACAGCCCTCAATCTCACCGTAATCTGGAATCTTTGTCGCATCGATATCTTCCAGGGAAGCCCTCACCGACTGAATCTTGAGTACGCTGTCAGTAATTTTTTCTCGTTCAACGTTGGTCAGTGACATTAATCCCGCGAGCAGCCGTGTGCTTCCACATGCTCGAGATAAGCATACTTCACCTTCTGCTTCGCCTCGTTGGCCATGTGGATGAGTAGATCGAAACGATGAGAGTCCAAGTCGCCGGCGACAATAGCCAGGAACTGCTGTTCGTGCAGGAGCAGCAGACCCTGCACGGCTTCGCCAAACGCGTCCAAAAGGCGGCGCTGCTCCCGGCAAACTGTAAGGTTGGACTCGGTTTTCGTCGCCGTTTGTTCGACCGTCATACCCGGCATGCTCATACCTCCGCGCACTCAAAAGCAATCGCGAGACCACCGGCCCCCGCCCTACGGAACCGCTAGAAATACTGGGATTTCTACTAGTTGCCGAAACGTAACGTTCTAAAACGTCGTAAATTATATAGGGTAGTCTGGTGAAGTCTTTACGACGATGGAGCCCGCGTGCTGTCTGATCGTCATCCGAACCTGAAGGCGGAAACTCGATATGTTCAGGGAGAACTTCCGGCGATGCCGGTGGTACGCGGCCCGCAACAGGCGTTGTTGACTCTTCCGCATGGTACAAGGCTTTACGGTCCGGTTCTGATTCGAGATGAATATGTCGAATTCGTTTGGGACGGGGAGAAGTACAAGTGTCACGTGGATGAATTCGTCGACAAGACGAGAACGATTCTAGAGAAAAGAACAGAGTCCAACGGGGCGGTTTGCACGGAGCAGCGCGTTCTGCTGGACGCATTTGGCGAAGCCGTACAAGAACTGCTGCTTCTGCACGAACAGCAGTTCCTGGCTATTGTCGCCGGCGATGTGGATTCGCATCGCTTCGATCTACTGATACATATGGCCAACGAGAAGAAGCAGAAGATGAAGTATGCCTATCTCGAGCATGTGGAGACGCACGGGTGCTCGGCAAACCGTGCCGCGGACGGTCTTTTAGGGTAAAGTTTCCTGCGTCGTCAGCTAGAAGCTTGATTGCTGCGGGGCGCGCTGGTCAATTCCGTCAGAACGGTGAAATAGAAAGTTGAGCCGGCTCCGGGCTCCGATTCCACCCAAATTTTTCCGCCGTGGCCCTCGACGATCTTCTGCGCCAGCGCCAAGCCGATTCCGTGACCGGCTACATCCCGTCCATGCAGCCGGCGAAAGATCTGAAAAATTCCATCTTTATACTGCGGATCGATGCCGATGCCGTTATCCCGGACCGAAAACAGCCAGGAACCCGGCTGCTCGCGCGCCGAGATGTGAACCTCCGGCGTGATGCCAGGCTGGCTGTACTTGATCGCATTGGTGATGAGATTCTGCAACACCTGCTCGATTCGCGCATCGGCGAATATGGTCGGCAGCGGATCGTGCGTGATTCGCGCTCCCTTGCTTTGGATGACAGCATCCAGGTTGAAGAGTACCTGCACGAGCAGGGCTTCGGTGTCTATTTCGGCCACGTTACTGCCGCTGGGATGAGTAGCGTGGGAGTAGCGGAGAAGATCGTCAATGAAAGAGCGCATCCGGTGGGCGCTTTGCATCACGAACTGGAACGAGTCCGCGGTTTCTCCGGAAAGTTGCCCTCCGAGCTTCCTTTCCAGTAGTTGAGCATGCACTGTAATAGTTCGCAGCGGCTCGCTCAGCTCGTGCGCCACGGTGTACGAAAATCGTCCCAGATCCTCATTAGAGCGCCGCAAAGCGTCTTCGGCCTGGCGTGCGCGGAGAAATGCTTTTACGGTAGCGACCAGGACTTCCGGCTCAACGGGCTCGACCATATAACTATCAGCGCCGGAGTCCAACCCATAAACCTGGTGCCGGCTCTGACTGCTGGAGGCAGAAATGTGCACCACCGTTGTGCCGGCGATATTGGGAGTGGCGCGGATTCGTTTGCACACCTCAAAGCCGCTCATGTCGGGCAGATTTACGTCGAGGAGTACAAGCGGCGGCCTCAGGTCCGACAGCATTTGCAGCGCTCCAGCGCCATTGGTAGCTTCCAGGACCTCGAAGCCGGCCTGGCGCAACACTTTGCTGCGGGCGTAGAGCGACGGCCGGTAATCGTCGACGTTTAGAATAGAATAGTCTGATAAGTTCATGTGGTCCGTTCTTACTGCTTCTACTGCGTTGTTGTGGCGGCCATCCCCGCTCTTTCGATGACACGTCGAAGTTCTCGAGCCGCAACGCTGTGATCGAGGCCTTCCTTACTAAGAATCGTTACTGCCTTGCCGGCGAGTTGATTTCTTTCCGTACTGGTGAGAATGCGTGAAGTGCAAATAACCACCGGAATGTCTTTAGTCGACGTCGCGGCCTTCAATCGCTCCAGGACCTCAAAGCCGCTCAGGCCGGGCATGTTGAGATCGAGGACGATCAGATCGGGTTTCTCCTGACTGGCTTTTTGAAATCCGTCGTATCCGTTATAAGTTTCGGTGATGAGGAAAGCTGCGCCGCTCAGTTGGCGTTTCCACAAATAACGGTCAGTCTCGTTATCATCGATTATCAGAACGCGGTGGATGGGCGGCTGATCGGTGAGCGCTCGCAGCCGGGTGATGAAATCGACGCGCTCAACAGGTTTCACAATATAATCGCGCGCGCCCAAATGATAAGCCTTGGCTTGATCTTCTATACTGCTGACCACCAGAATGGGAGCGGGTTGGGCAGGAGTATCTCCGGCGAGCCGGGCCAGGAACGACCAAGTGTCTTCCGAGCGCAAAACGATATCGAGTACGATCGCTGCCGGCCGGACTTGATCGAGCAGGTCCTCGGCTTCGCGGGTGGTGGAAGCATGCACGGGCTGAAAAATGGAGCCCGCCAGAAAGCTGGCGTACATCATCCGCATAGCGGCGTTGTCCTCGATGATCAACACCGGAAGCTTGCCTGAATCGGGGGCCCAATCCGGTTGGGGCGCGCTTGGTTCCAGGGTGGCGGCGTCGCGATAACGGAGCGGCATCTTAAGCGAGAAAGTGGAGCCGCCGCCCAACTGGCTCTGGACACGCACTTCTCCGTTCAACAAAGTGGCTAGTTTCTTCGACAGCGGCAGGCCCAGGCCGGTTCCTTTCACCCGCCTTTGAATGGGACTGTCCACCTGCGCAAAATCCTGGAAAATCAGTTCGATATTCTCAGGCGCGATTCCGATGCCGGTATCGGAGACCGAAAAGACGACATCTGTTTCACCGGCGAGCGCGGCGGAGACTCGAACTTCCCCGCTCTCGGTGAACTTCAACGCGTTGGAGATGAAATTCCTGAGAATTTGCGATACTTTGCCCTCGTCGGAATAGATTTGCGGTATGTGGCTGACATCGTCAAAAACTAAGCCGACGGATTGATTCAGCAGCAGTGGACGGAGCATTCCGCGGAGTGCGGCGAACAGGTCGGCGGCCGTAAATTCGAGAGGCTTGGCTTCGATCTTTCCAGCCTCCACCTTGGCCAGATCGAGCAGATCGTTCACCAGCTCGAGCAGGTCCTGAGCAGCCCGGCGCACATATTCGACCTGCTGAACCTGTTCGGAGCTCAGATCTCCGTCCACTCGATCCAGCAGCAAACCGCTGAGCGCCAGGATGGAGTTGAGCGGGGAGCGGAACTCATGGCTCATGTTGGAGAGAAATTTCGATTTCAGCTCGTCGGCGCGGCGTAGATGATCGGCTTTTTCATCCAACTCCGCGTACAGCGCGACCACACCGCGGTTGGTATCCTCCAGCTCACGGTTGAGCAGGATCAGCTCGGCTTGACGCGCCCGAATCTCCTCCAATGCACGGAGCAGCTCCTGATTCTGGTACTGCAGTTCCTGGAAAGGATCCTGCGGCGCCTCGCGGGCGAGTGCGGTAGCAATCCGTGCCAAATCGGGCGGCAAAACCAACGGTGCGCGCTTGGGCAGCAACTTCTTCAGCCAGACGGTTGTGCCGCGGCCGGGAGCGGATTCAATTTGAAACTGATCCATCAAACGCCGGGCGCCGGAGATGCCCAGCCCCATCCCGGTTTGAGATCGATACGTACCTTCCAGAATGCTGCTCAAGTCGCGAATACCAGGGCCCGAGTCGTTGACTTTGATGAGAAATAGCTGGGGTGCGACGGCTCCTTCGATCAGATACTCGATCTGGCCGCCACCGGCGTAGTTGAACGCGTTTCGAGCGATCTCGGAGACAGCCGTGGAAATCCGCGTTTGATCCTGGGGATCGAAACCCAGCAAACGGGCGATCTGACGGGCGCGCTGGCGGGCGGCGACGGTGTCGTGTTCTGAACGGATGCTGACGGAAAGAATACGAACGCTCATCTAGGACGCCTTTGCTACGACGACGGTGGAGTCGTCACGCCCCCTTGCAAAATCTCTATATAACACACCCGCGATGAGGGCCGGATCGCGTAAGAACAACCCCGGATACGCATCCAAACTCGCCCCAGTTGAAAGGCCGTCGGAATGAAGCTGCAGCAAACCATCGGTGGGCCAGGGGTAGGCGAACTCCTGTATTCGTTCAGTTTGATGCCCCGCGGTGCCGTTAACCGAAACCAGGCTCTGGCGCGGCTGGGCGCCCGAATAAATGCGTGCGGAGATGTTGCCGACACCGGCGAAAGCGACCTGACTGTGAGCGAGGTCGATCCGGGCAATGGCGACGGCGGCGCCTCGAGTGGTGCCGCGCAGGGCGCTGTGGACACGCTGCAGGAGAGCCGCGGGCGGGAGGTCCGGATGGAGACGCAGAATCCGCACGGCTTCCATGGATGCTATGTTCGCCTCCAGCCCGTGACCCAGGCCGTCGGCTAACAGGACGAGGACGTAATCGGCGAAGTGGACCGCGCCCCAAGCGTCGCCAGAGACCTCCTGCCCTGGCTTGGGCAGATTTACGGCACTGATGCGCAGCGTGGCCAAGCCTGGCGTCGATGGTTTGGGAGGCTCGGTCCACCAGCGAGCGAGGATGCCGGTGCCTTTCTGGGGAACGGTGTAGAAATCGGAATCTTGCGACAGGCGGATGATCGCGCCCAGGCCGTGCCCAGCCGTACTGCCGGTGCTGTAGCCGTCCTGCAGAGATTGCTGCAGGTTTCTCATGCCCGGTCCCTGATCGAGCGCCAGAACGTCCAGCAAGGGTGTAGTCTCCAGCCCCTCGGACGAGGAATGCAGAATGATCTCGCCGCGCCCGGCATGCTTGAGGAGATTGGTGCAAGCCTCGGTAACGACAATGCTGACCTGCTCGGCGACAGTCTCGTTCAAGCCGATGTTTGCGGCCATAGCGCGGGCATAACGGCGCGCTTCCGCAGTCTTGCTGGCCTCCTCGACCAATATCCGAACGGACTCCCCCATCGCTATTTCCACCTTAGAATAGAGACTCTCGTGCCAGCGCCGGGTTTCGAGGAAATCTCAAATTCGTGCGACAGGCGCTTGGCGCCGCCCAGGCCGAGCCCCAATCCGCCGCCGCTGGTGAAGCCATCGCTGAGAGCCTGGTCGATGTCCGGAATGCCGGGGCCCTGGTCTTCAAACACGACCCGCAGGCCGGAGCGCTGGTCATTCTGGATCACCTCGATCTGGGCTGCCCCACCGCCGCCATAATCGAGCGTATTTCGGGCCAATTCGCTCGAAGCAGTTACCAGCTTGGTTTGATCCACCAGACCAAACCCGAGAGAGACGGCCTGGATGCGAACGGCCTGGCGCACAATGACGACATCCTCGCTGGCGCGAATCGGAAACGATTCAGACTTCAGCACGCGGAGCACCGTTCCGCCTCGCTTTCGATAGAGCGGTGCGCAGCACCAGCATGCCTTTCTCCACATCCAAGGCCGTGCGGACGCCGGTCATGGAGAGTCCGAGCTCCACCAGAGTAATAGCCACGGCCGGCTGCATCCCGACCACCACGGTTTCGGCATCGAGAAGGCGCGCCATGGAAGCGATGCTGCCCAGCATCCGGCCAATGAAGGAATCGACCATCTCGAGTGCGGATATATCGATCAACACGCCGTGGGAGCGGTGTTTCACGATCTGGTCTGTCAGGTCTTCCTGCAGCGTGATGGCCAGCCGGTCGTGCATGTCCACCTGGATGGTGATGAGCAGATAATCGCCCATCTTCAGGATTGGGATGCGCTCCACGTTTTAATTCTCCGCCGCCCGCTCTTTTTGTTCGCGAACCATCTTAAAGCCGGCTCGCCGCAGGGTAAGCGCGAAAGCATCGGCGAGCGTGGCTTTGGTGATAACGTCCGACAGATCGACACCCAGATGGATGATGGTCTGAGCAATCTGCGGACGGATTCCGCTGATCATGCATTCGGCGCCCATCAGGCGCGCGGCGGCCACCGTTTTGAGCAGGTGCTGGGCCACCAGCGTATCCACGACCGGAACACCGGTGATGTCGATAATGGCGAAGTCGGAACGCGTCTTCACGATGGCATCCAGCAGGTTTTGCATGACTACCTGAGTGCGGGCGCTGTCCAGGGTGCCGATAAGAGGCAGGGCCAGAATACCATCCCAAAGCTGGACGACAGGCGTGGACAGCTCCAGCAGTTCGTGCTGCTGGCGGGAAATCACATCCTCGCGAGTTTTCTGAAATGCTTCGGTAGTTAACAGGCCCAGCGAGTCGAGTAATTCGGTGGCGCGCCAGGTTTCGGTCGCGAGCGTCTCAGGGTCGTGGAGGAGTTCCTGGCGAAGCGCTTCAAACAGGGGCTGCTTCATGGAGAAGATAAACGACGCAGTCTCAGACGACGAGTAGCCGCCCTTGGCGCGCGCGGCGGAGAAATCAGTCAGGAAGTCGCGAACCGGGTTCCATGCGGGCGCTGAAATATCGCCTGCCCCATTGCCTTGAGCTGCTGTTTTCACAGTCTTGAGAAACTCGCGAGACTGCCGCGTAACTTCCTGCTGCTCGGCGCCCGATAATCTCCGCATTGTGGAGGCTTGGCGTTCCAGCCAACCCTTCGCGATTTGCTGTTCGTGTTTGTCGAGCACTTCGGCGAGTTTGTTCTTTGGCGTTCCCAACGCATTCCTCCGTGGCCGCACGATTTATAAGGATTTTGTAAAGATCATCGTTATCGTAACATCACTTACAAGCTAGTAATTGTTCCAGTGAGCGGTTTTTGGACATCCAACAGAGGCCGGGGGGGGCGGATCAGATAGGATTGAAGATTGCCTTCTTAGATGATACCGGGGAGGTTATGCGCTGATGAGGAAATTGTTTCTTTTTTCGTTGATTACGGTCTGCTCGATCGGAACCGCCGAAACTTATGACGCAGCGCTGTTCGGGGCGTTGAAGTGGCGAAGCATCGGGCCTAACCGCGGCGGGCGATCCATCGCTTCCGCCGGCAGCGCCAGCCGTCCGAATGAATATTACTTCGGAGCTGTTGGCGGCGGCCTGTGGAAGACTATCGACGGCGGCGCGACTTGGAAACCGGTGACGGATGGGCAACTCCAAAGCTCGTCGGTGGGCGCGGTCGCAGTCGCGGAATCGAATCCGGATGTGGTCTACATCGGGATGGGCGAGACGGAGCTGCGCGGCAACATCATGCAGGGCGATGGCGTGTACAAGACCACCGATGGCGGCAAGACGTGGAAGAACATCGGGCTCATCGAAACGCAGGCTATCGCGCGGATTCGGGTTCATCCCACCAATCCGGACATCGTATACGTTGCGGCGTTCGGGCATCCTTACGGTCCGAATGCGGAGCGCGGCGTGTTTCGCACCAAAGACGGCGGCAAAACCTGGCAGAAGGTGCTGTATCGCAACGATCATGCGGGCGCGGTGGATCTGTGCATCGATCCACATAATCCGAACGTGCTGTACGCGGCGATCTGGGATGCATACCGGACACCGTGGTCGCTATCGAGCGGCGGTGCGCTGAGCGGTCTGTTTAAGAGCACTGACGCCGGCGACCATTGGACTGAGATTACGCGCAATGCGGGATTGCCGGCCGGGACCATCGGCAAGATCGGCATCAGTGTTTCAGGCGCGGATTCAAAGCGAGTATACGCAATCGTTGAAGCCGAAGACGGCGGAGTATTCGTTTCCGATGATGCCGGCGGGACATGGAAGAAGGCCAGTGAAGATCGGAAGGTGAGGCAGCGGGCGTTTTATTATTCGCGAATCTATGCCGATCCCAAAGATGTCGAGACGGTTTATATTCTCAATACCGCGTTCTTCAAGTCGACCGATGGCGGCAAGACTTACAAAACCATCCGCGCTCCGCACGGAGACCATCACGATCTGTGGATCGCGCCCAATGATCCAAAACGAATGATCAACAGCAATGATGGGGGCGCGAATGTGTCGCTCACCGGCGGCGAGACCTGGACGCAGCAGACCTTTCCGACGGCGCAGCTCTATCACATAGCGGTGACTAAAGACATTCCGTATCACGTTTGCGGCGCGCAGCAGGACAACACCACGATCTGCGTGCCGAGCGAGGAAGCTGGACGGGGCGGCCGCGTTGGGAATCCGATGTACGCGGTGGGCGGCGGCGAGAGCGGCTATATCGCGCCCGATCCGAAGAATCCGAACATCTTTTATGCGGGCAGCCAAGGCGCGCTGGTCACTCGCTTCGATCGCAGCACGGG
This sequence comes from Bryobacteraceae bacterium, assembly GCA_035484655.1. Lineage (GTDB taxonomy): Bacteria > Acidobacteriota > Terriglobia > Bryobacterales > Bryobacteraceae > Palsa-89. Next base: position 10,309 of record DATHOT010000302.1, on the reverse strand, counting down.
GCAAATGCGCGATATCCAGGTGTATCCGCTGTTCTTCTCGGGAATGCCGGCGAAAGATCTGAAGGAGCGCTGGCAATGGACGTTTCCTATCGTGTTCTCGCCTGTCGATCCGAAGGTGCTGTACGTTACGTCGCAGCATTTGTGGCGCACTACGAACGAAGGGCAAACGTGGGAGCGAATCTCGCCCGATTTGACGCGCGGCGATCCGAAGACACTGGGCGATTCGGGCGGCCCGATTACGAAAGATCAAAACGGGCCGGAGATTTATGGAACAATCTTCAGCGTCGCGCCATCGCGGAAAGATGTGAACACGATCTGGACCGGATCGGACGACGGGGTCGCATATGTCACGCGCGACGGCGGGTCGCGTTGGGATAACATCACGCCCAAGGATTGGCCGGAGTTCATGCGCATCAGCCTGATTGATGCTTCGCCGCACAACCCGGGCAAAGCATATTTGGCTGGAAAGCGATATCAGCTTGACGATCGGCAGCCCTACCTGTACCGGATCGAAGATTACGGCAAAAAGTGGACCAAGATCGTTAACGGCATCCCATCGAACGATTTCGTGCAGGCGGTGCGCGAAGATCCCGGGCGTCCGGGCCTGCTGTTTGCGGGCACTGAGCACGGCATATACGTTTCGTTCGACGATGGCGCGAACTGGCAGCCGCTGCGCTTGAATCTGCCGGACACCCAAGTTTCCGACCTGGTAGTCGAGGGCGATGATGTGGTAATCGCGACGCACGGCCGGTCGTTTTACGTGTTGGACGACATCACCGCGCTGCGGCAGCTCAAACCGCAAATTCCCGGCGAAAGCGCGCATCTGTTCCGCCCGCGGCCGGCAGAGCGGTCGGTGAACCAAGGCGTGCTCGATTACTACTTGAAGCAGCCGGTGGACAAGATTAGCGTCCAGATTCTCGATGGACAGGGGCAATTAGTTCGGTCATTTGAAGGGACCGCGGAAGATGACAAGAAGAAAGATGGCGCGTCGGACGCGGACGCAGATTCCGAATTTGGTCCACCGCGAGCGAAGCCGCCAACCCGGACTGCCGGCATTAACCGCTTCACGTGGGACCTGCGATATCCAGGCGCTAAGACGTTCGAAGGATTGATTATGTGGGGCGCGCGCCCGGATCAAGGACCGCTGGCGCCGCCCGGCGAATATCACGCGCGGATAATCGTGAATGGCGCCATGCAGACCGAGAACCTGCCGGTGGTCAAAGATCCGCGGCTCCCGAATGTCAGCAACGCCGATTTAGAGGAACAGTTCAAGCTGGCATCGCAAGTTCGTGACAAAGTGAGCGAGGCGGACGAGATGGTAGTGCTGATTCGCGCCATCAAGAAGCAACTCAAAGATCGGGCGGAGAAGGCCAAGAATCCGGAGATCAACGCGGCGGCCGAGCGTCTGGAGAGCAAGCTGACGGCGGTGGAAGAAGACGTATATCAGGTGCGGAACCGGAGCAATCAGGATCCGCTGAACTTTCCAATCAAACTGAATAATCAGCTCGCGGCGCTGGCACGCAGCATCGAGACCGGCGACGCAAAACCCACGGATGCGAGTTACGTCGTGTTCAAAGAGCTGACGGCGCGGCTGGATGCACTGAAGGCGCGGTTGGATGAAGCGCTGAAGACGAATCTGGTGCAGGTGAACGATCTTTTGACAGGGCAGCAGATGGAGAAGATTTCAGCGGCGGGAGGGCAATGAGAGGAGCGGAAGAAGGCTCTCGCAGGTCGGAGACCTACGCCACCTAGGCGCGCGGCTCAGCCACGATGCTGCTGCAACTGAAAGACATCCAAAAACGATTCGGTGGCGTTACGGCGCTTCGTCACGGCAACCTGGACGTTCAAGCCGGCCAAGTGCATCTGCTGATGGGCGAGAACGGGGCCGGCAAGTCGACCCTGATGAAGATTGTCGCCGGAATGTTGGAGCGCGACGGCGGCGATGTGTTGTGGCAAGGCGGCAGCGTGCACTTCCGTAATCCGGCGGAAGCGGCTTCGCACGGAATCGCTATGGTGCATCAGGAGTCGCTCCTGGCGCCGCATCTCTCGGTTGCGGAGAATATCTTTCTCGGCCGCGAGCCTCGCCGGCCGCTAGGCTGGGTGAATCGGCGGGAAATGCTGGCGCGCGCATCGCGTATCATCGAACAGCATCGCTTTCCGCTCCAGCCGGAGTGGAAGGTGGAAAAGCTCAGTCCAGCTGGTAAACAGATGGTAGAGATTTGCCGAGCGATCCAGCAGGGTTCCAGCTTGTTGATTTTCGACGAACCGACGTCCTCGCTATCCGAGACCGAGACGCAGGAAGTTTTCCGGATCGTCCGGGCGCTTCGCGAGCGGAATGTGGGAGTGATTTACATCACGCACCGGCTGGAAGAGCTGCGCGCTATCGGCGATCGAGTGACGGTTCTGCGCGACGGTGAAACAGTCCATTCCGGACCGCTGAACGAAATCACAACCGATCAGATCATCCGGCACATGGTGGGCCGCGAGCTCACCTCGATTTACACGCGCAATGCCCTGCCGCCGGGTAAGGAGGTTCTGCACGTCGAGCATCTGACGCGAGAACCGGTGCTCAAGGACGTCAGCTTCTCCTTGCGAGCCGGCGAAATCGTCGGAATGGCGGGATTGATCGGCGCCGGGCGTACCGAGCTCTGCCGCGCGTTGTTTGGAGTGGATGCGATCGATAGCGGTAACGTCCGCATCTTGGGCAATGCGGTTTGTATTCGTTCGCCGCGTGATGCGGTAGACGCGGGGCTGGCGCTGATTCCTGAAGACCGGCAGCATACGGGCCTCGCCACCGCGCTGCCTATCAGCCACAACTTCACGATGGCGAATTTAACCAGCGTCTGCCGGTTCGGTTTCCTGAATCATGCCGCCGAAAAAAAGGTAGCGGATGATTTTACTCTGCGGCTCCGCATCCGCACGTCATCGGGAAAGCAATTGGCCGGAAGGCTCAGCGGCGGCAATCAGCAAAAAGTCGCGATTGCGAAATGGCTGGTCTCGGCGGCGCGCATTTTTCTGTTCGACGAGCCGACGCGGGGCATCGATGTGGGCGCTAAAATCGAGGTCTTCCAGATGATGGACGAGCTGGCGCGGGCCGGGGCGGCGATCCTGATGGTCAGTTCCGAGATGGGCGAGCTCCTGCAGGTGGCCGACCGGATTCTGGTGATGCGACAGGGGAGAATCAGCGGCGAATTGCCGGGCCGCACCACGCAAGAGGAGATTATGCGCTACGCGGCGTTCGAGATCAGCGCGGTCACGGCCGAGGAGCATCCGGAATGATCCAGCGGCTGTTGCCGTTTTTCACTCTGCTGGCGCTGTTTATTATTCTTTCGATCGCTTCGCCGAATTTTCTGACCTCCACCAACCTTTCGAGCGTGGTTCGACAGACCGCAGTGATCAACATCATGGCGCTGGGCATGACCGTGATTATTATCGCCGGCGGGATCGATCTGTCGGTGGGATCGATTCTCGCTCTGGCCGGTTTGTTGGGCGCGATGACCATGGAGAAGCACGGAATCGGGTGGGGGATCGCCGCCGGCATGCTGGTCGGCATGCTGTGTGGTTTCGCGAACGGCCTGATGATCACTTCGCTGCGCATCAGCCCTTTTATCGTCACGCTCGGCACCATGGGGATTTACCGCGGATTTGCGCTGATCATTTCGAAAGGGCTTCCCGTACACGAGATCCCGCCATCGTTCTCCTACCTGGGCGAGGGCACGCTGCTGGGCGTGCCGTTCGTACTTTGGATTTTGCTGCTGTGCGCGGTGGTGACGCACGTCATGCTGGAACACACGCGACACGGGCGGTACGCATTTTCGATCGGCAGCAATCCGGACGCGGCCTTCTATGCGGGCGTGCCGGTAAAGTTCCACACGACCGTTGTATACGCGGGCGCGGGCTTGCTGACCGGACTGGCCGGGATGATCGAGGTGTCGCGGCTGATGACCGGGCAGCCGACCGGAGGCCAGGGCTACGAGCTGACGGCCATCGCAGCGGTCGTGATCGGCGGCGGCAGCCTAAGAGGCGGCGAAGGGAGCGTGCTGGGAACGCTGGTGGGTGCTTTCATTATGGGACTGCTCGCAAATGGAAGCGATCTGCTGGGCACCAATCCGTACTGGCAGCAGGTAATCATCGGGGCCGTGATCATTCTCGCGGTGGCGTTTGACGAGCTGCGCAAAAGAAGGCTCAAGGACTAATCGACTAAACCGTGCCGGACAGCGAAACGCACGAGCTCGCCGGTCGAATGCAGATTCAGTTTTTCCATAATTTTGCCTCGGTGCGCCTCGACGGTGTAGACGCTCAGATTCAGCGCGACGGCGATTTCTTTATTGGTCTTGCTCTCGGCAATCATCTGCAATACTTCACGCTCGCGGCTGGTGAGCAGGTCCAGCGGATCAGTGACATGACGCCGATAATCGCTCAGAACCGCGTCCGATACGCCGGGGCTGATATAGCCATCGCCTTTAGCGACGGCGCGGACGGCGCTAATGAGATCGGTATCGATGGAGTCCTTCAGTAGATAGCCTCTAGCGCCCGCGCGCAGGATTTCACGGACATAGACCGAATCCTTGTGCATGCTCAAGGCGAGAACTCGAGTATGTGGCGAGGAGGCGGCGAGACGGCGCGTGGCTTCGATTCCGTTGAGCTCGGGCATCGCGACGTCCATGACCACCACATCGGGATGAAGTTTCTCGGCCAGTTCGACGGCGTCGCGGCCATTCCCAGCCTCGCCCGCGATCTCCATGTCGGGCTGCGCTTCTAGAATCAGACGGAAACCTTTCCGGACCATGGCGTGGTCGTCGGCCAACAAAACGCGAATCATTTATTGTCCGGACACGGGCCAAAGTTGCTTGACTCTTTGGCCGATGGCCATAAATTCATCCAATGTAGAGGGCTTGCGGATGTATTTCGCCACGCCGAGGCGCTCGGCGCGGGCGATGTCATGAGGAGCATTCGATGAACTGAGGATCATCACCGGGACCGGCTGTTGCGTCGGGACGGATCGCAGCTCCTCGAGCACTTCCCAGCCATCCCGTTTGGGCAGATTGAGATCTAGAAAAACCAAATCGAGGGGCAGCCCGGCGCTGCCATGAGCCAATTTGCGCAGATAATCGATGGCCTTTTCACCATCCGCCATATGAATCAGCTCGAATGCCAACCCGGCTTCCCTGAGTGCCATTTCAACCAACAGCACGTCGCCCCGATTGTCTTCCACGATTAGAATGCGTCGAGCACTTCCCGGACGTGTGTCTGTCACGCATCTTCAGTGTGTAACACTTCGCAAGGAGCCCACAACTCGATGGCGACGCCGTCGTGCGATTGGATCGTCACTTCGCCGCCGATGCTGCGCGCGCGGGCGCGCATGCCGACCAGTCCCAACCCGCCGGGGGCATTGCCATTTTTGAAACCGTGCCCGTTGTCTTTCATCGTGAGATGAATGCGATCGCCGTCCCGCCGGAGTTCGATGTCGACGCGCGTGGCGGCCGAATGCCGGGCGACATTGGTGAGCGCCTCCTGCACAATCCGGAACAGATGAGTTTCCGCTTCGTCGGGTAGACGGTCCTTAAAAGTGGAGTGATAGTTTACTTCGATTCCAGTGCGCTCGGCGAACCGCTCGGCTAGCCAGCGGATTCCAGCGTCCAAGCCGAAGTCATCCAGGATGGTAGGCCGCAGCAGGTGCGACATCTCGCGCACACTCTGTATGGCGTCGTCCACCAAGTGTTTGCAATCCTCCAAGCGCGCAGGATCGGAATCGCCGTTGGATTCGAGCGCCAGCAGATTAGCTTTGATGGCAGTCAGCGACTGCCCCAGCTCATCGTGAAGCTCGTGCGAAAAGCGGCGGACCACCGTTTCCTGGTTCTCCAGCATGTGCCAGGTTACGCGCGTAAGATCCCCTGCTTGCGATTCCATCTTTCGAAATAACACGGCGGTGATGCGAACTGTAAAAACGGCGCACAAGAGGGCCAGCAAGAGACAAGCGCCGAGAAGCAGAACCGACTCCTTGACCAGGCCGGCTGAACGCTGATCGATGCGCGATTGCGCCGCGATGGCACGGATGTAGTTGCTGGAGATGAGTTTCGCCACCAGGTCGGTGACCTCCTCATTGCGGCGCAACAGGTCGCGCGAGGAATAATTCGGCACGTTGCGGAGCGCCAGTAAACGCCGGGCTTCGGTGGAAAACGCCCGCGTAGCCGTATCCAACTGATGCCAGAGATTGCTCTGCGGAGTCCCGGCGGCTTCCTGCACGATGCGTCCGACGGCCTGGTCGGCAGTGTCCAACTGAGCCAGCACGCGCGCGCGATCCACCAGTTCCGGCCCACGCGACAGCCTGTAGAACGTCGCGTTGAGCGTGTCCTGTTCTCGCTGCAAATCGTCGATCAAGCGAGTGGTCACCAGCTCGCTGCGCACCAGCTCGGCTGTACTTTCCTTAATCAATTGCGCGCTGTTGACTCCGACGAACGCAGCCGCTACCAGCAGCACGATCACGACCGAGAAGCCTAGCACCAGGACGCGCAGAAGCTTTTTGTATGTAACGGGGTCGGGATTCACGTTAGTTACAGCATCGCGCAACGGGGCGAGGCTTGGAATCCCTCGGTAAGGCTATTCCTGGCTCCCGTAAATGGGTAAATTTTAATTCATTAAGACCGACCACCCGTCCCCCCCAAGTTTTTGTCGCAAAGATACCGGTTCGCAGGCTATCGTTGATTTTGCCTGGAAGCCTCAAGATGGGATTGTGAGGGTGGTAAAGAAAAGGACCCTCGCAAAAGGAGAAATACCGTGAATAAATTCGTACTTGCTTCCTTGCTTGGGGCCGCTGTCATGTTCGCCGGCCAGGCGCCGGCCACATCGAGCAAAACTCAGACCTCGACTCAGCCTGCCGCCACCACGAAGGTAAAGAAGCATCACAAGAAGAGCAAGACCGCGCCGGCCACCACGACCAGTGCGACGTCCAGCAAGCCCGCCGCAAAGCAATAATAGCTACGGATCATTCGGGTTCGCTTCGAAACCCGGGGTAGCAGGCTGAAACCTGCGGCTCCGGGTTTCTTTTTGTTTCAATAGAGACGCGACCCATGCGATTTGTCAACGGCTTCCTGACGGTCACGGCTCGGTCTTGTGCGCTCTTATTGCTGAGCCTTCTCATCGTTGGCCTTCAGGCGCAGTCAACTGCTCCCGCCCCAAAGGAACAAACCCACCAGTATTCTCTACCCCCTGACAAATTGAAGCAGGCTATCGAATACTCGCACGCCGGCTACTGGCTGCATTTCGGCGGCGAGATCTATGGGATCGCAGTGCTTCTGGTCGTGTTGCAGTGGGGCTTGGCCGCGAAATTCCGCGACTGGGCAGAGGCTCGCTCACGACACCGGTTCGTACAAGCTATCGTGTTTGTACCTCTCCTCGCCCTGACGATCGACCTTTTCAGTCTGCCGCTGGGGTTCTACGGCCAGCATCTGGAGCGGGTCTACGACCAATCGGTGCAGAGCTGGCCGTCCTGGTTTTGGGATTGGACCAAGGGCGAGCTCCTCGAATTCGCGCTTGCAATTATCCTGGTGTTCATTTTTTACGGAGTGATTCGCCGGAGCCCGCGTCGCTGGTGGTTCTATTTCTGGCTGGCTTCGCTGCCGATCCTGTTCGCCATCATGTTCCTGGAGCCGTTCCTCATTGAGCCGCTGTTCTTCGAGTTCCAGCCGCTGGCAAGACAGCACGCTGCGCTGGTAGGCGACCTGGAGAAAGTGGTGATTCGCGGGGGGCTTGCGATTCCTCCGAGTCACATGTTCGAAATGAAGGCCAGCGAAAAACTGAATTCGTTGAATGCCTATGTATCCGGACTTGGCGCCTCCAAAAGAGTAGTGGTCTGGGATACGACCATGGCCAAGATGACGACGCCCGAGATTCTCTCTGTGTTCGGTCATGAAATGGGACATTATGTGCTGGGGCACGTCCGCAATTCGCTTATTCTTGCGTCGGCATTTGCCCTGGCCCTGATGTTCGTCGCTTACTTCGCATTCGACTGGCTGCTGGGCCGCTGGGGCGCTCGCTGGCGGATACGGGATGAGACCGACTGGGCATCCCTGCCGGTGTTGCTGTTGATCGTGGCGGTACTGAGCTTTCTTTCCGAGCCTTTCGCGAACGGCTACAGCCGTTGGCAGGAGCATCAGGCCGACGTCTTCGGTCTGGAGGTGATCCATGGAATCGTGCCGGATTCGAAAGAGGTCGCGTCGCATACCTTTCAGGTGCTCGGCGAAGTGGATCTGGATGAGCCCAATCCCAATCAGTTCATCGAATTCTGGCTTTACACCCATCCCTCCATTTCGGAACGGATCGCGTTCACACAGAGTTACGATCCCTGGTCGAACGGAAATCCGAGATATATAAAGGTAGTACTACACTGAAAGTTTTCCCGGTTTTGTAACGGTGACAGACCCTCCATGGATTCCGCATCTATAACTTTGAACCTGCCGATAGACTGGTTGTGCGATTGCTTTTATCCTGTTGCTTAAGCGTGAAAACTCTAACTCACCTGCGCAGGCTTGGATCCATTAGTTTGCTGGCGACCCTGCTTTGGGGCCAGCCTCCCAATCAGGAAATTGTCGTGAACGCGGGAGAAACCGGCCGGCCCTTTCCACACTTCTGGGAACAGGTTTTCGGATCGGGTCGCGCGATCCTTTCTCTGCGCGATAGCTATCGCCGGGACTTGCGGGCGATTAAGTCGGCGACGGCGATCCAATATGTTCGCTTCCACGCCATCTTTCACGATGAAGTTGGCGTCTATGATGAAGCGGGCGATGGGCAGCCTGTGTACAACTGGTCTTACGTCGATCAGATCTACGATGGACTGCTGGAGAACGGAGTCCGTCCGTGGGTTGAAATGAGCTTCATGCCGCGCAAGCTGGCCGCGTCGCTCGAACCGCACGCATTCTGGTATAAACCATTGCCATCGCCGCCGAAAGACTACAGGAAATGGGAAGAGCTAATCTACAACTTCGCGCGGCACCTTGTGGATCGCTACGGCATCGATGAAGTGGCGCAGTGGTACTTCGAGGTGTGGAACGAGCCGAATATCGATTTTTGGACGGGCCAGCCCAAGCAGTCCACTTACTTCGATCTCTACGATCATGCCGCGCGGGCGATCAAACGCGCTGGTTCGCGGCTAAGAGTGGGCGGTCCGGCTACTGCTCAAGCAGCGTGGATAACCGCCATGATCGACCATTGCGTTCGAGGCGGCGTCCCGCTCGATTTCGTTTCCACGCATGTATACGCCAATGACAGCGCGGAAGACGTGTTTGGAACTCACGAGAAAATCCCGCGCTCGGATATGGTGGCACGCGCGGTGCGCAAGGTTTATGACGAAGTGAAAGCCTCGCCTCGGCCGGATCTTCCCATCCACTGGAGTGAGTACAACGCCAGCTACAAGAACGAGGTCGAAGTGACCGACTCAGCGTTTATGGGGCCGTGGCTGGCGAACACCATCCGTCAGTGCGACGGCTTGGCCACAACCATGTCATACTGGACCTTCTCCGACGTTTTTGAAGAGCAGGGTGTGGTGAAAAAGCCATTCTACGGCGGCTACGGCCTTATCGCGGAAGGCGGCGTGCCGAAGGCTGCGTTTCAGGCGTTCGCGATGTTGCATGGGCTGGGAGACCAGCGTTTGCAGACAAATCTCGAGGACGCTCTGGTCACCAAACGCGCCGACGGAACGCTAGAGGTAGCGGTGTGGAATTACGCGCCGCCCGGCGAGAGCGGGACGTCGAAACGAGTACGTCTTACCGTGAATGGATGGACCGGAACGCCTCGCTACCACGTCACGATCGTCGATCCGGAGCACGGCTCGGCGCTGGCGGCGTGGAAAGCGATGGGCAGTCCGGCATTCCCGACTACGCAGCAGTATGAGCAATTGCGACGGTCCGCGCTCGCAACCGAAAGACTGGACGCGCCGTCTTTTAATTTGCCAGCTCATAGTCTTGCCGTAGTGGAGGTAGCGCCGAGATGACTCGCATGGTCTGCTGCATTTCGGTACTGCTCGCCGCTGGGTTCCTCTTGATCTGGGCCACGCTTCCCTCGCAAGCTGCCCCGTCGCCTTCGGTTGTTTCGGCCCAAGACAAGGCGTTCCTCGAAGACGTGGAACACCGCGGCGTTCTCTATTTTTGGGAGCAGACCGATCCCGCAACCGGGCTGGTGCTGGATCGCGCGGATGAGGCGGGTGGCCGAGCTAAAGGTCCCAGCCGCAATATAGCGAGTCTCGCCGCGACGGGCTTTGGACTGACGGCGATTTGTATAGGCGTCGAGCACGGCTGGATTCCGCGCGACCAAG
>DATHOT010000301.1:0-5525 GCA_035484655.1 Bryobacteraceae bacterium | reverse complement strand
GCGCTGGGAGTCATCTTGGTGTGGACCGATATCTCCGATGCCAACGCCGCCGATCAATACACACCGTTTTCTCGGCCACTTCAGAACATCCCCGGCCTTTGGGTCGGCCGCGAAACTGGCGCTACGTTGCGCATCCTGGCCCGTGATGGAGCTAGAGCAACACTGACGCTCGAAGCCGAGATTATCCCCGATACCCCCACTGACACTCTCATCGCGACGCTGCCCGGAACCTCGACGGATGAAGTAATCATCATCAATACTCACACCGATGGCCCCAACGCGATTGAGGAAAACGGAGGGCTCGGTATTCTCGCGCTCGCCAAATATTTCGCGCAGATCCCCAAGAATCAACGTCGCCGAACACTCGTTTTCGCCCTCACTACCGGCCATTTCGCCGGCCCCTGGGTACCCTCGATCCGCGGCGTTATCGAAAAGCATCCGGAACTCATCAAGAAGGCGGTTGCCGCCGTTACCATCGAACACTTGGGCTGCCGCGAATGGGCCGACGATGCCTCCTTCAACTACAAGGCAACGGGCGAAAATGAGCTGAGCGTCGCGCTTTCTCCCCACCAGTCCACTGCGAATGTTTTGCTCGAATGTCTCCAGGGCAGCGCGAATCGGCGCAACGCCGTAGTGAATCCGGTCAAGGGCGGTTTCCTCGGCGAAGGCAGTGCGTTGGCCCGCGCAGGCGTGCCCACCATCGGGTACATGCCCATGCCGAATTATCTCCTCGCCGGTCCTCAGAACGGGTGCATTGAAAAAGTGAGCCCGGAGCTCCTGCACAGCCAGATCGAAGTTTTCGCCAAGGTCATTCACCAGTTCGATAAAATGACCGCAGCGCAATTGAAGACGGCATAACCCTTTCAAGGAGGCTTTGCAATGCAGAAAGGAACCGCGTTTCTCGCAGTCGCAGCGATCGCGGCCGGACAGGCTCAGAGCCCCGGCCCGGTGAAACCCCTCTACGTCCTCGAAGATTCGTACCTCAAGTGGCGCCTGATGCCATCGGAACAGCCATTCGCGTCAATCGACGGTCGCCATCTCAAAGAATACGTCAACGACCAGACCGCCATTTCACGACGTTATCGAGATAGCGGCCATCAGTTTTGGGGACGCATCATCGGCACCGATGCCGACGCGGAAAATGCGCAATGGCTGCTCGGAAACTTCCGCAAGATCGGCCTTTCCGATGTTCACGAGCAATCGTTTAATTTGCCGCCGCAGTGGATGCCCCAGTCCTGGAGTGTCGCTGCTTCCAGCGCTGGAAAGACACTCGAACTTCAGAGCGCGCAGCCAACCTATCTCGCCGAAGCCACTCCCGCGGACGGCCTGGATCTTGAAGCCGTGGGCGTCGACCTCGCAACCGACAGCGATCTCGCCGGCCGTGATCTGCGCGGAAAAGCCGTCTTCTTCTACAGCACGGATTTCATGTCGCGCCATAGCACTATCTCGCAGGGCGCTATCAAGCGCATCGGAGATCGTGGCGCGGCTGCAATCTTCGTGACCTTGATGATTCCCGGCAATTTGAAATTCCAGTTCTATCCGGTCGGCAGCAAGGTCCCCACTTTCGCCCTTGGCCAGCAGGATGGCCTGGCTATGCGGGAATTAATCGGCCAGGCGCGCGGCCATGAACAGCCACACGTCAAAATCCGACTGGACGTCAAGATGGTTCCGAACCTCAAGACCGCCACCATTTGGGGCGCGCTTCCTGGGACGACCGACGAAAATATCTTCATCGTCGCTCATCGAGATGGGTGGTTCGAGGGCTCCAACGACAATGGAACTGGCGTAGCGACAATGCTCGGGCTGGCCGAGTACTTCGCCAAGATTCCAAAAGAACAGCGCCGTCGAACGATCTACTTTCTAGGGACCAGCGGTCATCACGATAACGCTGCCATGAGCGGCCGCTGGCTGGCCGATCACAAGGAAACCTTCGCAAAAACGGCGTTGCTGATCAACTCCGAACACACCGCCGCGGGCACGCTGGTCTCCTACAACGGTGTCATGCGCAAGGCCAATATGCCGACGCCTGTGATGTGGTACGTAGGCGGGAGCCCGCGACTGGAACAGATTACCATCAAAGCCTACGACGAATTCGGAGTCGCCACCTACGCCGAGCCGGAGCAGAGACCCGGCGGTGAGATGGGCCGCTATTTTCAATATGCGCCGTCACTCCAGGTAATCGATACCGGCCTCTACTGGCATTCCGATCACGAAACATCCGATGTCATTCCCGCGCCCGGCTTGGCCGCCATTACTCGCGCCTACGCGAAAATCATCACCGACGTCAACGCGATCGATCTCCAAGACCTGCAGCGGCCCGTAACTTCTGAAGCCCGTCGCTAATCAGTCGTCTTCGCCGGCGTGTTCCCGTGTTTTTCCTGGAACAGCAGCGGTGCGAACGCCGCCAGGTTGCGACGCCACACCAGCCAGGTATGCGCTCCTGGCGTCTCCACATCCGTATGCTTGATGTCCTTCGACGTGAGCCATTCGCGGAACTGTCGATTGGAAGAGATCAATCGATCCTCCGTGCCACAAGCGATCCACAACAGGTGGAGTTGCGCCGCCGTGCTCGAATTGAGCGCCGGAAAAGTCGCGTTGAAATCTTCCGATGTCCCGCCCGCGCTGAACGATCCCACCCATCCGAAGCGGTCCAGCGCATTCAAACCAATGTAAAGCGATTCCGCTCCGCCCATCGATAACCCAACAATCGCGCGCGAGTTGCGATCCTTCGCCACCTTGTACGACTTCTCAACTTGCGGGATTACCTCAGTAAACAGTGAATCACGGAATTTATCGTAGTTCCGCATCCGCAAATTCGGATCGCGCAGCGTCGGCCCTCCGCGTGCCAACACTTCAGGCGCACCGTATCCCAGTGGCATGACGATCAGCATCGGCTTGGTTTTGCCCTCCGCGATCAGATTGTCGAGGATCACATTCGCCCGCCCCACCGCCGTCCAACCGCTCGCGTCGTCACTGAAGCCATGCAGCAGGTACAGCACCGGATAGAGCTTCTTCGCGCCGGGATCGTAGCCCGGCGGCGTGTAGACGTAATAATCCCGGTCGTCGCCAACCACAGCGGATCGATAGTAGTGGTGATGAACCTCGCCGCGTGGCACGTCGTTGATCTCCCACGCGAGTGTTGACGGCCCAGGCACGTGCACCACGCTCGTCGTATTCAGCAGGTTCGGCTTCATCCCCGGATTTGAAGGATCGATCAGCCCCACCCCGTCGGCCACAAATGAGTAGCCGTAAAGATCCGGCTCCAGCGGATCGGTGGTCACCGTCCAGATGCCCTGGTCGTCCTTTTGCATCGGCACTCGCTGAGCGCCTTCGCGTGCCATCATGACCTCCTTGGCATTGGGATCCCTAAAACGGAACGTAACGGTTTTGTCGGAATGGACCTCGGGAGAATCCACCGGCGGAGGTGCCTGTGGCGTCTGGGCTATGGCCGCGAGGCCAGCGAAAATACAAGCCAAAAAAGTTCGCTTCATAACAGCCCATCTTATACCTCGACCAGCCGCCGGCGCAGCAGGGGATTCAAATGCATCGTCAAGTCATACACCGATGCATTGCACGCCGCCCCCACATCCTCCGGTCGCGACCCTTCCGTCCAGTCGAACACCGTCGCCACGTCGCCGATTTTCACCAGCGGCTTGTCCCCGATCTCGACAATCAGGTGACTGGCCGAGATCGCCACCACTCGAAACAGCCCGTTCCCGATGCGAACACGCGCGCCTTTGTCAGCGCTTCGCGGCACTCCATCGGCATGTCCAACCGACAGCGTCGCTACCCACGTGTCTTGCTTCGCGCGATAAACCCGCTCATATCCCGCGCTCTCGTTTTTCGGAAGCTGTTTGACGTACGCTACGCGCGTTCGGAGCGCCACTCCTGGCCGCAGCTCCAGAACATGTTGATTGCGAAACTGGGCTTCGGAATAAATTCCAAACAACGCCATCCCGGGCCGCACCATGTCAAGAAACGCGTCGGGATGCTGAAAAAGGGTGAAGCTCGATGCCGCATGCTTCCGGCCCAACCGCACGCCCTCGGCTTCGAGCGAGCTGCACAGTATATTGAAGCGGCGCAACTGCTCGCCATCGAACTCCGGATCCTCGGCGAACGTCATCATCGTCCCCACGATCTGCGTGCTCTTGCGCCCGGCCAGCTCTTTGATCAGCGTGCCAGCAGCGCGATACGGAACGCCTTCCCGCCCCAGCCCCGTATCCACGCAGACATGCAGGTCCACCGGCCTTTGAAGCTTTTTCGCCACGCGATCCAAAGCCGGACCGATCGGCGTGTACACCATCGGAAGAATATTCTTGGCAACAACATCCTCGAGATTCTTCTCGTCGAACGGACCCATCAGCAGCACCGGCTTTCTAATCCCGCCCTCGCGCAGCCGGACCGCTTCGTCCAGCTTCACCACTGCCAAGCCCGCCACCTCGTCCATGGAATCGAAGACTCGGCCGACATTTGCGACCCCCAAACCATATCCGTTGTTTTTGATGACCGCCAGAATCGGCCGAGCGCCCGCGCGCCGGCTTACTTCCCGCACATTGTGGCGCAAGTTTTCCGGATGCACCTCCACCCACGGATCAAATGAGGAATCTCTTGGCTCGGCCGGCTCTGGTGCCGGTGAAGCCGGACGCGCCAGCGACAGGGCAAGAGCGGTTCTTAAGCAACCACGGCGAGTCGTGTCCATGTTATCCTCCCCAGGCCACTACGTTACAATACGTGCTCATGAGGATGCCGTGGCTCCCAGCGTGCTGATCCGCGGCGAGGGCATAGCGGCTTGCTGCTGCCTGCACTTACTCACCCGCGGCGGTCTGCCGCTGATCGTCGAAACAGGCGATCGCCCCAGAGTCCCCGCCATCATGCTGGGCGAAGCCACGCAAAAACTGCTCGCCGACGTTTTCGATCGTCGAGACTTGTTTGACGGCCTGCCCCGCATTAATAAACGCATAGTCGCCTGGGGTAAAAGCTCCGCTCCGATGGCGCTTCCTCACTCGGCTGTGGTCGTCTCCGAAGAAATTCTCTTGGATCGAATCCAGTCGCGACTTCCCGAGCCTAACCCTTCTTCCGGCCGTCAACCAGCATGGACGATTTTCGCCGCCCGCCCCCTGCCCCAATCGTCCGAGGAGCATCATTTTGGCTCCCGTATGGCCACCGCGTCGGCAGTAAAGCTCAACAACGGATGTGACTCCGGCGCCTGCTGGATCGAATCGCTCGACCATGGATGGTTGTTTCTGCTTCCCGGCGACGACCGCGCCTGGCTCCTGTCAGTAGGAGATTCACCGGAAACATTGCTCGCGCGGAGCCTGTTGATCTCAGGGCAGATCGCCGAAATCAGCGCGTCGCGCGGAACTTTTCCATCTCACCCGCGAATCGTCGAGCCGCTGTGCGAGCCTGGTTGGCTGGCTTGTGGAACCGCCGCGCTCGGCTTCGATCCGCTGTGTGGCGACGGCACCGGCCACGCCATCCGCGAAGCCATTCTCGCATCGGCCGTGGTCCGCGCCGGGATCGATGGC
>DATHOT010000300.1:0-14469 GCA_035484655.1 Bryobacteraceae bacterium | reverse complement strand
CGGCGATTTCGAAAGCAGTGAATAAACGTGCGACGGCTTTTGAAGTTTTGCCGACTTCAAGTCCTTTTCCAGCTTCTTGGCCTTCACATCCAGCTTTTGCCACAGCTCGATCTCTCTCTTGTTCAGACCGATCCCCTTGGCAAGCGCCGCCTTCTCCTTGACGTTCAACTTCTCGGTCAGGAAATACAGGAACAGGCCTATGCTCTCCAAGTGGATGTCGATGCCGAAGGGAACCAGCTGCTTAGCCTTTTGCAGTTTCTGCAGCCCAGGCATGTTCAGCTTGGCGGCCGTCAGCAGGGGCGAAATCAGAGCCAGGAGCTTTTCTTCCTCGAGAATGCCGATTACATCCGCGCAGTTCGGTTCATTGGCGATATGCCGCAGTTCCTCGAGCAGCGCTTCCTGAGGGATGCGTGTCTCCAGCTGCGCCTCGCGCGCATTGTCGTATTGCATCTTGGTGCGCTCTTCGATGTTGTATCCCAGCCGTACCTTAAAGCGCAGCAAGCGAAGCAGCCGGATAGGATCGTCGTACAAAGTGTAGTTGCTGACCGCGCGCAGCTCTTTGCGCTCCAGGTCGCCGACGCCATTATTCGGATCGAGCAGCAACCCGCGTGAGGCAGGATTCAGCGAGAGCGCGATAGAGTTAATGGTAAAGTCGCGCCCGCGCAGATCTTCGTGGATAGTTGCCGGCCGGACCACCGGTTTGGCGCCCGGCTTCGGAAATTTCTCCTGCCGTGCCATTCCGATCGTGGCGTGCACGCCGCCCGGGAAAAGCATCTGGGCCACTTTGCGGTTCTCGTCGGTCGACAACACTTTGGCGCCGGCTTTCTTGGCGATGATCTCGGCCAGTTTGGGCGCATTTCCTTCCACCGTGAAGTCGATCTCCTGGATCGTGAAGCCGCCCAGCATGTCGCGCATGGCCCCGCCCGTGAGGAAAACGTTCACGTTGGCATGCGTCGCGGCGGCCTGGACTTCGGAAACCACGCGGCTCTGATCAGAACTCAGGTGGCTCTCGAGCATATACATGTAATCGCTCATCGATTCGCTCTCTTCAGGCCCTCGGATGATGCTCGTCTACGGTTTTCCGCAGCCGGGACCGCATAACATGCGTGTAAATTTGCGTCGTCGAAATATCGGCGTGCCCCAACATGGTTTGCACGCTCCTCAAGTCTGCCCCGCCCTCCAGCAGATGAGTCGCGAAAGTGTGCCGCAACACATGCGGCGTGAGGTCGTGGAACATTCCCGCCTTCTTTCCATAGGAGGCTAGAAGTTTCCAGAAGGCCTGGCGCGTCATGGCGCCGGCGCGATTGGTCACGAACAAATACGGACTGGGCCGGTTCTTCAGCAGCCGCGGCCTTCCGCTGGTCAGATAATACTCAACCGCCTGAAGCGCCGCCTTTCCCACCGGGACCAGCCGGTGCTTGTTGCCCTTCCCGACCACCCGGACGTAACCCATGTTCGGGTCGAGGTCCGACACCCGGGCGCGGCAAAGCTCGGAGACGCGCAACCCGGTAGCATAGAGGAATTCGAGCATAGCGCGGTCCCGTAACCCTTGCGGCTTGGCTTGGTCTGGGGCGGCCATTAGGTCATCAATCTGCTTCTTATTTAGGTATTTAGGAAGACTTTGCCACTGTTTTGGAGCAGCCAGATTAGCGGTCGGGTCTGAATCGACGATGCCCTTCTCCAAAAGGTATCGATACAGGTTCCGGAGAGTCGTCAGATGCCGGGAAATGGATCGGCTGGCCATCCTGGCCTGGTAGAGCGAATCGATATGGCGGCGGACGCACTCCGGGTCGGACCACTGATTGGCGGCCTGGATAGAACCTGCAAATCGTTCCAAATCAAGACGATAGGACTCAATTGTAGTCCTCGCCAGCCCCTTCTCGATACGGCAGAAATCGAGAAACGAAGCCACATGGGCGGAAATCGATGCACCGGGGCGCATTGTGCCAATGATACAATATTCGCGAAATTGTTTGGAAGAAAAGTGCTTTGGTTGCCGGTACAGGCATTAAAGGAGCCCTTTGGGGGGATCGACGAATAAGAAGGTGCTGGTGTCCCGTTTTGACCGCGAGCCTCTCTCAGGCTTCGTAAGCCCGCAAAACTATCTGCTCCCTGAGGGCCTGGAGCTGCTAAGCCAGGACGGAGCCGTCAATATCGTACCCTACGCCGAAGTGAAACTGGTCTGTTTTGTTCGAGATTTCCAGCAGGGTGAGCCTCGCAAAGAGCTGCGTCTGTTCACGACTCGTCCCAAGATGGAGGGGCTTTGGATTCGGATGCGCTTCCGCGACGGCGACGCCATGGACGGTCTGTTGAGCAACAATCTCCTTCTGATGGAACCTTACGGTTTTTCCGTGATCCCGCCCGATCCTGGGTTTCAGAACCAGCGCGTATTTATTCCCAAAGCGGCTGTGACCGGGGTCCAGGTGCTGGGCGTGATCGGCAGCCCGCTGCGAATCCGCAAAACGAAGCCAACGCCCAAGGAGCAGATCGGGCTGTTCGAAAAGCCGGAGTGAAGCTACTGGCCGGACGTGGCTTTCCAGGTTCCTTCGTCTACGGCCGAGCCATCAGCCACTACTTTCGTGTGGTAATCGCCGGCCAGCGTAGCGCCGTTCAGCTCCCCGGTAACGGTTGATTCGAGCGCAGTACCTTGCAGATCGAATTCGTAGACAATTTTGACTTTCGATCCGTCCACAGTGACCGACGTGATCTTGGTTTTGACATCCGCCCCGCCGAGCGCGAATGTCACTTCCGACTTCCATTCGCCGCCGTCTGCCTGGGTAAGGGAGACTACGAAGTCTCCACTGGCGCCCGCTGATCCGGAGTACGTTCCTTTATATGTCCCGGCAAGGCCGGCGGCAAAAAGACAAAACGAAGCCACTAGGCCCAGCAGTATGGAGCGCATGGCCTAAGATATCACGGCGTCAAAGTTTCCGGACGGCTTCTTCCACCTCTTTTGCCATGGCCAGGTAATTGTCGCCGGTCAAGTGGAGCGGAGGACCGAACGCGATGCGAACCGGGCCTGGATGCGCCATTTTCCAACCCTCATGTAGTACATGATCAAGACCGTCGATTCGAATTGGAACAACAGGCAGTTCCAGCTTCGAAGCGATCATACCTACGCCAGGCTGAAAGGGCGCGATCTCGCCCGCCCGGGTCATCCTTCCTTCCGGGAAAATGAGGACGCACCAGCGTTCGTTTGCCAGTTCGCCAATGTAGCGCATAGTGGCCAAGGCACCGGGTTCGTGCTGGGGAATCGGGAAACAGTTGAAGAAGAGGGTCGACAAATAATAATTCAAGCTATTGGTGAAGCTTTTGGCGTGAAAGTGCTCACTAAAAAACTCCTTACGCATCGCCGGCGCCACCCGGCAGCGCCATTTTGCGGGTAGCGCGCCCAGGATCGCGGGGACATCCATAAAGCTTTGATGGTTCGACGCAAAGATCACCGGAGGCTCCAGCCCGTCGAGATTGGCCAGCCCCTCGGTTCGAACGTGAGCAAAGATTCTGGTAAGCGGCAAAAGGAACCCAGGTAGCAGGGTTCGGCGGGCGGCGCGGGCGAGCCGGCCCCGGTTCCAGGCTGGAAAATCGGACGTGGCTAAACGTGCTTCGGTTGGCGGGACGCCCGCGATTTCCGATTCGTCAAGCCCCAGTGCCACCATTCGCTCCACGCGCTCCAGCGAAGTCAGGTTTTCTAGCGGAACTGTGCCATCGAACTTCGAGGACTTGGCCGGCGGCGGGGTTCCCTTCGCGATCTGGAGCCGCTTCAGTTTCCCGGTGCCTTCGGTGCGCGGAAACTCGGGGTAAGGCCAGAGCGAGACGCTGCGGATGCGCTGGAAGTTGGCGAGCTCCGAGTTGGCGCGTCGTACGATTTCATCGGCATCAGCGCCGGGGTCGAGGATTAATACGGCATGAACGCGATCGGTTCCGACTGCGGCGGATTCTCGCACGCCTGGCTGCCGGTTTAGGACGCCTTCGACATCCTCCGGAAAGACGTTGAGGCCTTCCGGCGTCACGATCATCTCCTTCTTGCGGCCGAGAATGACGAGATCGCCGTTTTCCTTGCGCTCGCCGATGTCGCCGGTATGAAACCAGCCGTCTTCGAACGCTTGGGCGGTTTCTTCTGGATGTTGGAAATATCCGGTGGTTACGTTTTCGCCGCGCACCAGGATTTCACCGTCCGCGGCGATCTTTACTTCGACGCCGCCGATGGGCGTGCCGACGGTTCCCTTGCGAGCGTGGAATGGGTGATTCAGCGTCACGATGGGGGCGGTCTCGGTGAGGCCGTAGCCTTGGATCACCACGAATCCAAGCTCCGTGAAAAATGACTCCAGATCGGCCGAGAGCGGCGCCGCGCCGACGACGAAGCTCCAGAATTTCCAACCAAAGAGGCGATGAACTTTTCGATATCGCCACCAGCGGCGGAGCCAATGTGCGCTAGTCGGGCGCAGGTCTTTTAGTTGGGGAAAGGTCTGCTGCAGATGTTCCCGAAGGATTTCCAGGATCTGCGGGACCGAGACCAGAACCGAGATGCGGCGGGTGTGAATCTGGCGGAGGATTTCCTTGGGATTGTATCCGCGCATGAAGACGACGATGCCGGGCAGCATGGGCGGCATGAAGGTAGCCATGGCTTGGCCGAACATGTGACTGAGGGGCAGCAGGTTGAGGAAGCGGATCGGGAAAAAGGGACCGCCGTATTTGCGATATTTTTGGACCTCGCGCTCCACCGGCAGGATGTTGGCGAGGATGTTGCGGTGAGTGATGATGACGCCTTTGGGCTCGGCTGTAGCTCCGGAGGTGAAGATGATCTCGGCGGTCTGATCTTTCTGAATCGCGGGCGTGGTGAGGGCGCCGGGCTGGGCGTCGTTCAGAGCGGCAAGCGTCCAGATTTTGGGTGAAGCCGGGAGCGAGACTTCGTCGCCTATCAGTATGGCTCGGGCGTTCACGATGCGGTCGATGCGCTCGACGAATTCGGGTGACGACCGATAGTCGATGGGGACCGCGATCACGCCTTCGAGCAGGCATCCCCACAGCGCGATGATCCATTCCGGGCGGTTTTCGCCGTAGAGAATTACTTTGTCGTCTTTTTGAATGCCGGCGTCGCGCAGGCGAGCGGCGAATGCGTAAGCTTTGGCCGAGACTTCGTCATAGCGGTAGTGGTGGCTGCGAAAGCCGTCATCGTAGATCAGGAATTCCTGGGGCTGGCCGGCGAAGTCCTGGAAGAAGTCGACGAGGGTGTCGCGGGCCATCGCTTACTATAATGAACGTGGCGCGGGCGTCAGTCCAGATTGCGGCCGGCATTCCTTAAAGATATGGTCAGTAGTATTCCTGTCGAATCCCGGTTCGCGACGTTGAGTGAAGCGCCGAACAACGAGAGAATGCGATACGCCAAGGGCAGGCCCACCCCCAAGTCGCCGCCCGGCGTGATCGCTTCGCCAATCGAGAAAAGATCGAAGACTTTCGCCAAGGCAGGGCCTGGGATCGTCCGGCCCTGGCTCTCGATCTCAAGCCTCCGTGAATCTTGCGCGGATTCATGTGCCAAGCGCACAGCCCCGCTCTTATCGGAGAATTTAACGGCGGTCTCCAGCAGGGCCTGAAGGGCTCTGACCAACAAGTTCTCGTCCGCCAGAACGAGGCCTAGGTCCACCACTGGCGCGATTAGTGTCACCTGGCGGGATTCGGCGAACTCAGCGGTCCTCTCAACCGCGAGGCACAGCGCGTTCGAGAAGGAAACCGGAGCAGATCTGAAAGCCGCGCCGTTGACGTCGATTTCAGTCAGCAGCAAAGCATCATCCAGTATGGAGAGAATTCTTCGGCGAGATCTCTTAAATATTCCTTCGAGATGATTGTTCTCCTCGGTCGCAGAGAATTGTTCCAGAAGGAGCTCGCCGACTCCGAGCAGCCCGTGGAGTGGTGTGCGGAACTCATGCGAGATGAGCTTCAAGAACTCGCTCTTGGAACGGTCGAGGATCGTAAGCCGCTCATTTGCTTCGGCAAGTTCATGCGTCCGAGCGGCGACTGTCTCCTCCAGGCGTTCGTTGTGAACCTTCAACGCTCGCTGGAGGTTGTGCAATTCGAGATGCGTTTCAACGCGCGCGTGAACTTCTTCGAATTGGAAAGGCTTGGAGATGTAATCGACGGCCCCGGAGCGAAAAGCCTTGACCTTGTCTTGAGTTTCGTTCAGGGCGCTAAGAAAAATGACAGGGATGGCTTGCAGCACTTCGACGGATTTGAGGCGTTGGCACACTTCGTAGCCGTTCATTTCCGGCATGTTGATGTCCAGCAGAATCAAATCCGGGGGTCTCTTCGACGCAGAAGCTAGAGCCAGCCTACCAAGCGGAAAAGAACGCACCTCATGCCCTCGCTGGAGCAGCATGTCTTCGAGGAGCTTAAGGTTGGCGGGATTGTCGTCCACGATCATGATATCGCTATGAGTCAAGGCCAGTTCCTTTATCGGCGTCCCACTGCTTCCAGTAATCGTGTCAGGGTATCGTATTCGTACTTATCGGCAAGCTGCTGCAGCGCTTGTGCCGATTCCTTGTCTTCAGCCTCGCCCACCTTGAGGATGAGCCTATCCAGGAGTCTCTTATTGCCGCTCAGAGTCGCATTGTGGAGTTCTTCGATCAGCTCAGGTGGTAGTCGCCCGAGTCTGTCGACGTCAGGGCCCGCCAATCCGGCCAGAGGCAAGCGGTCAGCTTCGCTCAGGTCTTCGTAGTCATATGTAATGTTGAGAAGGGTGCGAATCTTTTCGAGTAGTTGGTCTTCACGGCAGGGTTTCGCGAGAAAATCATCGGCCCCGCTCACAGAGATGGCTCGACGGTCGTCATCCAGGGCGCTGGCTGTCAGAGTGACGATAACCGTTTCCTTTCCTCGCGGATCGGCCTTCATTCTCCGAGTCGCTTCAAGCCCATCCATGACTGGCATGTGGACATCCATCAGGACCATCCGAGGATTCCACTCTTCCCAGTTACGGATGGCCTCCGCGCCGTTCTCCGCGCCTCGCACTGAAAAACCGATGACAGTCAGCAGTTTCATCAGCCAATCGCGGTTCTCAAGCTGATCGTCGACGACCAGGATTCTGGGAACGTTCGTTCCGGCACTTATGGAAATAACGCGGCGAGGAGCGCTCCGCCTGACAGCGACATCGCTATTGCCAGGTTCAATCGGGATCTCAAACCGGAACACCGAGCCCTGGCCAGGGCTACTGGTGAGGGTGACATCGCCTCCCATCAGCTGCGCGTATTTGCGGCTAATGGCCAATCCTAAGCCGGTTCCCTCCTGGGTGTTAAGGCCCCCCTTGGCCTGGCTAAACGGCTCAAACAATCTCCGTTGTTCCTCATCGGTCAGGCCCGAACCGGTGTCTTCCACACGGGCCAACAGCCAAAGCTGGCCGGCGCTCCTTTGGTCTAAAGTGACGTACAGTGTGATATGGCCACGCTCAGTAAACTTAATTGCGTTTCCGAGCAGGTTGATGAGTGCCTGGCGTATCTTACCTTCGTCCCCTTTGACGTAATCCAACGATTCCCCATCCGTCACCATTTCGAATCGCAGGGCCTTGCTCTGAGCACGCAAGCGGAACATGGCTGCGAGGTCCTCCAGTAGTTTGGGGAGGTTGAAGGTCACTGGATTGAGCTCGGTGCGGCCGGCCTCAATCTTGGACATGT
The DNA here is from genome assembly GCA_035484655.1 of Bryobacteraceae bacterium. GTDB lineage: Bacteria > Acidobacteriota > Terriglobia > Bryobacterales > Bryobacteraceae > Palsa-89. Next base: position 6,811 of record DATHOT010000300.1, on the reverse strand, counting down.
CCAGGACATCGTTGATGAGGGTTAACAGATGCTCGCCGCTGCGGCCGATGATCTCGAGATTCGTCTTCGCGTCTGTTCCCAGGTCCGGATCCCGTAACATCAACTGTGCATAACCGAGAATGGCGTTCATCGGGGTACGAATTTCATGAGACATGGTCGACAGAAACGTACTCTTGGACCGATTGGCGGTCTCGGCGTCCGCTTTGGCTTGCTGTAATTGCGCATTGGTGTCGTGAAGCTTACTGTTGGCGGCCTGTAGCTCGGCTGAGTTGTGGAAGATCTCGGCCTCCATCTGCTCCACGCGGGTGAGCGGCCGGGTAGGCCTGCTCCTGGACTGCGATTTTTGCCGTACGAACTCAGTTACGTCCACTACGCGATGGATGAAATACTCGATCAGCCGATCCGTCCCGAGCACGGGCGAGTTCATCGGGCTCCAATAACGCTCCTCGAGAACGCCGTCGGGCCGGCGGATGTCGTACTTCTGGATGGCCATGGTGTCTGGAGCGGCGGTCTGGCGCACCCGGTCGAGCGACGCACGCCATTCAGCAATCGCCGTGGTGCCAGGTTGGTCGGGGAAGATCTCGAAGACGCCGCGGCCCAGGACCTCCTCGCGCTTGGTCATGGTGGCTTCCAGGAGGGCGTCGCTTATGGAGACGATCGTTAGGTCCGGTGTGAAGACCAGGAAGAGGCCCGGCAGCGACTCGAATAGTCCCTGCAATATGGCACGACTGTGACGAACTTCGTTCTCCGCCGCGCGGCGCTCGGTGATATCGCGGATGGCACTGGAAACCAGCACTCCTTCGTCGGTCTCCAGCGGACTGAGGCTGATCTCAGTCGGGAACTCGGTGCCATCCTTGCGGAGCGCGTATAGTTGCAGATCGGCCCCCATGGTACGCACCCGAGGGTCGGCGAAAAAACCCGCGCGATGTCCGGGATGTTTGTCCCGGAAGCGTTCGGGCACCAGCATTTCAATGGGCTGCCCCAGCAACTCCTCTCGCATGTATCCAAATACCTTCTCAACTTGCGTGTTGACCAGGACGATCTTCCCCGCTTGATTCACGACCACCACGGCATCCGGCGCTGCTTCCAGCAGGCCTCGGAACTTCGCCTCTGCCTGTTTTCGCCGGCTGATATCACGCGCGATGGAGGAAGCGGCCGTGACATGGCCGAGGGAATTCTTGATGGGAGAGACCGTTAGCGCGATGTCAATCAGTGCGCCGTCCTTTCTGCGCCGCACGGTTTCCTCCTTGACGATTTCTCCCTGCTGGAGCTTGGAAATGATTTCTCGTAACTCGTCCGAGCGGTCAGGTGGAAGCAAGATGGAAATCGGTTGGCCCACGATTTCTTCTGCTGAATAACCGTAAAGCCGCTCGGCGCCTTTGTTCCAATTGAGAATCGTCCCATCCAGGCCCTTGCCGATAATGGCGTCATCGGAGTAGTCGACGATGGAGGCCAATTGGTCCCGGCTGCGCTCGGCGCGTTTTCGTTCCGTGATGTCTCGAATGGTGCTGGAAATCAGTAAGCCCTCCTCGGTTTCCAGGGGACTAAGGCTGATCTCAACCGGAAATTCGGTTCCGTCACCGCGCAGAGCGTATAGTTCCAGACCCGCCCCCATGGAACGCACTCGCGGATCGGAGAAAAAGCCTGCGCGGTGCCCTGGGTGACTGCCCCGAAAACGTTCGGGCAGCAACATCTCAACGGCCTGCCCCAACACATCCTCCCGGCGGTATCCAAACAACTTCTCGACCTGCGTGTTGACCAGGACGATTTTCCCCTCGCGATCAACCACCACGACGGCGTCTGGGGCGGCTTCCAGCAGGTCGCGGAACTTTCCCTCCGCCACCAGACTCTTGGTGGCTTCGCGGAGCTTCTCCTCCGCCTGCCGGCGCTGCGTCTCATTCCAGCAAATGCTGGTAAAGCGATAAGGCGATCCAGCGTCGCTGTAATAGGCCTTGCCGCGGGCAACTACAAACCGGACCACGCCGTCCGGGGAGACGACGCGGAATTCCGTATTGTATTCCGCACCTTGTCCGGCTGAAGCGGCGACCTCTTGCCGGACCCGCTCGCGGTCGTCAGAGTGCACGCACGCCGCGAACTCCTCAATTGTCCGCGGAAATTGCCCGGCTGCAAGCCCGAAAAGCCCCGAGCAATTTTCATCCGCCTCGATGATATTCGGCACGATATCCCAGCTCCAAACCGCGATTCCCGAAGAACGGAGCGTGAGGCGCAAGCGTTCCTCGGAGTGCGCCAGAGCTTCACGCGTTTGCTGGAGTTTTCGATCGCTGACCAGGGGCGCGGCTCGCATCGCTCCGCCGAGTACGGCGATGCCAACTCCCACGGCCAGATAGAAAACCAACCCTACGTATTGATCCGCGCCAGTTAACCCAAAACTGCCCCGCGGAGGGATGAGAAAGTAACGGGCGGAAAAAACACCGAGGAGGACCGCCAGCAACGCGGGGCGGACGCCGCCATACCATGACGTTAGCAGCACCGCAAGCAGGAATGTTGGATAAGGGATTTGGTTGCCGAGCACCGGGTCGAGTAGAAGCCTAATCCCAGTCGCGAGCGCAATACTGAGGATGGCACAGCTGTAGCGGAACATAAACGTCCGAACAGTAGTGGGCTTTCGCGCGGAGGATTCTCATTCCAGTTACGAGGACGAACGCGCGCGGCGAAGATCGCCATCGGTGATGAGACCGGCCGGCACGCCGACGGAGTCCACCGCACGAGCTGCTCCCCAGGGATGCCGAGTCATGGCGATGACCACGTGCTTCAGCGAGCTGTCGAGTTCGGCCCATGCCACTTCGTCCGGACCGTGCAAGACCTGGCGAACGATCATGCGCAAGCTGGAAAAAGTCGACGAGCGTGTCGCGGGCCAGCCAGTTCGATTATGAGATGCGACCGTTCGTCTTAGACCAGTTCTATCGAGACGCGGCGGCCGACCATCGCCGCCGCGCGCTGCAGGCTTGAAAGCGTGATGTCGTTTTTCGGATCAAGCAGGCGGTCGACCTGGGTGCGGCTGGTCTTGAGCAGCACCGCCATCTTGTTCTTGGAGATTTTCTGTTTCTTCATGGCCTCCGCGAGCTGCCACGCGACAACCTCCTTGATTGCCTGTGCCTGCGTCTCTTCGAAGATGCCCTCCTTCTTGAGGAAATCATCGATGCTGGAGCCCATGCGTTTCTTGCTCATCGCTCTAACTCCTTCTTGCGCTTCCGCGCCAACGCCAGATCATCCTTTGGCGTGGTGCGCGTTTTCTTGATAAACCCGTGCAACGCGACCAGGTGCTCGCGGTAGAGGCAGAGCAGCACACGCGCCGTCCGCTTGGTCGACAGATCCGTCCGAACCTCCCACAGTCCGTTTCCTAGCGGGCGGCAAAGGGGCATCCCGATCGGCCAGCGCCATTGCGCCCGCAATAGGTCTTTGCCAATAGCTTGGCGCTCCGTCTCCGGCAACGCTTTCAGCCACTACCGCACAGGCTCGTGTCCCGGCCGGAGACGGTAAAAAACCAGCGGGATTTTTCGCGGCTGTGGATCTTCCGTCGTTCCTGCCCCCTAGCGTACCTTAAAATGTACAGGTCGTCGGCCCGCTACCTGCCGATTCTCCGCGCGTCAGTCCATCTCCGCGCGGTAGATATCGTGCAGCCGGACCAAGCCGAGGCACCGGCCGCCGGCCGGATCGACTACGGGCAAGACGGAGATCTGAGACGGCCGCTCTTCCATGAGGCGGAGGGCGTCGAGCAATAGCGCGTCCGGACCGATGGTAACCGGGTTGACCGTCATGACGTCGGCTGCGCACAAGGCGCGGATGTCATCGTGAGCCTGGAGCGCGCGGCGAAGATCGCCATCGGTGATGAGACCGGCCAGCACACCGCTGGAATCCACCACACAAGCCGCTCCCCAGGGATGCCGAGTCATGGCGATGACCACGTGCTTCTGCGAGCTGTCGAGTTCGGCCCAAGCCACTTCGTCCGGACCGTGCGAGACCTGGCGAACGGTCATGCGCAGGCTGCGGCCGAGATGACCGCCGGGGTGGAATCGCCGGAAATCAGCGGGGCTGAAATTTCGCGCGCGCATGAGCGCTACCGCCAGAGCGTGGCCAAGCGAGAGGGCGACCGTGGCGCTGGCGGTGGGCGCGAGGTTTTCCGGGTCGGCTTCGCGCTCGACGGAGGCGTCCAGCACTACGTCCATTTCAGCGGCGAGCGGCGATTGGGCCCTGCCAAGAATGCCAATGCGCTTGGACGGCAGTTCGCGCAGGAAAGGAATGAGGTGAAGCAGTTCTTTGGTGGTGCCGCTTTTGGAAACCATCAAAGTGATGTCGCCGGACGCGTAGATTCCGAGGTCGCCATGCGCGGCTTCAGCGGCGTGCACAAAGACGGCGGAAGTGCCGGTGCTGCACAGGGTGGCCGCGATTTTTCGAGCAACCAGGCCGGACTTGCCGAGTCCGGTGACGACCAGTTTGCCGGGTCCATCGAGGATCATGTCCACGGCGCGGGAGAGATTGCCATCCAGACGTTGGGCGGAGCGGGCAATCGCTTCGGCCTCGATTCCCATGGCCTTCCGCGCGGCTTCCAGCCACTGGGAACGCTGTTCTTTGGCTTGCATCGCGCTGGTAACCATCATCGCATCTATTTTCGTTAACAAGCTTAAACGTGACTAAAGAAATCCCGTAAATAGTCGATAAACAGGGCGAGGCAAATATGTTGCAAGCGCTCCAAACGGTTTCGCTTCCGCAAACTTATTGCCGCTCGTGCCATTTGTCGACGCGGTCGGATATCTCCCGCTGTCTGCATTGCAACAAGCCTCTGGCGGCTCCGGCCGCGGCGGTCCGCAAGATGGCTAGACGGCATAAGGCGCGGCGGCCGACACGGTAAGAAATTACAGGTCAGATACCTGCTCACTGCGCACTTACCTGCGCCACTCAATAACCGAGGGCCGTCCTGTTTAGCGACCACCAGGTCTTCCAATAGGATAGATATCGGAGCGCTGCTTCCCCCAAGGCAAAATGCGCGACCGTATCCTCCGTTTTATACGGTGCACGATCCGGGAGTTGCAAATAGGACAAACTGGGTCCGCCGGCGGCGGTTTGAATCGCCAAGCCGTTGGCAAACGACGCTAGCCCTCCAACCGCCTCAGACTGGAGTTCGATGTCGGGGTCGTCCAGCAGCGCCGCCAGATAAGGCAGCGCGTCTTTGGTGTGAATTCCCCTTAGAGCGTGCGCGACGCTTTGCCGAAAATCCAGTCGGAGGCTGGTGTTCACGGCAGCTTGTCCCAAGATGACCGCAGAGTTCGCATCACTGGCACGGAATCCATCGCGAATACTCAGGAGTAGCCTTCCATATTCGACGGTGGAACTGGAAATCGCGGGCGCCGCTTCAATAGCCGAGTTGAGCGCAGGCGTGTTTCCGCTGCGAATGAGGCCGCTTAGCCCGAGGATCTTTTGTTGTATCGAACTGGAGGCCGCGAGCCGGCGGTAGAGCACCTGGATGACGGGCGAATTGAGCTGGTCTAGTAATCCACCCTGTAAGCCAGGCAAAAGCCCCAACCCTGGAATGCCCTCGATTGCCGCGCTGATCTCCGAGGCTACCTTGTCGGAAGCCGAAGCCGCTGGGCCGTAAGCATAGGCGTCGGGAAGTGGGCCGGTTGGAACGGGGATGAAGATGTTATTGAACTGCGCCCATCCCGACTGCACTGGCAGTACGCTCCAGCCGTCCGGCGAGCGCTTGAGAAACCACAGACCGTGGCCGGTTGCGACGCCTGGATTGTTCGATTGCCAAATCGCCTTGATGGTAGTCGCGGGCGCGATGTCGCCTTTCACCACGCGGTTAACCTGGATCGTGAAGTTCAAACTGTCGCCAGCCCGGATTCCGTCGCTGGCGCTACCGGCGAGGATGAGATCCGCATTCTGTTGGAGCTGTACAAGAGACGCCGGCGCGAAAATGGGGGCGAATCCGCTAGGTGCGGCAAGGAGCAATCCAAAGGTGATCCAGAAAGCGGTCCTGCACATCCTGGTCCCGATGGTTGCCCTCGCTTTGGATGTAGGAGGCAGGGGCCGGTCGGGGAAATCGGTATTTAAGTGCACTGTCCCTAATTATGGAGCTATTACCAGTCCGGCCGGGCACCGCCTGCACGCCGATCGGCAGTCGTCGGATCGTTTGGCAATGCGCACGAGAGGCTCGAGCCGCGACTTGATCGAGGTTCCCGCCTCAGCTAAATAGAAATTGCGAAAAACCGTCAGGCCTTGCGGCGGCGGCGCAAGATACTCATACCCTGCAATCCGCCGCCATCGCCTTGAGCGCGGACCAGGTCTGAGGCGCATCTTACCATCCACTCCTTTGGGCCAGTAGATACCGGTACCCGGGTGACAACGTTAAGCGTCGGCTTTCTCCTCTCCGTTCAATAGCATCCAGGTCTCCGTCACGCTCTGCACCGTGTCAGCGTGTTATCTCTGGATCGAGGGATCAACCACGTCTGGCTTCGTTTTTTCAAATGACCATTTCGCTCCAACGCCGTGATCCTCCGAATCGCCGCTCCCGCCGAGGTTGGGTTCGTTTTTTCGAGTCTCGGTTTTTGTGCCGGTCATCCTTATCATAAGATTCGTCGTGCTTATAGCTCCGGGGTTCGATCTTCCGCCGATGCTGGGTTCGTTTTTTCGAGGTTGGTGGAAATCGGCATTTGAGTGCATTAGGGGATGCGGGAATCGCGGCGCCCGCGAGGAAGCGGCGCGGCCGCCGCTCGCACGATCGCTTGCCGATCTTCCGGGCCCTGCTGGCCAAGTCCTTTCTGAATCTGGTGAGCACGCGGCAGCTTTTAGA
>DATHOT010000299.1:0-8677 GCA_035484655.1 Bryobacteraceae bacterium | reverse complement strand
CGGATTATGAGTCCGCTGCTCTAACCGCTGAGCTAAGGGCCCGCTACGTGCCCCCATTATACGATCCACCTGCCACACGGCGGCCGTTACTTACCGATCACTTGTTTCATGACACGCAGGAAATTTCCGCCCATCACTTTTTCCACGTCCGCCTCGCTGTAGCCCTTGTTGCGCAACGCCGCCGCAAGTGCCGGCATCTTTGAAGCATCCTCCAAACCTTTCGGAACATCGTTCCCAATTCCGTCGAAATCCGTGCCGATACCGACGTGGTCGATACCCGCGACCTTGGCCACGTGATCGATGTTGGCAACCACGTCATCGATCGTCGCCGCGGAGTGCGGAGGTGGGCCCTGCTCTCGCTCATACTCCTTGGCTGCATAGTCATCCAGTGCTTTCCCGGTCAGATTAGGTTCTTGCGCCGCCATGCCGTTTATATTCGCCATGGTGGCGCGCGCGTCTTTAGAATTAACGAATCCGGCGCCGAAGTTGATTCCCACCACGCCGCCATTGCGCGCCAGCGCCTTCAGCATGTCGTCGGTCATATTGCGCGGAATCTCCGCGATCGATCGGACGGAAGAATGGGAAGCGATCACGGGCTTGGTGGTCACTGCCAGCGTATCGTAGAACGCCTTGTCCGAAACATGCGAAATATCTACGATCATTCCGATGCGATTCATTTCGCGCACCACCTGCTTGCCGAAATCCGTGAGGCCGTTGTGTTGCGGCTTGTCCGTGGATGAATCCGCCCAGTTGTTGTTGCGGAAATGAGTAAGCGTCATGGCGCGGATGCCCATGCGCTGGTACATTCGCAAAACGGCCAGGTCGTCGGCGATCTGATGGCCGCCTTCGAGCGTCAGCACCGCCGCAATCTTGCCGGATTTCACGATTCGTTCGAGCTCGCCGGCCGTGGTCGCCATCTCGATCTGCTCCGGATAGCGGTCGAATACGCCCTGCATCGCGTCGCGCAGATCGAGCGTGCGCCGCACCGCTTCCGCTCCCTTGTAATAAGTCGGCACCCACAGCGCGAAAAATGGCGCGCGCATTCCGCCTTCCTTGAGGCGCGGAATATCCACCTGCCCGTCCGGCAGCCGCTGGCCGATATCAACATGGCCGATTAAAACGCGTTGCGCGGTGTCGATGTGTGTGTCGATGCCGAGGTAGCGGGGAGTTTGAGCGAAGAGCGCCGGCGCCGCAATGACTAAAGCAAATAAGCAAGTGGTCCAAGTCATAACGTGATCTTCAGGTTACCGAATTTGTCGAGCGAAAATCGCCAACCGGGCGGGATCAGCGTCGTTGATCCGTAGTCGATCACCAGGGCCGGCCCGCGCAATGGCGACTTTGGCAGGGCTTCGCGCCCGTGGACGGGAGTCTGGCGCCAGGCTCCGGCGCTGTGCACGCTGCGCACCGCGGGCTTTCCGCGTTTGGCTGCTCTACGCCGCGTTGTCAGCCGAGGCCGCTCGACAACTAATTTCGCTCGCAGACGAATCGTCACTATCTCGACCGCGCGATCCGGGTTCGCATAACCATACACACGCTGGTGCTCGCGATGGAAAGGCTCGGTTGGATCTTTCGCGTTCCACGGGACGGTCAGCTCATAGCTCTGCCCGCTGTAGCGAATGTCGGCCGAGCGAATCATCTCAGCACTCGGAAGCTCCTTGCGCGCCACACGCTCCAGCCGCTCGAACTCGCGCTCGATGCCGGGGCTGTTCAAGACACCGGCGGCATAATCGCGAACGCGATCCGCGAGCAGCATGCCCAGCGCGGACAGAGCACCGGCATACTCGGGCACGAGCACCGTTCGAATCCCAAGTTCGCGCGCGATCTCGCAGGCGTGCAGTCCGCCACAGCCGCCGAACGCCACCAGGGCGAAGTCGCGTGGATCGTGACCCCGTTCCACCGACACCAACCGGATGGCCCGCTCCATGTTGGCATTGGCGACGCGCAAAATTCCCTCGGCCGCGGCGTCCCGGCTGAGCCGCAGCTTTGCAGCAATCGAATCAATTGCCGCGCCGGCGCGTTTCACGTCCAGATGCATTTCACCGCCAATCAGTTGGTCGGCGTGGATGCGGCCCAGCACGACATGCGCATCGGTGACAGTCGGCTGGTCACCGATTCCGTAACAGGCCGGACCCGGGTCGGCGCCCGCGCTTTGAGGGCCCACGCGCAGCAGTCCGCCTTCGTCCACGCGCGCGATCGATCCGCCGCCGGCGCCCACCGTATGGATGTCGAGCATAGGAACGCGCACCGGGAAACCGTCGATGTAGGCTTCCATGGTTTCGCGCGGCTGGCCGTCGCACAAGCTTACATCCGTCGACGTTCCGCCCATGTCGAAGCCGAGGATGCGTGGGAATCCCGACAGGCGCGCGGTTTCGAGCGCTCCCACAACACCGCCGGCCGGCCCGGAAAGCACCGTCCGGATGGCATGCCTCCGCGCTTCCCGGGTCGACATGAAGCCCCCGTTCGATTGCATGATCGATATCGAGCGCCGCGTGCCGCGCTCGAGTTCCGCGAGATAGCGATCCATCAGCGGTCCGACATAAGCGTTAATCAACGTAGTAGAGGATCGCTCGTACTCGCGAAACTCCGGGCACACATCGTGCGAACAGCACAAGTAGCCGAGTCCCGTGAGCGCGTCCGCTACCAATTTTTCGTTGGCACGATTGCGATAGGCATGCAGAAAGCAAATGGCGATGGATTCCACGCGTGCTTTGCGCAGCCGGGTTTTGAGACGGCCAATTTCAGCCTGGCTGGGCCGTTCCCCAATCGTACCGTCGAAGTAAGACCGCTCGCGCACTCCGAAGCACATCGATCGGGGCACAATCGGGACCCGCGGCTGGGGAGTCAGATTGTACAGTTCCGCCCGGTTCTGGCGGCCGATCTGAATTACGTCCTCGAATCCCGCCGTGGTGATCAAAGCCGTCCGGACACCTTTGCGTTCGAGCAGTGCATTCGTTGCGACTGTCGATCCGTGGACCACCTGCGCCTTTGACGACCCCGCTATCTGCCCCAGGCCAGCTAGAATCACGCTGGCCGGCGACCGCGGGTTGGAGCGCAGCTTGAAAGTCTGGAGTCTTCCGCTGTCATGCTGGACAATGAAATCAGTGAAGGTACCGCCGGCATCGATTCCTATTCTCATTTGGTCGTTATGTGAGGCGTGCACCCAACCATCGCGATAAGACATGATAGCTAATAGGTGATTCGGCTCGCTAACGTCAGCAAAACTTTCAACGGAAAGCGCAAGGTTACGGCACTCCAGGACATTAATCTGGAGATCGCCCGCGGCGAAATGGTATCGATCGTTGGTCCGTCGGGATCCGGCAAATCTACGCTGCTGAACCTGATCGGTGGCCTGGATACTCCCAGCTCCGGCGTGATCGCGATCGACGGAACTGCGCTAAGTGGACTGCCCGATGACGATTTGACTCGCATCCGGCGCGACAAGATCGGATTCATTTTCCAGTTTTTCAATCTGCTGCCGACACTGAACTGCGCCGAGAACGTATCCATACCACTCCACTTGCGCGGCTGGCCGAAAAAAAAGATCGACGAGCGTGCCCGCGAACTGCTCGAACTCGTAGGCCTCGGCGCTCGAATGGATCACTTGCCCGATGAGCTTTCGGGCGGTGAACGTCAGCGCTGCGCCATCGCGCGAGCACTCTCCGTTTATCCTCCCGTGTTGCTGGCCGACGAGCCCACCGGCAACCTCGACACCCACACCGGCGCGGACATCTTGAAGTTGATTCGCGATCTACATCAGCGGCTCGGATCGACGGTGCTGATCGTCACGCACGATATCCACGTGGCCGAAAGCTGCTCGCGCGTCGTCGCTTTGTGCGATGGCGGCATCGTAGAAGACCGCGCCGGAAAGCTGGGCCCTCCCATCCATGATCCTGCTCAAACTTATTAGCTGGCCCTACATCCGCAAACATCTGCTGCGCTGGATGCTTACGATAGCCGGAATTGTTCTCGGCGTCGCAGTGTTCGTTGGGATGCACACGGCCAATCAGTCGGTGCTGTTTGCATTTCGTCACACTGTCGACCAGATCGCGGGTGCGACGCAGCTTCAAATCTCCGCCGGCGAGACCGGGTTCGACGAGAACGTGCTCGATCGCGTGCAAGCCGAACGGGACGTTCGCGTGGCGGTTCCGGTGATCGAGGCGGTGGTCAGCACCGGACTGAAGGGGCAGGGCGATGTGCTGATCCTGGGCGTAGACATGACCGGCGATCGCAGCCTGCGCGACTACGATCTGCAGGGTGACCAAGGCACGGCTATCGACGATCCGCTTATATTTCTGGCTCAGCCTGACTCGCTCATTGTTGCCGACACGTTCGCGCGCGAGAACCATCTCGGCATCGGAAGCAGAGTACCGATGGGCACCATGCAGGGCGAAAAGCTCTTCACCGTGCGCGGCATCATGAAATCCGGAGGGCTGACCAGCGCCTTCGGGGGCAACCTCGCGGTGATGGATGTTTACGCGGCACAAAAAATCTTCGGGCGTGGGCGCAAGTTCGATCGCATTGACCTGGCAGTGAAGGACGGCACAAAGATTGATGACGTACGGGCCAGGATTCAAGCCGCGTTGGGCGCCGGCTTTCAGGTGGAAGCACCCTCGGCGCGGGGCCAGCAGTTCGAATCGATCTCGCGGATTTACGCGCTTACCGCCGACATTACCAGCGCCTTCGCCCTGTTTATTGGAATGTTCATCATCTACAACACATTTCAGATCGCGGTCACGCAGCGGCGGTCCGAGATCGGAATTCTGCGGGCTCTAGGCGCCACACGCCGTCAGATCCGAACGCTGTTCCTCGGTGAAAGCGCTGTAGCGGGGCTATTCGGATCCGTCGCCGGATTGCTGATGGGAATCCTGATCGCGCGTGGGATGACTGGTTACATAGGCGCACTCCTGGGCGAGGTCTTTGGGATTGCGCAAAAGGCCGGCGAGATCTCAACCAATCCTGTGCTGATGACCTTCGCTATAGCGCTCGGCGTCATTACCAGCGTCATCGCAGCGTTCATTCCAGCGCGCAATGCGGCCCGCGTAGATCCCGTGCAAGCGCTGCAGAAGGGCAAGTACCAGCAGTTGAGCGCCGGCGAGAACCGGATCCGGAGAATTGCGGCGCTGGTCGTGGCGCTCCTTGCTTTGGGGTGCGCATTGCTGGGCCGGTATCGGTTTCTTTTCTACGTCGGCGATGCACTGGCGGTGCTGGCGGCGTTGCTGCTTACACCGACGCTGGCGCAGTTGGTCGCGCGCGCCCTTCGTCCCTTCTTGAAATGGGTGCGGCCGGTGGAAGGAGCTCTCGCGGTCGACAGCTTGTTGCAAGCGCCGCGCAGAACATCCGGCGCCGTTGCGGCGTTGATGCTTTCCCTGGCCTTGGTGGTGGCTCTGGGCGGCTTGACGCGCGCCAGCTATGATTCGATTTTCAAATGGCTCAACGTCGCCCTGAATCCCGATCTGTTTATTTCGCCAACCGAGAGCCTCACCGCTCGCAGCTTTCGATTTCCTGATTCGATGACCGCCCAATTGCGCGCCATCCCCGGAGTCGCTGAAGCGCAAAGCGTGCGCGATGCCCGAATTCAAGTGCGCGGCACGCCCATCATGTTCGTGGCTACCGACGTCCAAGCGCTTCGGCGCCACGCCACTCTCCCGCCGGTTGCGGGCGACGAAAAAGAGATGTTCCGTCTGGCTGCCGAGGGTAAGGCGATTCTGGCCTCCGAAAATTTTGCTCTGCTGCGCGGCTACAAGCTCGGTGATGTGGTCGATATCCCGAGCCCCGCGGGGGTTCTGCATTTGCCGATCGCGGGCATCGTCACCGACTACTCCGACCAGCAAGGTTCCATCCTTATGGATCGCGAGTTGTATAAGCGCTATTGGAACGACGACACTGTGAACATCTTTCGTATTTACCTCGCCCCCGGCGCGGCCGAAACGGATGTGAAGCGCCGGATACTCGAAACATTCGGCAATCAGCGGCGCTTGTTCGTGCTGACGAATCGCGATGTCCGCAGCTACATCCTGCGCTTGACCGATCAGTGGTTCGGGATTACCTACGTCCAGATCGCCGTCGCGGTATTGGTGGCCGTGCTGGGCATCGTAAACACCCTGACGGTATCGATCACGGACCGGCGCCGCGAGCTAGGCGTGCTGCAAGCGGTGGGCGGCCTGCGAAGCCAGGTGCGGCGCACCATCTGGCTGGAGGCGTTGACTATCGGGACGATAGGCTTGATTCTCGGCCTCGCCTTCGGCGCTTTGCAGCTCTACTTCAGCCTGCGAATTTCGGCCGAGGATATCGCGGGCCTCCGCCTCGATTATGAATATCCTTATCAAATTTCGCTGGTCCTGCTGCCCGTGATTTTGGCTGTCGCCTTCTTGTCCGCGATCGGCCCCGCGGAATCGGCGGTGCGAGGATCGCTGGTCGAAGCTTTGGAATATGAGTAGGTTTCTAGTTTCTGGATTCTCGCTCCTGGTTATCGGCGCAGCGCTGGCGCAGGACGCACGCCAGATTGTTACCGAGTCCCAGAATCGCTCCCGCGCGAAATCCGAGCGCTACGAAGGCACGCTGGAAATGATCGGGTCGTCCACTAACGTCAGCTTGAAGCGCTGGACCTACCAGCGGATCGGCTCGTTCGGCGCCAGCAAAGCCATTCTGCGCTTCACCGCGCCGCAGGAGTTGAGGGGGTTGGCGCTGCTTATCGTGAACCACCCCGACCGTTCCTCGGATCAATGGATGTGGACGCCCGCCATCGAGCGAGAACGGCGCATCGCCCTGCAGGATCGCTCCACGCGGTTCTTTGGCACCGACTTCAGCTTCGAAGACCTGGAAGAGCGAGACATCAACCTGTTCGACTACAAGTTGCTGGGCGAAGAGGCTATCGACGGCGCTCTCTGCTGGAAGATCGAGTCCAAGCCAAAAGAATTGAAGTCCTCACAATACACGTCGTCAGTACTGTGGATACGCAAAGACAACTATGTCACCGCGCAGATTGAGAACTATTCGAGCGCCAAGCTGATTCGGCGAATCCACTACACCAATCTCGAAAAAATCGACAATATCTGGACGCCGCGTATCGTAGAAGTCCTGGACCCGGGCAGAAACAGCCGCACCGTCCTGAAGATCGAAAAACTTCAGTACAACGCTCCGATGAAAGATGAAGATTTCACGATCGAGGCGCTAAAGCGCGGCTAAGGCTGCGTACACCTCCTCCGCATGGCCCTCGGGCTTCACCTTGTGAAAAATCCTCTTGATCTTCCCATCCTTGCCAATCAGAAACGTGCTGCGCTCTATGCCCATGTACTTGCGGCCGTACATGCTCTTTTCCACCCACGTGCCGTACGCTTCGGCCACGTGGTGATCGACATCGGATAACAGAGTAAACGGCAGATCGAACTTGTCCTTGAATTTCGCCTGAGCGGCCGACTTATCGGGCGACACGCCCACAATCACGGTGTCGGTCTTGCTGAATTTCTTCGAGTTCTCACGGAACCCGGTGGCTTCCTTGTTTCAGCCCGGCGTGTCGGCCTTGGGGAAAAAGTACAAAACGACATTCCTGCCTTTGAGGGTCGCCAGGTCGAACGGCTGCCCCCCATCATCCGCGGCGCGAATCGCGGGGGCGGCGTCACCTTCTTTGAGAGCTTTTGCCATAGTGCTATTTTAGCTGTGGATGACGAACAGCGCGGGAAGATTGTAGACTAAGTTAGGTTAGATATTTTCTTTAGGAGCTTGGAATGCGCACACTAGTTTTAAGCCTCGGTATCGGCGGATTGTTGTTCACCGGATTGGCCATTGCAGCCGACAAGGCAGGCGATCCCGCAAAGGGCAAAGAGGTCTTCGATCAGTGCTCCGTCTGTCACAACACAGACACGGATGAAAAGAAGATCGGCCCTTCGCTCAAAGGTCTGTTCAAACACGACAAGCTCAAGAACGGTAAAGCCGTCAATGTTGATAATGTCAAGGCCATGATCAATACCGGCGGCAACGGCATGCCGTCCTATGCCGATCTGCTTTCGGATCAGGAAAAGGCCGACGTCATCGCTTATCTGAAGACCCTTTAGGGTTTGGGGGCCGGTGTCGTTTCGGCATGTTAGAGTGGTTGATGTAGCTTCTTCCGGGAAGTCCCCATCGTCTAGCCCGGCCTAGGACACCGCCCTTTCACGGCGATAACAGGGGTTCGAATCCCCTTGGGGACGCCATTTAAAGTCTGTCCGGCCCGGAGACATGGGTAACAGATCGTTCCTAAGACATAGGTAACACTTTTGGCCCGAAGGGGTTGTTGAGGGGCTGCAAAGTTTTTTCCTCCAGATCGATATAACCAAGATCGTAATCCATAAAGCTAACGAGCCAGATGCCGTCGTCGACCTCTTTGACACCGACGGCCTGGCCGGCCAGACAAGTGCTTAAGTTGATCTTCTTGCGATACAAACACAGACGGCCGCAGTTGGTGACGACCACAGTCTTGTCGTGGAACGGGTAGTAGAGATCCTGAATGCCTTGGTAAGGGCGGCAGGAAGAGGAATAGAGCTCAGCCGGACATTTCATATTGAGCGCCTGGTGCGGCCGTTCGTTGTTGAACTCCTCTAAGAAGGCATCGAACTTGGCTTGCTGCTGAAGCAGGTTGGCGCCGGCGGGACGAGTGGCTTCCTTCTTCAGCGTCAGATGCATGCGTTCATGGCGGCCGTTC
>DATHOT010000298.1:0-8238 GCA_035484655.1 Bryobacteraceae bacterium | reverse complement strand
TCGACGTTCACGTCCTGCCGGGATTTACTCAACGTCTCGCCCATGTCGCTGAACTTGGTGACCCTATAGGTCTTCTGGGTCGAATCGATGACCGTGCTCGTCTGGGCGTCGAAATCGAAAATCGTGACTGAGGATCCACTTTCGATCTTCATTTTCTGGCCCTTGAGATAAGTCTTCGTAATGCGGTTCATGCCGGGCGTCGCCGCCGCCGTCGCGCCGCCCGGCGATTTCACTGTCGTGGCGTAGCTGAAATCCGCCCGCAGCGTCAAGGAACAGGCCATCGTGAGAAAGAGAATGACGCCAGGTTTCACTGAATCAGTTTTGCCGCCAGCCGCGGCCCTTTCTTGGCGTTTCGCTCCGCCACCAGCCGGTTGAACTCGGGGTCGTCCAGGTAGACCATATCGAGCCACACCTGCACCATGTCATCGACACTCCGCTCTCCGAAACCGGCCCACATATTCGGATCGGGATTGCGCGGATTCGCCGACGTGTTGTCGTGAATGCCGATCATGTGCAGGACTGTCCCGGCCGGCAGCAGCGGCGCGACATCATCGGCGTAGATGTAGTTGATGTGCCAGTTGAAATTAAAATGGTCCACCGAGCTGAGAATGGTGGTGGTGTTATTCAGATTGATGGCTTCCACCGTCATCCCGCGCCCGCGCATATGCATGTGCGGCTGGAATGCATCGATGCGCGCATTCTTCGTCAGGCGATAGTAGCCATCGGTCCGCACGACGCTATTCGGTGGAATATCGAGCTCATCGTTCGGCACATTTCGGATCGCAATCGACCGGACCTGATATTTCGGCGTCTCGCCCTTCGGATAAAACTTGAAAGCGATGGTGGTCTTGTTGTGCTGCGCCGAGCCGACCGCGAAATAGTGCATGTCGAACCGCAGCCGCGTGCCCTTCTTGAGCAACCGGCCGGTGTTGTCCGCGAATATATCGCCGTATTTCCCGACCGCGTATTCGTGCAACTGTACGCCTCCCTCGGGCGTCCCTTCGGGCGCGTCCGGCTCGATCGCGTAGATTACTGCGTGATGCACGATTTTCGGGTTGCTGGGCTTGATCTCCATCGCCTTGATCCAGCGATCTTCCGGCATTTTCACTTCTCCGAACTGATCGAGCCACCAGTCCGGCCCATTGGGATACATGACGAAATCCTGGTCGGTCGTCACAGTCAGATCCGGTGTTCCAATAAACCACGCTTTATCGGACGTAAAGGTCGGCGCCGGCGGCATGTCGGCGGGATTGCCCTGCGGCGCCCCGTTGTCCACCCAGCGGGCGATGGTCGCGATCTCGCCGTCGCTTAGCGAGCGATCGTTCTTGTATTGGCGGATGCCCACGGTCTTGTCGAGATGCCAGGGTGGCATGTCGCGCCGCACTACACGCTCTTTGATGGAGCGCGCCCAGGGCCGCGTCTCGGCGTAGGTCATCAGCGACATCGGCGCCGACGTTCCTTCGTGATGGCAGGACTGGCAGCTCTTTTGAAAAATGGGAGCCACGTCTTTGCTGAACGTAACCTGACGCGCGCTGTCCGTTTTGCCGGTTTCCGCCGCCTGCGCGACGAACAACATCATCAGAGAACCCAACAGCACATTACCGCTGCGCTTTAACATCGCCGCCTCCCTTGACATTCACCTTGACTTCTACGTTAGTCCAACAGCAGTGATACCCGAAATTTCCGGCCAGCTCGCCGGAGCCGTCGTCCACGACTACCTGCAATATGTACTCGCCGGGTTCGCTGAAATTTGCGATTGTTGCTGCCCGGCCATCCACGACCTTCGCGCTCGCCGGATCGAACAGCACCGTGCCGGGGCCCCGGTACTTGCCCCACATGGCCGTCATCCCGACCGGCTTGCCCGCGCGCACTGGTAAACCATCATCGGTCGCCGACACGGTCAGCGTTAGCGGGCCAGAACCAGAAACGGCCGGCGACGAGGGTTCGACATTCACCACCGGCGGCGTGTTGGAATCCACTCGCTCGCTGTTTCCACCGCGTGTGGTTCGCAAGCGGTCGATCATCCATACCGGCTTCAGCGTCCCGACCACCTGCTGGGTCTGACCGTGCGCCGTCAAGATCCAAACTAACTGCTGTTCGCCGAAATCCTTGGGTACGACAACCTTAAAGGCGTCCTTGTGCCGCCTGATCAGGAAGTGTGTCGGCTGCCCGCGGTCGCCACCGGGCTCGAAGCGGTTATCGGCTCCGACCGGGATATCCAGCTCTTCCTCGTAATTGCGATTCATGTAGCCGAACCACATATTGAAGGAACCGTCGGCGTTAACGTCGTAACCTTCGTATACCGGTGAGACGCCCTGCCCGGTCCAGTGGCGCAGTTGCACCAACTGTGCATTCGCCGGCGCCAGCAGCACCAGTGAGAGTACCAAAGCCAAGCTCGGCGGCATCTGCATGCTAGTGCCCATTCTAGATCCAGCAGGGGTTTGGAGCAATGGGTGTAGCGGGCCCCGACCTAGGGAAACTACTTATGTTGGTGAGCGTCCATCCGATAGGTACTATATGAAACGAGCTCTACTGGTATCCTTTGCCGCATTCCTGTTGTCGAGTTGTTCACCCTCCGATCAAGAGCGGGCCAATGAGAAGGCGCGCGAAGCAGGCCGCGAAATGAAGCGCGAGGCCGAACACGCCTCCGAGCAGCTCAAGCACGGGGTCGAGGAGCTGGATCGTAAGGCCGGCCCAAAGCTCGACCAGGCCGGGCGCGAAATAAAGGAAGAGAGCCGCCGGGCAGCCGAAAAAGTGAAAGAGCGAGCGGATCACATCCAGGGTTCAGACCAACCTGAACGCAAGCAGTGACCGATTCTGGCCCGTCGCGACAGCTAGTCTTAGTCTAGCGGCGCCCGCCAGCGCAATCCTTCAAACCGCGCGAAATCACGGTCTGTAGTGATCCACTCGCATCCCGCTTCAATCGCGAGAGCTGCAAACCAAGCGTCCTGAACCAGGTTGCCTGCGGCCTTCGCACGCTGACAAAGGTCTCCGAAAATACTCCAATGCCGACCGCCTGGCTGAACGACTTGGCAATGAGGCTGCTCAAGTAGAACGGACGCGAATGCCCTCACATCCTCCAAGCGGCTTGGCCGCTGAAAAATTCGTGGATGAGTCACCACGCGGATCACCCCAGCCAAGACCTGAAGTGACATTCCATACGCTATCTCCCCGTTGACCACCGAATCGAGCCAGTCGCGATAACTTTCGTGGTTCGGGGAGTCTGTTCGGAAGGCATACAACAGCACATTCACATCAGGCAGAATCACCGCCGTCCTTCCATCACATCCAGCAGTGCAGCGCTGTCATCCAGGTCAACTCCCGGAAGCACTCCGCCCCCCGTCCGGCAGGTTGGCAGAACCACCCGTTTGCGGCGGGCCTGAGAGGGACGAGATCGGGCCAAAACCAGCCTCAGGCCTTGCTCAATTAAGGCAGTCAATGTCTCGTGGCGTTGCGCTGCCACCTGCTTGGCTTGTTCCAGCAGGGCATCATCCAGCCGCACGGTAGTTCTCATATGTCTAGACATATCATTTCAGCATCTAGGTGTCAACCAAAAAACATCACCTTGCTGGCCATTCTCGCTGCCTAACCGGCAACGCGCGCTTCTTTGCGTTCCAGAAGGAAGTCCAGGATGGCTTGGTGGCTCGCTTCGGGCTGATCGGTCATATAAATATGGCTGGCATGCGGGAGTATTACCAACTCGGATCCTGAGATGGACTGGGCGATGAGCCTCCCATTGCCCACAGGCACCAGGCGATCGGTCTCGCCGTGGATCACCAGAGTCGACGCTTTGATCTGGCCCAGCCGGCTGTATGATTCCCACGCCAGGATGCCCTGCAACTGAGCGGTGTAGGCTTCGGGCTTCGGGTAAGTAGCGCGTCGGATGGTCAGGTCCTCATCGATGCGCGCCCGTGGTGTAGCGGCATCGTAAATGTAGGGCACGGCTGCCTCGGTTCCCTCTTCCATAGTCATGTTGCCGCGCATCATCAGGACCTGATTGACTTCGGGCTCAGCGCGCACTGCCTTTGGGCCGCCGCACGCCGTACATCCAAGGACCAGCTTGCCGACGCGCTGGGGATACTGAATCGCAAACTCCTGGGCGATCATGCCGCCCATCGACACTCCATACACGTCGGCCCTCGCTACTCCCGCTGCATCCAGCACCGCGGCGGCATCGGCTGCCATGGTTGCGATCGGATACGGTCCCGGCGGGACATCGCTCCGGCCCACGCCGCGGTTATCCAAAAGGATGGTGCGGAAGTGCTTCGAGACGACGGGCGTGGTCCGATGCCACATCTGATGCGCGTACCCGAGGCCCATGATCAGAAGCAGGGGCGGTCCATTGCCGGTCTCTTCCCAGTAGATGCGAACTCCGTTATTGAGGGCGAATGGCATATCCTAAATGTACTGTAAACAAGGGTGCGAACACGGTCGATAGATAAGTCAGGTAGCGGAGTACTACCGATATGAATCTGAACAATCGTCTTTTGTTTCCGGGTATCCTCTTTCTCTGCAACATTGCGTCGGGAGTCGCTTGCTTTCTCGAGGGCGACTGGAGGCGCGGTGTTTATTGGGTGGCTTCTTCGGCTTGTATCGCGAGTGTGAGCTTGTAACCCCGCCAGATGTAACGCGGCCGGGTCACAGATTGCCAAGGCTTTGGCGGGCCTTGGACTGGTCCTCAAAAATTCCTGGGACATCTCCGGCATATTTGAGGAATAACTCGTAGCTTTGCTTGGCCTCCGCGCGTTTTCCTTCCTTCTCGAGCACGGCCCCGCGCAAGTAGAAGTACCGAGGGAATATCAGGTCCGCGAAGAGTGGCTCGCCGGAAGAAAGCGGGATGGGGGCGCGCTCCAGAAGTTGTTGCGCTTGGGGCATCCGGCCACTCTCCACGTAGGCCCAGGCCAGTAACATGCGAACCTGACCGTCGGTTGCCGGGTTCGTTTCACGATACAAGCCCTCGATCACGGGCACAGCGTCGCTGAATTTCCGTTCGAACAAGCGAGCATAGGCATCCGCGAGGGGTAACCCAGAATTCGACGCGGGCATCGACGCCAGGAAGCGGCACACAGCACTGAGGTTCCTCAGACGGGGGCTGCGCGCGCTCGCCACTGCTTGGGTGGCCATATCCGCGGCGGATTTCGAATCGCCGGTCTCCAGTTTCCAGATGGAAAGCTGGCAGAGAGCCAGCGCTTGCCCTTCGCCCTCCACTGACGACACGAGTTTTTCGAGCCGGGCTATCGCTGCTTTACGGCGGCCAGTCAAGAACTCCCACTGCGCCTCCTGGTAACCGGCCAGGGCGCCCTGCGAATGCTGCAGCAGCCCGAGATAGCGATGGAAGATGGCATCCGCCGCTGGAAGATCGCCCAGCATGAGCCGTGCCTGGGCCGCTTTTATCAATTCAGCACCCGCAAACTCGCCGGGGTTCTTTTCGTGAGCCTGGAGGAAATAATGCTCGGCCGAGGCATAATCGCCCAGGTAGAAGCTGACTTCCCCTAACGAATCGAGCGGATTGGCTTCTTCGGGGGGAAGCAACTGGCGATAATGGTCCAGCGCGCGACGGGCGCCGGCCAGGTCGAGCGCGTAAGAATAGGCATAACCAAGCTGGTTCCAGGCCTGAGCGTCTTCGGGATCCAACCGCGTCACGGTTTCGTAATTGCGCAGGGCATCCTGGAATTTTCGCTGGACAGAATGCAGGTCGGCTAACTCCCGGGGCACCTGCGAATCCGCCGGAGTCAGGCGCGTCATGATTTCGAGAGCTCTGATGCGTGCTGCTGTATCGTTGGCCGCGGTGGCCGAGAGGTACTCGAGACGAGCCTGATCAATCGGGTCCGGATGCGCATTCATCGCGGCCGCCAGAATTTTACGAGCTTGATCGCGATCGCCGCCCTCGATCAGCAGCCGGGCCGAAGACATGGCCGCGCTGGCGAACCCTGGATCCGCCGCCGTCGCCGCCGCGAAGCTTGACAATTCACTAGCCGCATCCGGTTTGCTCAACGCTACGCCGAAATCTCGAAACGCGCCCGGGTTGCTGGTGGAGAAGGCACGGGCGCTCGGGTTGAGTCGCTTGGCAAGCTGGTTGGCCAGAGGCAAGGGGCCGGCCGGCAACGGCCCATCCAGCGCGAAGCTCGCAACCGTGGTGGTCTTGCGAGGATCCAGCAAGGTGGCTCGGATCTCCACCTGGCCGTTTCTGGCGACGAAATATCCCTGCAGGATTCGAGAGGCCCGAATCGACTCCGCGCCTGCCACCGACTCCACGAGCTGGGCGTAAAGATTCGGTGCACCGGCCAAATCATAGACCAGCGCCGTCGATACCGCGCGTCCGGCCCAATCCAAGGCGGGGTCGGCGCTGAGGTTTTCGAGCGGCAGGATCGCCAACCGGTCCACCGGGTGCGTTTCTTTGCGGCCGCAAGCTACCAGGCCGAGCGTCAGAATAGCAGTGATTAAGAAAGTTGGGCCAGTGCGCCTATAGAACACGCGGCTCCAGGGCGAGCAACTGCTTGAACTCATCGAGATTCTGCAGAGCGGCGAACGCAGGATCTTCCTGAAGCTTCTTGCGGTCCTTGAAGCCTTCCTCCAGCGCCTTGCGGATGTACAGCAGCGCGCGGTCGTTCTGCCCTTTCTTGGCATAGCCCTGTGCTAGAAAATAGTGGAATTTGGCGCGTTCCTCGACGCTGCGTTCCTGAAGCAGGACGCCTTGAGTGCCGTGGTTTTCGAAGACATCCGGATCGAGCGCCATAGCCTTCTGCCAGGATTCCTCAGCCAGTTTGTAATCCTTGCGCGCAAAGTAACCCATACCCAGATTGCTCCAGATAGAAGCGGATTTGGGATTGATGCGGAGAGCTCTTTTGTACTCGACTATGGCCCGCCGATAGCCCTTGCGGGCATAGTAAACGGTTCCAAGATTGTTAATTGCCTCGGAATATTCCCGATTGACCTTGACCGCGAGCCGGTAGTATTTTTCGGCGGGGCCGAGCTCGAGCATCTGGTGATAGGCGATCCCCGTCTTGTTCAGCAATACGGCCGAGTCCTTGGGACCTTCTTTATACGCTTCGGCGGCTTCCCGGTACATCTTGCGGGCCATGAGAATGTCGCCGCGCATCTCGGGTGTGATGACGGGTGCCGGCTTAGGTTGCGCCGCAGGCTGGCCAGGCTTGGGCTCATCGCGAAAACCGCCGGGCGGCGGAGGGCTGGAATGCGAAGCGACAGCAGGAGGAGCCTGGGCCATCGCGAGACTCATCGGAATAATCCAGAGTATGGAAACCATCATCGGCCTCCTTTTGGGAACTATCGGCTGCGTCGGATAATACATTAGACGCCAAATCCCGGGAACAGTACTTCACTATAGCCTACCAGTTTCGAAGCAGACCGGCGTCGGGCGTCACTCGAAAAAACGAACCCATTTTGGGGGGCAGCGGGGCCGGAGCGCCGAGGCCGGCGACGGCTCGAAAAAACGAACCCAACGCCGGGAGAGCCGATGGATGCGTCAAGAAGTTAATGGCATGCATGACTTTTAATAACACGCGGGGCCCGGGGTGCGACGGCGTGGAAGTTGGGAAGTTAATGAGGGAGAACGGAAGAAAAGTCTGATAGTGCGGTGAATCGGGTCAGTTCGGTTTTTGCGCTCAGCTGAAACTCGCTCCTGGGCCTGCGTGTTGTGTCTCGCGACGCTGGCTAGCGATTTGAGCATGCATGCCATCGGGAGCCAGATCGATCTCACCAGGCCAGGCGACCGCGCCGCAATCAATGAAGACCTGCTCGAAGAAGTGCAGGTCCTGCAGCGGCGATAGTGCTCCGGTCAGCTTCTCCCGACGCTACTTCACCCGCCCGGTCAATCCGCGATCCGAAAACTGGCGGCGCTTGACGTGTTTCGAGGCTCACGATATCATTTCGGGGAATGCGTCCGGAGGCTGCCACTTTAACCGACCTACTGGTCCGCGCACAACGTGGAGACCCGCAGGCCTGGAACGAGGCGCTTCCGATCGTCTACGATGATCTGAAGCAGATTGCCGCAGCCCACTTCCGGCAGGAGCGCAGCAGCCACATCCTCCAGCCCACGGCGCTGGTTCATGAGGCTTGGCTCAAGCTGATTCGCACCCCGGGAATCGGATTCCAGAGCCGGATTCACTTCTTTTCGTTTTGTTCCCGGCTGATGCGCCAGATTTTGGTCGACCAGGCTCGGCGGCGCAAGCTGGAGGGCCAGCCGGCGCCCGCGCTCTCCGATTCGGTCCCAACCCTCGA
>DATHOT010000297.1:0-63293 GCA_035484655.1 Bryobacteraceae bacterium | reverse complement strand
ACATTGGGCCCGCGTGCTCCACCACCGGCCGCGTCGAGCAGTTCAGCAAAAAGCAAAAAGCTGGAATAATGAACAGACGCCGGGATCTCAACGTCCTGTCCTCTCCGACACTTTGCGAAGAGTTGCTTCAATCTGTGCGAGCAGCTGGTTCTGTCCCAAGGAATTGGCTCGCTGACCCGCATCCCGGAGGTAACGCTCGGCGTTCGCAAAGTCGCCGGCTTCAGCGTACGCCACTCCCAGCGCGTACAGGCAGCGCGGCGTGTCGCCATCCTCCGGTCCGATAGTCTGAGAAAGCTGGGCGATCGCTTCGCTGGTTCGGTTCTTCATCAGCAGCAAGCGCCCCAGTTGAAAATGCGCCATCCGATAACTCGGCTTGTCATCGACGGCCGCCTGGTATTGCTGGATGGCTTCGTCGGATTTTCCCCGAAGCTCCAGCATCGCGCCTAAGTTGCTGTGCGCTTCGGCATGATTCGGACTGCTCTCCAGCGCCTTCCTAAAAGCATCCTCAGCTTCGCGGTAGCGTCGCAGGCTCACCAGAAGAACGCCGTAATCGTAGTGGCTCTGAGGAAGGTTGGGATTGATTCCGACCGTTGCCCGATACTCCGCCTCAGCCTTATCGGCACGGCCCGTGCGGGCATAAAGCGCGATTAGATTAGCGTGGGCTTGGGCAAGCTTGGGGTCCTGTTTGACAGCCTCTTCATGCTCGGCGATGGCGTTATCCAACTGCCCCGCGTTCTCTAAATCGACTCCCTTCATCAGATGAGCGAGCGCCGTGTTATCGAGTGACCGGACCGCTTCGAGCTGTGGATCTTCAGGCTGAGGGTCCCCATCCGCTTTGTACTTCCGATAAGCGGCCATGTGCTGCTGCGCTTCAGCAGTCGCGCCGGTTCCCTGGTAAGCCAACGCCAGCGCATAGTGCGCGGTGCCAAAGCTGGGCCACAATTGACAAGCCTTGCGGTACTGTTCAATAGACGCAGGCACGTTACCCTTGGCCGCATCCACTCGTCCCAGCCAGTAATAAGCCGGTGCGAACTGAGGATCATCCTTGACGATGGCTTCGCAGATCTTTTGGCTTTCGTCCTGGCGGCCCAGCGTTAAGAGCACTTCAGCCAGCTTCATCCGAGCCGGAAGATACTGCGGATCCAGACGCGTTGCATCCTCCAAAGTCCGCGAGGCCTCTTCATTTTTTCCATCCAGCGATTGAGTGAGGCCGAGGTAGTAAGCCCATTGAAACTTCATGGGATCGAGAATGCGCGCCCGCCGATAGCAAAGTTCCGCCGACTCGAACTGCGAAAACGCCTGCAAGAGCATCCCCATGCGGCCATTCGCTTCCGCATCCCGGGGCTTCGCTTCGACCCCTTCGTAGGCCTTCTGCACTTGGTCCCGGATCTGTGGGCGAAAATTGGTCAGCGTCAATTTTGGCAAGCCAGGCAAATCGCGCTCGTCGTTACGAGCCGAAGACGGAGGGCGCGAGCAAGCCGCCAGCAACAGAATCGCAATCAGACAGAGCGAAGAACGAGAGCCCACGTCATCAATTATGATATTGTTCCTATGCATGATGATTAAAGAATCCCTTTCACGCCGAGGCTTTCTCGCCTTGGCTGCGGCTTCCTCATCCGCGGCGTTTGCGCAAAAGAAGAAACACATTCCTGTCGGATTGCTCATTTACGCGGTCATAAACGACTGGAAGAAGGATTTCAATGGAACACTCACCGCCGTTGCACAGATGGGTTATGAGGGCCTCGAGCTCACTCAATATGAGAGCTGGACACCGGCTCGCGCCAAGGAGGTTCGCGCGCTGCTTGATTCCCTAAAACTGAAGGTTCTCGCCACTCACACTGAACCACAATTCTTCCTACCCGGCGACCAGATGAAAGCCATGATCGAGCTGAATCAGATTCTCGGCGCGCAAACGGTCTGTTGCGTCCGGGGACTGGCAACCACGCCAACTGGCATCGGCTACCACGCCAAGGCAACCTCGGACGCCGACGCCTGGAAGGAGCTAACTGACGTTCTCCAGCGCGCGTCAGAAACTCTGAAACGAAGCAAAATGGCGTGCAGCTTCCACAACCACGCCGTGGAATTTCAGACCAAAGACGGATTGAGGCCGATCGACATTCTGGCCCAATCGAAAGATTTGGTCTTCCACGTGGACGTCGAGGTTTGCCGCCGGGCCGGCACCGATCCGGTCGCCTTCATGAAAGAGTATCCGGGAAAGACCGAATGCCTCCTCCTCACAGAAGGTCCTCTCGATTCGAACCGGCACGCGCCGGCGCTCGGCAAAGGAGATACACCCTGGAAGGATGTCTTCGCCACCGCCGAGAGTGTGGGCGGCGTGAAGTATTATCTGCTGACGCACGGCGCAACCGAATTAACGCCGCTGGAAACGGTCAAGCGTGATCTGGATCAATATAAATCGATCCATGGTTAGGAGGTCATCGCCATGCTAGGACACTTACGTACATTGGCATTGTTGATTGCGGCCGGCGCCTGGATCTGTTCGGCCCAAACATCCGGGGCGAAAGACAAGGCTCCGCAATTTCCCGGGAATCCCGACTTTCATCCCGCTCCTGAAGTACCGGCCATGCCAAAAGCCTTGATGAAACTTCCCCGGACCGACATTACTCGAGCCAAGTTCCCGGTCCTCGATATTCATCTCCACGCCGGATCTTTGAAAACCGACGCCGACTATCGGAAGATGGTCAGCCTCATGGATAAGACTGGTATCGGCGTCATCTGCAATATGGACGGCGGCTTCGGAAAGGCTTTCGACCAGAACATGAAGATGAGCGAGCCCTACCGGGACCGCATCATTGAATTCGCGAGGATCAACTGGGAAGGAATAAACGATCCAGGCTGGTCGCAGCGAGCCACCGCGGAGCTGGAGCGCTGCTTTCGCGCGGGAGCTCAAGGACTGAAGATTTGGAAAGATCTGGGCCTCGAATTCAAGAATCGCGACGGCTCTTTCATCCAGGCTGACGACGCGCGGCTCGATCCGATCTGGGAGATGTGCGCGCGCTACAACAAGCCGGTCATGATTCACCTCAGCGATTCGATCGGCCGCTTTCTTCCCATCGGTCCCGAGAACGAGCGCTATGAAGCTGGTCTGTGGCGCAGCAGTCCGGAGGGAAACTACTATCACAACGGCTATCCGACCCACGAAACCATCGAGAAGGCGCGCGAAAACATACACGCCCGGCACCCGAAAACTCGCTTCATCAACGCGCATATGGCAATGCTGTACTTCGACATGGATAAAGTCGCCGCTTTGCTGGATAAGTACCCCAACGCCGATGTCGAATTGTCAGCCTCGGTTCAGGATCTCGGACGGGCGCCCCTGATGATCCGCAAGTTTTTCCTGAAGTATCAGGACCGCATTCTGTTTGGCTCGGATGGAAATCCTAGCCGTGGAATCGACGAGTTCTGGGTGCCGCATTGGAGATTTCTTGAGACCTTCGACGAACACTTCGACCATCCCGCGCAGTTGCGCTCGCCGACTGGCGCTCCACTGCATGGCCGCTGGAGAATCTCCGGCATCGGCCTGCCGGATGACGTGCTTCGCAAAGTCTACTACGCCAACGCTCTGCGATATGTGCCGTCGGCTCGCGCTTCGATCGAGAAGCAACTCGCTGCGTTGGAGCATTAGAACCTGACCGCTCCTCTATCTTCGCGAAGCAGGTCCACGCGGTTCCGCTGGTGGATCGCGACCCTCCTGTTCGCGTCAACCACCATCAATTACATCGATCGCCAGACGCTCAGCGTGTTGGCGCCGTATCTTAAGCGCGAATTCGCATGGTCGAATTCTGACTTCGCGCTGCTCGTCATCGCATTTCGGGCGGCCTATGCGATTTTTCAACCAGTCTCCGGGAGAGTGCTCGACCGGCTGGGCACCAGGCGTGGATTGTCTTTGGCGGTCCTTTGGTATTCGGCTGTCGCTGTAGCGACCTCCCTGGCCACTGGTCTCGCGAGCTTCGCCGCGTTCCGGTTTTTGCTCGGCGCCGGCGAGGCAGCCAACTGGCCTGGCGCGACCAAGGCTGTCTCGGAGTGGTTCCCGAAATCCGAGCGTGGTCTAGCCGTCGCCATCTTCGACAGTGGCTCGGCCGTCGGCGGCGCTATCGCCCCAGTGATGGTGATTTGGCTGTATTCGGTGTCTGGAAGCTGGAGGCCGGCGTTCGTTGTCACGGGAGTATTGGGAATCGCGTGGCTGCTGGTGTGGCGTCTGGTTTATCCCTCCACGCCAATTCCTGCAATTCCTGAGGATGATTTCATCGAAGACCAAGGACACTCCTGGGCGGCGTTGCTGCGTCGAAAAGAAACCTGGGGCATCGTGCTCGGCAAAGCGCTGACCGATCCGGTCTGGTTCTTCGTCACCGACTGGTTCGCGATTTACCTGGTGTCAAAAGGCTTCAAACTGGAGGATACGCTGTTGGGCTTTTGGATTCCCTTCCTCGCAGCGGATCTCGGTAATTTCGCCGGCGGGGGCCTCTCCAGCTATTGCATTCGCCGCGGCTGGCCGGTATTAAAGGCCCGAAAATTGGTCGTGCTGCTCGGTGGTATCGGCATGACTCTGCTGATCCCCACCGTTGCGATCTCGAACTTCACGGTGATCATCGCTCTCTTTGCCACGGCGACGTTTTCTTACGCTGCCTGGTCCACCATGGGTCTGACGTTTCCGGCGGATCTGTACCCGAGCAACGCCGTTGCGACCGTTAGTGGAATGAGCGGGGCCGCCGCGGGTATCGGAACAATCATTTCCACTTTTCTGATTGGCAAAGTGACTGATCGTTATTCCTTCGAGCCGGTGCTGATAGGCGCGAGTCTCCTGCCAATCGTGGCAACGATTCTAGTTTTTCTGTTGATTCGCCCCGCGACCCCGGTTACGAAGTCTTGAGTGTTTCGACGGTAATGATCTCGCCTTCGGTCTTGCCGGTGATGATCACTTTCTGGCCGTAAGATTCAGACGTGATCTTGTCCTGATTGGCGATGTGGAAAACCTTGCCTTCCTCGGTTACCAGCACAAGCTTGTCACCATCGCGCACACACCGCTCGACGCAAGCGACGTTGGTCCACATTCCCTTGCCATTAGCGGAGCATTTTTGATCGACGATGTAGCCGGCAATGGCGCCAGGAGGCAGAGCGGCAGCAACCGCGGGAGCTCCACCACGACCGCCGCCTCGGCCTGGGGCGGGAGGCTCCAAAGCGGCGAGCGCTTCGACTTTATAAATGTCAGCGAGACTATTTAAGGCGGTGCGGATCTGCTCCCAATCACTTTGCAAGGGATCCGGAAACCTCTGGCTCGACATGGCCAGATTGACCTGCTTGGCCGCGGCCAGAGTCTTGTCCACTTGATTCCGGAAGTCACCGTTGGAGAGGATGTCTTTGCCGCTGCTAATCGACGCCAGCTGTTTCACCGAATCGCCGAGGTCGCTCGGACCCGCCTTGGCGCTTTCCGATAGTTTGCTGGAGTCCCGAGGCGGCTGCAGGAGCGCTGCATAAAACTGGCGAGGGAATCCCTTGGTCCACTGATCGAGCTCCTGCACCAGAAACTGAACATACTCTCGCGCATAAGCATCGCGGTTGTATTTCTCCTGCGGCGCGGCGCTGGGGACCGCAACCAAGCCGATGAAACACAGCGCCAAACACGCGATGGCGAAGCGATTTAAACGCATTTACCCTCCTCGGTACTCCTTTGAGATTAGCTCAACTCGATCAGTGCGTGCCAGGCAAGATCTTTCCAAATTTGGGCACAAGTACGTTGTTCGTATAGTCGTCATGCTTTTTCAGGTCGTCCATGGCTTCTTTCAAGTGCATCTGTTTGACGATGGCGATAAGCTGGGCCTGTCCTTGTTTGCCCCACTCCTCGCGTTCGGCCGGATTAGCCGGTAAAACTGGTTTCCCGTTCCCATGTGCCATCACATCGGGAACCCATGACCCCAGGCTCAGACTTCCCGAATAACCAAGTTTCGATAAGCCCGCTAACCCGGTATTCTCGGGAATTGGTCCGGCCGGCTCCGACTCCGCTTCCCCGTAGTCGCCCTTGCATGGGATATCAATAATTCGGCCCGTTATGTAATGCGTACCGTACATCAGTTTGTTCCTGGCGTCCGGAGGCAGCTTCAGCTTCGGCAGGTAAGCATCCATATCGATGTATAGAATCGGCACGTGCTCCTGATCATAAAATTCCCGGACCAGCGTCCCGGCCGTTAACGGCGCTGGACCTTGACCCATCGAAATATACACCTGCCGCCTGAAACCTTGATGCAACAGCGATTCCGCAACTGCTCTCAGAAAATTTAATCCTTCGGTCGGCGAAATATTGACCGTGGCGGGAGCAATCATCGTCGTGCCGGGATACGACCAAACCAGGCCCGGCATGTACAATGCATCGAGTTCGTCCGCCATCGCCATCGACACCCCCAGCGGTGAAACGTAGTCCCGATCGCTAGGCATGGTGCCATTGGTCTCAACCGCACCCAGCGGAATGAAAATAATATCGCTGCGCTTCAGGTAGTTGGCCACTTGGACCTGACTGAGCCGGCTCAGATCGCGCGTGTGCAGCGGGCGAACCTGGCTCCACAAGGGCGCGGTCTGGAGGGCCACGAAGCTGGTAACCCCAAAAATTATCAGCCGCATCATTTTCATGTTCATAGATCGTCGATGTTCAAACATTTTTAAAACCTTCCTCGGAAAAGTATACCTTAGCCTTGAATGACCGCGGCTGCAAAAGCCAGCAAATCGCCGCGTTCCAGCGCCAACTCGCGTAGCCGTCGATAGTCACCCGCCATCTGACATAGCTGGATGGCCGACGGGCAACTCATTGGGGCACGGCTCGAATTCGGAAAAAATTCCAGGGAGGCCTCAATGGCTTCCGCGTACCGGCCCAACCGCACCAGCAGCTCGATCAAGACCTCGGCCGGCGTAGTGTCCCCGGAGACTGCGCTGGAAACCGAAATGGTCCCAGCCATTTTTTTCTTGAAGTGTCCGATGGCGCCGTCCACTTCTTCGCCGAGCATCGCCCGCAGATACACGGCGTGATCGGCGTAGGTGTCCTCAAAAGGCGGGTCGCCGCGAAAATGAAACATGGGCGCCAGGCATCGGCCATAGTCCGCCATCTCCGCGGCCATTCGCAGGCTCTCGGCGTCTTCGAGCTCGGGACTGAATCGCAAAAGCGTAGTCAAATGAGTGCTATCGACGTAGCTGCTGTTCCCTTCGAACAGCCAGGGACGGCCCGCGATCAACTCCGCGAGGCTGGCATCGTCGTCCGCGGCGCCTTCCACGCTGGCGACTGTTTCCTTCAAACCAGCCGTCAATTGTGTGTAAAGAGTGCGCACCAGCAACCGTAGACAATGCTGGCGGGTCGCGTAATCGCGGTTGGACCCGAACAGTGTGATCGCGCTGCAAATCCCATGATGTTCCAGGATCAGTTCGAAACCCTTGCGTGGATTCACTCCCTCGTGAAAGGCGATCTCAATCACCCGATCGAGCTGCTCACCGCCATGAACTTTTTCAATTGCCGCGGCAACCGGCGCCGGATCGCCGAGAGCCTTGAAATATGTCCACGCGCTTACAATATCGCCTTCCGCCAGAAACAGCTCACCCGTCTCGCGCGCGGCTTCATTGAGAGCTTTCTGATAGCGGGCCAACTCGTCGCCGGCAAGATGGATGGTCGGTTCACTCTCGATCAGCGGAAGCCTCAAGCCGTGCCGGGCTTGGATCATCCGCGCGCCAAACAGCAGGCGATAATCCTTCGCTTCGAGCGCCGTGCGTGTCAAAAGCTCGAACGCCGCCGCTGGACCATCGGCCTGAAAAGCTTCCTGCAGCTCTTCGAAAGTAGTGCCTTCCATCCAGGGGGTATGCTACCAGAATCCAGGCCGTGTTGCGGCCTGTTACGCGTCTAAGTTACGGTGTAGCGCGGCGTTTTCTCGGTCTGGTACGCGCTTGCAAAAAAGGCGCTTGCGCTCCTGGCACGATTGTTGCAGAATTGTACCCGGATGCAGATCCTGAGCAGGCATGCTCTCCAGCCGCGTCGTACTGGACCCCCAACCGGCCTGGACGAACTCATCACCCAGGTAGTCGAAAGCGACACATTTCGCTCTGCACCGATGATGCGTACGCTGCTTCTCTATCTGTGGAAGCACCAGGGCGAACCAATCAGCGAGTATGCGATTGCAGTTGACGCGCTCGGGCGATCACCGGAATTTGACCCCAAAACAGACTCCACCGTCCGAGTCCAAGTCGCGCGGCTCCGTGCCAAGCTGAAGGAATTCTACGAAACGGCCGGCGACTCCTTCCCCTTGCGGCTATCCATTCCGCTGGGCCGGCATGAGCTCCACTGGGTTTACGAACCACCCCAGATTACTCCGGTGTCGCCTCTGGCTGCCGTGCCGAGGCGTTACCTTTGGACCGCGGCCGGAATTGTTACCGTCTTGGTGCTTCTCTGTTTGGGTCTGGTCATTCAAAACCGGGTGCTGCGTGCCAACTTCCCCGCCCCGCCGGCTCCGTTGCCGCGGTTCTGGAAATCATTTCTGGTGGCCGGAAAACCGACGGTCATCGTCCTGCCGAGCCCCCTATATTTCTCCTGGCCCGATCACCGTGTTTTGGTCAGGGACCTGAAGATTTCTGAATTCGAAAATTGGCAGGCATCCCCGTTTGTCCGGGATATGGCTCAGAAATGGGGACCTCCCGCACTCTCCCAGATCTACGTCGGCGCTATGGAAATGACCGCGGGAGTCAAAGTCCTGCAGTACCTCGAGCAAGCTGGACAGCAAGTTCAACTGATCGAGTCTCGCAAATTTGCGGCTGATTCTTTCGCCGCTCAGAATACTATCTTCTTCGGGATGCCGCGCACCGCGGTCTATCTCGATCGCCTGGTGAAGAAAACGAACTTCTACATCGCGCAGGTAGAGCCCGACCTGGTCGGGAACCGGAATCCCAAACCTGGAGAACCGGCGGAGTATCGGGAAGTCGATTATTCCTCGGACCGCAAGGTCTTCCCAGCGATCATCGTTATGTTGCCGACCCGGCCCGAACACACCCGGTCGCTGCTGCTCATGGGCCGGACTCTCACCAGCATGACGACCATGCTGTTATCGCTCGACGGCTTGAAACTCCTGGATGAGCAGTGGACCAAGGGCGGGTCTCCGGATTCCTGGGAGATGGTGATTGAAGCCGAGGTCTACCGCGATACGATTTTGAAGGTCTGGCCAGTGTCGTTCCGCGCCATCCCTGACACGTTCTGGAAGTGATACGTTCTGGAAATAAAAAATACGGAGACATCAATGCTCAAGTGGATTGCCGCGCTAATTCTCGCCAGTGCTTTATCCTCGATGGCAGCCCGGGGCCAGACTACTCCCCGTCCGATGCGTACGCGTTATCTGACGGCTTTGACGAATCCGGAGATCGAGGAATACCTCAAACGGAATGACGTGATTTTCATTCCCGTCGGCACCGTCGAATCGATGGGTGCGTTTCCCACCGATCTCGAGTACACCATGGCCGAGGCGTATGCGCTGAAGATGGCGGAAGAGGCGGACGGCCTGGTGCTGCCTCACGTCATGTACTTCTATCCGGGCGTTACGATTACCGGCCGAGGCAGCGTCTACGTTTCGCAGGACGTCGGCCTGGCTTACTTGAAGGAGATCGCGCGTTCGTTACTGCGCCAGGGCTTCCGCCGGCAGGTCTACACCTCCGCGCACGGTCCGTCGAATCAATACGTGGGCGCGCTGGTTCGAGAGTTCTTCGAGGAGACCAAGGATCCCATCCTCTATGTCGAAACCGGCCGGATCCTGCAAAATGCCCAGGCAAAAGGCGCCGCCCCGCGTGCCACCGAATCCAATAATTTCCGCGCGGTAGGTTACGGCGCGTATCAAATCGTCGGCCGTCTCAATGAGGTTCCGCTCAGCCTGGATATTCCGGTTTCGTCGGCTCCCGCGCTGCCCAAGCCGCCTGATAGCATGCGGAAACTTAGCTCTCTCGCTCCGGGCAGCAGTGCAGTCGGCACCTATGAGGCGGATGGGAATCACGGGAGCGTCAGGCCATTAGATACCAGGATCACCGCCGAGGAGCGGGAGCGGCTCGGTAAACAAGGCGCGGCCCTCATTGAAGCGGCTGTGAAAGCCATGGATGTCAAAGGCGTCATCCAGGCGCTTCGAGACGAAGATAAGTACGTGCGGGAGGTTATCATTCCCAAGTACGGCGACATTCTGCCTAAGTAGCGTTGGTTGATCAAAGACTGAGCTGGTTGACATCCACTTGTCGTCTTCGATATGGTGGTGCGCGCCAGTTATGAGCGAGCGAATCATTGAACTTCTTCATCGGAACCTACAGGAGGTCTTCGGCGAGGGTGATGCCTCCCGCCGCCGTGCAGCCATTGACCAGTTCTACACCGACGATTGCGTACTCTATGTTCCGCCAGGCGTGTTCGTCGGACGCGACGCTCTGGACAAGTTCGCTGGTGACCTTCGCGCGACCCACCCGCATTTTACATACACGCCTCATGGGGAGGCCCAAGCTCTTCACAACTGTGGAATTCTCGCCTGGGGTTCGGGTCCGAGAGGCGAAGCTCCCGATTATACCGGGCTGGACGTTATCATTGTCCGCGACGATAGGATTGCCGCGCTATACGTTTTCCTCAATCCAAAACTCTCCTAGCTCCGCACGCTACGAACTATAGGTTGCGTAGGAGCTGTGGACGCGTAGATTAGAACGCCTTCAACCAATTTATCCGACTACCCGGC
Organism: Bryobacteraceae bacterium; assembly: GCA_035484655.1. Taxonomy (GTDB): domain Bacteria; phylum Acidobacteriota; class Terriglobia; order Bryobacterales; family Bryobacteraceae; genus Palsa-89. The sequence goes on along the minus strand of DATHOT010000297.1, from coordinate 52,557 downwards.
GGCTTCACGCTGAAGTAATCCGGCAGTATACTCGGTGAGGGATGACTCGCCGCAGTTTTCTTGGCTCCACTGTGATTGGTTCAACTCTCGGCGTCGCGTCCGCTCGGGCAGCCTTGCCGCCGTTCCGACGGTGGCCACTCGGAATCAACACCTATTGCCTCCGTTTCTTGCGCTGGAACGACCGGCAGTTGATGGACTATTGCGTCAAACAAAAGCTCGACGCGGTATTTCTTCAAGATTCCGTTGACGCCGGCGTAATGGACCACCACCACTGGGCGGAGGTCCGGGCCTGGTCGAAAGATCTGGGATTCCATCTCGAAACCGGCGGCGGAGCGTTACTGCCCAAAAAGCCGGATGATTACCCACGGTCCGTGGCTGAGCTCCGTAAGAACGTCGAGCGCGCCAAGGCCATGGGATCGCCCATCGTCCGCGCTTTGCTCGCGGGCGACCGGTACAGCATGCCGGACAACGGTCCCGTGGAACCGCACATGGAAACCGGGATCAAGATCCTGCGCGAAGTCCGCAGCCAGGCGATGGACGCGGGGCTCAAGATCGCCATTGAGAATCACAAGGAGCTGATGGCGTGGCAGACGCGGCAAGTCATCGAAACGGCCGGCAAAGAGTTCGTCGGGTCATACCTCGATACCGGTAATCCGGTTTTCGTCGCCGAAGATCCCATGACGACCGTGGAAGAGCTCGGGCCGCTTGCGGTGAGCTTTCACCTGCGCGATTCCGTCGTCTATGAGCATCCCGATGGAGTTGCCGTCCAGTGGGTGCCGCTGGGCGAGGGGACCATCGATTTCAAAGCCTTGGTCGCTCGCGCCTCTCAGCTCATTCCGCAGCAGGTCTATGCGTATTGCAAGCCAATTACGGCACGGCCGCCGGTCGTTCTTCCGGTTTACTCCGATGAATTCTGGACGAAGTGGTTCCCGAAAGGCCGTTCTCGCGACTTCGAACGTTTTCTCGCTTTGGCCCGTCGCGGACGTCCTTACGACAAGCCGCATTTGATGGCCGACCTTCCCGAAGTCCGTGACCGGTATATCGAAGCGCTCAAGGTCCAACAGTTGGACCATATGGAGCGAAGCTTGGCCTATTGTCACAAGCCCCTCGATTTGGGCGTTCGATGGAAAAGCACAACGTCCTAATGTGCTGAGTCAGAAGTTCGTCAAAAAACTCGCGGTGGGGCGGACGCCCTCGTCCGCGCCGGACCCCTGGTCCGGCCTTTGCCATCATATGAGAAACGAGGCGGTGGGGCGGACGCCTTCGTCCGCGCCGGACCCCTGGTCCGGCCTCCGCGATCACATGAGAACCGAGGGTCGTCCGCTGATACAGTCGAATGGTTGCTTCCAAAGCGCTGAGGCTAGATTACACCACAATAACGTGGTGTTTAAATAAAACCGCCAAATTCACCCGATCATCTCCCTGTGCGCCAAATATCGGCAAAAAAAGTACCGTAACAGCCCGCAACAGACGCTTTGAAACTTGTCTCTTGACAGAATCGGTGCTCAAATGGCCATTGTAGGTTCCTGTGTTGGGAGGCGTCTAATGTCACTTTCAGAAGGAACAGGGTTCCAGCCAGCTTGCGTGCGTCTGGGCATCGCGCTCAGCCTGATCGCCGTTCCGGCGTTTGCGCAGCGAGCACCACTGTTCAAAAGCGAGATCATGCCGGTTCTGGAAAAGAACTGCGTCATGTGTCACGGTGATAAACAGAAAATGGCTGGCCTGGACCTCAGCTCGTTCTCCGGGATGATGGCTGGGAGCTCCAGCGGGCCGGTAATCGCGCCGGGCAAGCCGGAGCGCAGCATGCTGTGGAAAATGATCGAGAACGATCAGATGCCCCAGGGCGGCAAGCTGACCGCCGGAGAAAAGCAACTCATTCACGCCTACATCGAACAGGGGCGATTCCCAGCCACTGAGGAATCGGAAGCGGCCATCCAAGCTCGTGAAGCCGCCAAGATTACGCAGAAGAGCCGCGAATGGTGGGCCTTCCGCAAACCGGTGAAAGCCGCCGTGCCGGAGGTCAAGAACAAAGACCAGGCCAGGACCGCGATTGACGCGTTTATCCTCGCCAAACTCGAACAAAAGGGCTGGAAGATGGAGCCCGAAGCGGACCGGGTCACTTTGATTCGCCGCGCCTATCTGGATCTCACTGGCTTACCGCCCACTCCCGCCGAAGTGAAGGCATTCGTCGATGACAAATCGCCCAAGGCTTGGGAATCGCTCATCGATGGCTTGCTCGCTTCCCCGCACTACGGCGAACAATGGGGCCGCCATTGGCTGGACGTGGCAGGCTATTCGGACTCCCGTGGCGACGCTGGGGATACCGACCGCGAAGTGTCCTGGAAATATCGCGACTACGTGGTCAACGCCTTCAACAAAAATAAACCCATCGATCTGTTCTTGATCGAGCAAATGGCCGGCGATCAATTGGTCAATTACAAGCCGGGCTCGCGGCCCACGCCGGACCAGATCGAGCCGTTGACCGCGACTGGTTTCCTGAGGACCACTGCCGATATTACCGACAACCAGACCATCTACGAAGTTGACAAGTATTTCGACGCCCAGCAAAAGGCCATGGAGACGAGCCTGTCGGCGACAATGGGCATCACCATCGGATGCGCGCGCTGCCATGACCACAAGTTCGATCCCCTCCTGCAGCGCGATTACTACAAGCTGATGTCGGTCTATCAAGCCGTCTGGGACCCGGAGAATTGGGTGGCGGGCTCTCTGAATTTCGGACCCTGGCCGAGCCGCATGGTCCTGGACATGGACGACGCTACGCGCGGGAGCTGGATTAAGGACGTAACCAGCAGCGATGCCAAAGCCATCCGCCGCATGGACGATCTGCTGGAAGCGACCTACCAGAAATACCGCGCAGAGTTGAAAGCCGGCCACGAACTCACGCCGGAGCTTCGCGCCCAAATGCGGAAAGACCTTGAAGCGGATCCGGATCTCGAAGTCGACCGCAACGTCCAAAAAGATTTCATCACCGACCAGGAGATGGAGAAGCGGTTCCCCGAGTTGGCGAAGTGGAAGGATGAAGTTCAATTGCTGCGCTATAACCGCAGGAACAAATCCAAGTCGGGCGCCAATTTCATCGAGGCCGCCTGGGATGTTTCCAAGACCCCATCGCCCACCTATATTTTGCAGCGAGGCAATTATCTGTCGCCCGGCGCCGAGGTGCAGCCCGGAATTCCGATGGTTCTGGACAATCCGGAAAATCCGCTCAAATTCCCCGACGCGAAAGATCATCCGGATTGGAACGGCACCAACCGGCGTTTGACTCTGGCGAAATGGATGGTTTCACCCGAAAATCCACTGGTTCCACGCGTCTTTGTGAACCGCGCGTGGCAATGGCACTTTGGTGAAGGCATCGTCCGTTCGGTGGACGATTTCGGCACCCAGGGCGCGCCTCCGACCCACCAGGAATTGCTGGATTACCTGACCGTCAGTTTCGAGCAGCACAACTGGGACCTCAAGTGGTTGACTAAGGAAATCATGATGTCTCAGGCCTACCGCCAGGCTTCGACAGAGGTTCCCCAGTACATGATGGCTGATCCATCCGACAAGCTGTTATGGCGGAAAGCTCCCGTGCGCCTCGAAGCGGAAACCATTCGCGATTCGATGCTGCAGGTGAGCGGCCTTCTCAACGACAAGATGTTCGGGAAACAGGAACCGATCAAGCGTGGACCCGATGGACAGTGGCTGGAAGACGATAAGAAGGGCTCCGGCAACGGCCGCCGTAGTCTCTACCTGGCGCAAACCCGGACTCGATCGGTGGCCTTCTTGCATGTCTTCGACTGCCCCGACATGACTTCCGACAATCAAGCTCAGCGGTTCCGGGCTTCGCTGCCCACGCAATCGCTGGCGCTGCTGAACAATCCGCTGGTATTCCGTACCACCAAGGCATTAACGCAGCAGGTGCTCGAGCGCACCAATAGCAACTACGATGACGCTGTGAAACTCGCCTTTGACGAGGCTTACAACCGTCCGCCGTCGGCGAAGGAGATGGAAATTGCGAAGAGTTCCATAGCAGCCGAGCCAGATCCCAAAGAAGGCCTCCGCCTCTTCATCCAGGCCATGTTTGGGGCCAACGATTTTTTGTATAGTCATTAGAACGAGCCGGTCAAATAACAGGGAGAAAAAAGAAGCCATGAAAAGATTCCGATCGCGCAGAGAGATTCTCCAGGACGTAGCCGTTGGTTTTGGCGCGATGGCGCTGAACTCGATGCTGCAGAGCGAGCGGTTATTTGGGGCCGAGTCGGCGATGCTGCCGCCTTCGTTCAACCTCAAACCCAAAGCTCCGAACTTCGCCCCCAAGGCCAAGAACGTCATCTTTATCTACATCGGCGGCGGCCCCAGCACCATCGACATGTTCGATCCCAAGCCGGCGCTGCTGAAGTACGACGGAAAGCCTGCGCCGTTTGAGATCAAAGGACGCGCGCTGAACGGCTCGCAGCAGATCATGGCCAGCCCCTGGCCGTTCACCAAGTGCGGCCAGAGCGGGCGCGAGGTCTCCAATCTCCTGCCCTATTTCCAGAAGGTCGTCGACAAAACGGCGTTCGTCCGTTCGATGACAACCGATCGTATCGATCATTCCACCGCCCAGTTCACGTTCGTCACCGGCCGCGGCGCTACCGGCTTCCCGGCCATCGGCTCTTGGGTGAGCTACGCTCTGGGTACCGAGAATCAGAATCTCCCGGCCTTCATCGCTCTTGGCGAAGGCGCCACCATCGGAGCGCGCGCGCACTCTTCCGCATGGCTGCCTCCCATTTACAACGGCACCTCGATGCGCGCCGATGCACAATCGCCCATCTACGACATCAAGCGGCCCGAAAGCATGAGCCTGGATCAACAAAGGCGATTGCTGAACATGGTGGAAAGTCTGGACCGTCAACAGAACCAGGCTTATCCGCTCGATCAGGACCTGGAATCCCGCATCGCCAATTACGAATTAGCGGCGCGCATGCAGGTGGAGGCTTTGAAGGTCGCCGACCTTTCTGACGAGAGCGAAGCCACCAAGAAGCTTTACGGCATCGATGAGAAGGTCGCTGGACCGTTCAGCAAGCTGTGCCTGATGGCTCGCCGCTTGACCGAGCGCGGCGTCCGCTTCGTCCAGGTTTACGGCGGCGGCGGCGGCAACTGGGATACTCACAATAACATCGAAGGGCAGCTACCCGGCCTGTGCCAATACATCGACCAGGGCATGTCGGCGCTGCTGATCGACCTGGAGCAGCGCGGCCAGCTGCAGGATACGCTGGTAGTCTGGTCCGGTGAATTCGGCCGGCTGCCAACCATCGAGGCCAAGAATTCGAAACCGGGCCGCGACCACAATCCTTACGGCTTCAGCATGTGGATGGCTGGAGCGGGCGTGAAGGCCGGCTTTGATTTTGGCCAATCGGACGAGCTCGGCTACGCCGCCGTCAAGGAACACAAGGTCGGACATAGCGACATTCATGCTACCGTCCAGCACCTGTTAGGCATCGACTTTAAGAAAAACACGTTCCCGTATGAGGGCCGCAACGAGTCACTGGTCGGTGTGACTCCTGCCCGCGTTCTCAACGAGCTATTCTCGTAGAATCACGAGTCCCATAACCCGAAGGGCCGCTCTCCAAGCGCTGGTTCCGACCGCTGCCGTGCCGTCGATTTTCGCGCAGGGCATGGCCACTCGCAATGTCCGCCCCCAACAGCGCGGGCGACGCTCCGGCCTGCCCTTCGATGCGAAGTTCACTGATATAGCCCAGCAAGCCGGCCTGAACGCTCCCAGCATTTACGGGAGTATCGACGCCAAGCGCTACATTCTCGAAGCCGTCGGTTGCGGCATCGCCTTCTTTGACTACGATCACGATGGCTGGCTCGACATCCTGGTTCTTGGTGGCACGCGCTTCGGCGACACTCCCGACGGCGCCGGCAACCGGCTTTACAAGAACAATCGCGATGGGACGTTCCAGGATGTCACTGCGAAATCCGGCCTCGCCCGTCCCGGCTGGGTCTCCGGCGTCACCATCGGCGATTACAACAACGACGGCCTGGATGACCTGTTCCTCACCTATTACGACCAGAATGTGCTGTTCCGCAACAACGGCGACGGCTCGTTTACCGACGTCACCCGCGAGGCAGGCCTGATGCTGTCCAAGCCGCAGTGGAGCACCGGCTGCACTTTCGTCGACTACGATCGCGACGGACATCTCGACCTGTTCTTCAGCACCTACGTCGACTTGAACACTGGCATGAAAATGCCGGCCGGCTGCGATTGGAAAGGGATTCCAGTCCATTGCGGCCCGCGCGGGCTTCCCATGGGGCGATGCTATCTGTTTCACAACGACGGCGCCGGCCATTTCACCGACGTCAGTAAGGCGGCCAGCGTGGACAAGGGCCAGGCCTACGGATTTACGGCCGCAGCCGCCGATTTCGATAACGATGGCTGGCCCGATATTTACGTTGCCTGCGACTCCACTCCCAGCTTCTACTACCGGAACCGGCGCGATGGAACTTTTGCGGAAGAAGGGCTGGAGCGTGGCGTGGCGCTCAGCGAAGACGGCGCCGAACAGGCCGGCATGGGGATCGGCGTCGGGGATTACAAATTGGATGGAACGCTCGGCATCCTAAAAACGCATTTCGCCGACGACACTAGCGTGCTCTACGAAAACAACGGAAAGGGCGAATTTTCCGACGTGACGCTGAAATCCGGCCTGGGTGTCGAGACGCGCTACGTCTGCTGGGGCGCGGGAATCGTGGATCTCGACAATGACGGCCTGCCGGACCTGTTCATCGCCGCCGGTCAGGTTTATCCGGAGCTGGAAAAGAAGGCGCCGCTTTTCCCGTACAAGAATCCGCGCATCGTGTTCCGAAATCTGGGCGGCGGGCGGTTCGAGGAGCTGTTCGATGAGGCCGGACCGGCGATTGCCGTCCCGCACTCGAGTCGCGGTTGCGCGTTCGGCGACTTCGATAACGACGGCGACATCGACATCGTCATCATGAATATGAACGAGCCGCCGTCGCTGCTCCGTAACGACTCGAGCGGACGAAACCACTGGCTGAAGGTCCAACTGGAGGCCACCGTCTCCAACCGAAGCGCGATCGGCGCGCGTGTGACAGCACGCTACGGCGCCCGGATGCAGGTGCAGGAGCTGATGGGCCAATCGAGCTTTCTCTCGGTCAACGATAAGCGGCTGCATTTTGGGCTAGGCGCGGAAACCTCCGCCAACCTCGAGATCCGCTGGCCCAATGGGATGAAGCAGACCTTCTCTCGCATTCCGGCCGGCCACCTGGTTGTGATCCGTGAAGGCACAGGAATTATCGATACCCGAAACCCTCCCTTTGCGCCCTAGTGTAGTAGTTATATATGACCAGATTTTTAGCCGTCATGTTTGTTGCCGGTGTCCTGCATGCGCAGACCCCAGTTCCAGAGCAGAACGATTCCCTGGGCCGGAACACGCCGCAAGATTCTGTCTTCCATTTCCTGGAGGCTTGTCACGCGCGCGATTATTCGAAGGCGCTTCTCTATCTTGACCTGCGAAAAATGTCGCCGGCCGACCGGGCAAAACAGGGCCCCGACCTGGCACGCCAATTAGAGGACCTGCTCGACGACACTCCATTTGATATCACCATGCTCAGCCGCGACCCGCAGGGGGACCAATCGGACGGACTTTCAGCCGACCGGGAGCGGCTCGACTCATTTCAGGTGGATAAACAAACGGTGGAACTGCAACTGGAGCGCGTCCAGCTCAGACCCGGCTTGCGTGTCTGGCTGGTAGCATCCGACAGCATCCCCCTGATCCCCAAGGCGCATCAGGTCGTGGCGGAGACGCCGTTCGAAAAGATGCTCCCACAGCAATTAGTTGAATTCGAGATCGCCGATACGCCCGTGTGGCGCTGGATCGCGCTCATCATCATGGCGGTGGTGATCTGGGTGCTGGCAGAACTTGTATCGTGGGCTCTCGTGTTGGCCCTTCGGCCGGTGTCCAACGCCTCCGCGTTTCGTGGTCCTTTGCGGATCGGGTTGGCAGTAACGGGCTTCAGGGCCGCCATGGAACTCGCGCCCTTGGCCACGCTGGCTCGATTGTACGTCGGGAGAGCGCTCGGTCTGATATTCTTTCTCGCTGTCGCCTGGGCAGGAGCGGTCGTGATCGACATCGTTACGGAGCGTTGGCGTTCGCGGCTCGACCCTCGCTTATCGGCGCTAAGCTATTCCGTGCTGCCGCTGGGCAGGCAAGTCACGAAATTGTCGATTTTTCTTTTCGCTATTCTAAGCGTTCTCAGCGTATGGGGATACAACACCTCAACCATTCTGGCGACACTTGGTGTGGGAGGAATAGCAGTCGCCTTGGCCGCGCAGAAAACGATCGAGAACCTGTTCGGCGGAATTTCGATAATCGGAGACCGGCCTGTTCTAGTGGGCGACGTGTGCCGCTTTGGTGACCGTACCGGCACGGTCACGCATATTGGCCTCCGCTCGACGCGGATTCGCACGCCCGATCGGACTATTATTAGCGTGCCTAATGGTCAGTTCTCATCAGTCGCGCTGGAGAATATTTCAGAGCGAGACAAAATCTGGTTTCATCCGACCTTTAACCTACGGAGGGACACAACCTCAGACCAGTTAATGGAGGTCCTATCCTCTATGACCGAAATCCTGCGGGGCCACTCTAAAGTTGAAGTCGGGCCCTTACCGGTGCGCTTCGTTGGTGTGGGCCCCTATTCGCTCGACATCGATGCCGCCGCGTACATTACCACGGCCGATTACGACGAATTTCTCGCGCTTCAGCAGGAACTTCTGCTGAAGATGTTGCAAGCGGTCGAACAGGCTGGCACGGCACTGGCTGTGCCGCTCCAGGAGAGCTTCGCATCCCAACGATCTACCAAGCCCCCGGAGTGACGTGAGATTCTAGTTTCCAGATCATGGGCCGTTCTTTCGATCTTCGAAGACGCAAATTCCTCCTAGGGGGCTTAGCCTTCCCATGGTTTCCCCGGCTGGAGGCGCAAAACGCGCCTTTGGTGGTTGCCACCATGGCCGGACCCGACGGCTTCGTCACGGAGCGCTATCATGATGAAATCGCAGGGGTTTTGGCGGATTGGCGAGCGAATCTGCTCGGATCCCCGAAGAGCTTGCAGGCTATCGCGAAGGTTCTGGCCCCGGGCTTCCGGGGCTTTTCCCCGCTGGCGGCCGAATCCCGGATTGTGCGTCCGGGACCGGCTCTCGAAGTGCGCCAGATCACGTTTTCGGTGCAAAATTCGGCCGGAAAAGACGCTTTTTTGGAGCAGTTTCGCGCCTTTTTGAGCGCTTTTTCGACCCTCCAGACAGCCGATTTCCAGGTGACCCGAATCGAGGCGCAGCCCGGCGGCGGTCTCAAAACTAGAGTGCGCTATGAACTGGTGGGCGCGGGTCCAGGGTTCCACCGCGAGCAGCGCGTGGGATGGTGGAATCTGGAATGGGAAGCGGCGACGCCGGATCAATATCGTCTGCGAAGCTGGCAGGCGACTGAGGAGACGCGCAGCAGATCCGCCCAACCCTGGTACGAGGACTTTGCGCCGCGGGCGTTCGGCAACGCTTCTTCCTACGCCGCGCAGATGCTGCGGGGCGTCGATTATTGGCGCACGGTTCTCGACGGCGCGTCCGGCATCGACATTTACGGACACAATGGCGTGTCGGTGGGCGACATCGATGGCGACGGATTCGATGACCTTTATGTTTGCCAACCCGCGGGCCTGCCTAACCGGCTTTATCGGAATCGGGGTGACGGAACGTTCGAGGACATTACCGAGGCTTCCGGGGTCGGGCTGCTCGAAAATACGGCCTGTGCGATTTTCGCCGACTTCGCCCATGCCGGACGTCAGGATCTGGTCGTCGTGCGCGCCGGCGGTCCGCTATTGTTCCTGAACCAGGGGGGCGGCAAATTCCGACTCAAGCCAAACGCTTTTCAGTTCGCTAACCCTCCGCAAGGGGCCTTCACGGGCGCGGCCGCCGCCGACTATGACCGCGACGGCTGGCTGGACATTTATTTCTGCCTTTACAGCTACTACCAGGGCACGGATCAATACAAATATCCGATGCCTTATTACGCCGCGGAGAACGGGCCACCCAATTTCATGATGCGCAACAATCGGGACGGAACCTTTCGCGACGTTACCGCGCAATCGGGTCTCAACCAGAACAACACTCGCTATAGCTTTTGCTGTGGTTGGGGCGACTACAATCGCGACGGATGGCCCGATTTGTACGTCGTGAACGATTTCGGACGGAAGAATCTTTACCGCAACAACGGCGACGGAACGTTTACCGATGTCGCGCCGCAGGCGGGCGTAGAAGATGTTGGCGCGGGCATGAGCGTGTGCTGGTTCGACTACGACAACGACGGGGCTGAGGACCTTTACGTTGCGGACATGTGGACCGCGGCGGGCGAGCGCATCTCTATGCAGGAGGGCTTCCAAAGGGAGGCGCCTGAACCGGTCCGCGCGATGTATCGCAAACACGCGATGGGAAATTCCCTGCTCCGAAATCGCGGCGGAGGCGGATTTCAGGATGCCACCGCGCCGAGCGGCGCCGGAATGGGCCGATGGTCGTGGTCGAGCGACGCCTGGGACTTCGATCATGACGGTTTTCCCGATCTCTACATCGCCAACGGAATGCTTTCCGGCCCAATACGGGAAGATTTGAACAGTTTCTTCTGGCGGCAGGTGGTTGCTAATTCACCCAGTACCGCCAAGCCGTCGCAAGACTACGAACAGGGATGGAACGCTATTAATGAGCTGATCCGTGGCGACTACACCTGGAGCGGGTACGAACGCAACGTTTTCTACGCGAACAATCGCGATGGAACATTTTCCGATGTTTCAGGCGCTGTCGATCTCGACTTTCTGGAAGATGGCCGGTCATTCGCGCTAGCCGACTTCGATCATGACGGCCGCCAAGAAGTGTTTCTCAAAAACCGCAATGCTCCACAGTTGCGTCTGCTGAAAAATGTGGCAGCAGAACTGCCGCCGTCCATCGCCTTTCGGCTGCGCGGGATCAAGAGCAATCCCGATGCAATCGGCGCGGCCATCGTGGTGGAAACTGAACCCGGCCGGCAGACTCGGATGCTGCAAGCCGGTTCGGGATTTCTTTCGCAGCACAGCAAGGATGTATTCTTCGGCCTTGGGCAAGCCAAGGGTCCGGTGAACGCATCGATCCACTGGCCGAGCGGGTTGGTGCAGCAACTCCACGGCCTTCCGATCAATCATCGTGTGTGGGTAGAAGAAGGCGTCGAACCGCCGCGCGTCGAGCCGTTCCAAAGCTCTTCGGTCCGATCCCAGCCAGCGCAGCCAGCCGCAGCCCTTCCGGCAACCGTCGAAACCTGGCTGCTCGCGCCGGTACCTGCGCCGGTTCCTCCGTCTCGCGGGGGCAAGCCGACACTTTTCCAATTAGAGTTCGATCAAGCACGCCAGGAGATCAATGTCAGTGAGGATGTCGCCGCAGTTTACAACATTCTGTATCGTTATCTGTTTGACCGTCATCGCGATCTCACTCTGCCGACATCGTTCTTGATCGACGCCAATGGCGACATCGTTAAGGTTTACCAGGGAGCCGTCGATGGGCGTCTGGTCGAAGCGGATATCAGCCGTATCCCGCAAACCAAGGAACAGCGGCTGGCTCTAGCGCTACCGTTCGCCGGCAATTCGGAGACCTATGAGTTTGGGCGAAACCATCTCTCTCTTGGATCGGCCTTCTTTCAGCGCGGCCATTTCGACCAGGCGGAAGCAACTTTCCGGCTTGCTTTGCGGGATGACCCATCGAGTGCCGAGGCACACTACGGACTGGGCAGTGTGTATTTGAAGCAGGAGAAACTCGTGGACGCGCGGTCGAGCTTCGAGCAAGTCTTGAAGCTCACCGCCGCTTATCCGGACACGGGACCGAACGCGTGGAACAATCTCGGCCTACTGGCCACGCGCGAGGGACGCACTGCCGAAGCCATTGATTATTTTCAAGGGGCTCTTCGCCTGAACCCTGACTATTGGATCGCTCTAGAAAATCTGGGGAACGCATACCGGCAGCAGAAACGGTGGGACGACGCACGCGCTGCCCTGGAACGGGCGGTTGCTGCCCGGCCACGGGAACCGGAGGCGAATTACAGCCTGGCCATGGTCTATGCGCAGATGGAGGATACCGAGCGCGCCTACCAATATTTGCAAAAGGCTTTGACCCTGCGCCCCGATTATCCAGAGGCGCTGAACAACCTGGGAGTCCTGTATCTGCGAACCCGCCGGCGGGACGATGCTGTAGCTAAGTTCGAAGAATGTATCCGCGTGGCGCCGGGCTTCGATCAGTCCTACTTGAACCTGGCGCGCGTTTACAACCTGGAAGGTGAACGCGAGAAGGAGCGTGCCGTGCTGCTCAGTCTGCTGCAACAACATCCGGGCCACGCGCAGGCTCAGCAGGCGCTCGATCAGTTGCATTGAAAACACATGCCGCGTCCCATCATCATTGACACCGATCCTTCGCCCGACGACGCCGTTGCCATACTCGTGGCGCTGGCATCTCCGGAAGAATTGGAGGTGCTGGCCGTGACAACGGTCGCCGGAAATGTTCCGGTGAATCTCACCTCGAAAAATGCCCGCAAGGCCCTGGAGCTGGCGCGGCGAACCGAGACACCGGTGTACGCGGGTGCGGCGGCGCCACTTCTGCGGCCGCTGGTGACAGCGGAGGAGGTACACGGTAAGACGGGCTTTGACGGGTACGACCTGCCGGACCCGGTCACCCCTCTTGCGAAAGGCTTCGCGCCGGACGCCATCGTGGATCTGGTAATGAGCAGACCGCGGGGCGAAGTCACGTTGTGCTGTCTGGCGCCGCTGACCAATATCGCGCTGGCGATGGCGAAGGAGCCGCGGCTGGCCGGACATTTGAGAGAGATCGTAATGATGGGCGGGGCGTTTTCGGAGGGCGGCAACATCACACCCGCCGCGGAGTTCAACATCTACGTGGACCCGGAAGCCGCGGCGCGCGTGCTGGGATCTGGAACGCCCATTACGATGATCCCGTTGGATTGTACGCACCAGGCGCTCACCACCGGGCCGCGGCTGGAGAAACTGCGCAGCATTGGCACTCCCGTGGCCGAGGCCTTCTATCATCTTTTAAGATTCAATAAGCTCTTCGATGAGCGCAAATACGGATGGGAGGGAGGACCTTTGCACGACGCGACGGTCGTAGCCTATCTGCTCGCGCCGGAGATCTTCTCGGGACGTAAAGTGAACATCGAAGTGGAATGCTCGGGCGCGCTTACGCTTGGAATGACGGTTGTAGACTGGTGGGACGTGACCGGGAAGAAGCCCAATGTGCTGTTCCTTCGGAATGTAAATGCCGACGCCTATTTCGACCTGGTGATCGGTCGCATGGCGCGATTATGATGAAGCGCTTCACGGTTGGGGCCTTGCTGGCGGTTGCGTTACTCGGCCAAAACGAGAAGTCTTCGGTTGAGGGTTTCGTTCGCGACTCACAAGGCAAGCCGATTGGGGCAGCTACCGTACAGCTCAAAATCGCTGCTCAGACTTTCACGGCGTTGACGGATGCCCAAGGACACTACAACTTCGAACCGCTTCGCGCGGGCAGGTATACAGTCCATGCGAGCGAAAGCAAATTCGGCGAAGCCGACGTTGGCCCGTTCCCGGTGGGAGAGGACGAGTCCAAGAAGGTTGACCTGACGCTGGACTCTGCGGCCAAAGCCCAGTTTTTCGACGAGCCTACATTTATCGTTGCCGGTGTTACCGATCCAGCTCTTCGCGGCGGCCACGGTTCTGACCCGGTTTTGCGCTCCGCCGAAGCTCTGGCCAAGTCGACCGCCTCGCTACGCAACAGCCTCTCTGTTGCCGATGCAGCGGAAAAAGAAGGGAAGGCGCTCGAGGCCGCTCGCGAATATCAGCGGGCTGCGGAACTGGAGCCGACCGAGACCCATCTTTTCGACTGGGGAACGGAGCTGCTGATCCATCGCGCGGCCGACCAGGCGGTCGAGGTTTTCACCAGAGGCAATCACTTATTTCCACATTCCACCCGCATGTTACTGGGCCTCGCTGTGGCGTTGTACTCGCGCGGTTCGTACGATGAAGCCGCACGGCGGTTCTTCGAAGCGACCGACGTAAATCCCAGCGATCCGGCTCCGTATCTGTTCCTTGGCAAGGTGACGAGCGCCGAAATCACGGAGTCCAGCGGCTTCGCGGAACGGCTGCGACGATTTGCCAGCCTTCAACCAGAGAATGCCTGGGCGAACTATTATTACGCCGCCAGTCTATGGAAGCGCCGAGCCGCGGCGTCACGCAAGATTCAAGCATTGCTCGAAAAGTCAGTCCGGCTGGATCCACATCTCGCCGTCGCCTTTCTACAGCTCGGGATAGTCTACGCGGACCAGGGCAAGATGCCGAAAGCCATCTCTACGTATCAACGCGCGGTCGATGCCAGTCCATCTTTGGAAGAAGCGCATTATCGTCTGGCGCAGGCGTACCGGAAGATCGGCGAAACGGCGAAGGCGGAAAGAGAGATCGAGCTTTACCAGGAATCGAAAAAACAATCGGCTCAGGAATTAGATCGCGAGCGCGCCGAGATCCAGCAGTTCGTTTTTGAGCTTCGCAAGCCTTAGTGTGTGCTGAGTCAGAAGTTCATCGAATGGGCAAAGGCCGGACCAGGGGTCCGGCGCGGACGAGGGCGTCCGCCCCACCCGCGAGTTTTGTGACGAACTTCTGACTGGACTGAAAAAGTCGTCGAGCGGCTCTTATTGGCAGGTCGGGGACCTGCCCCACAACTTAGAAAGCGAGCTTGAGCGCGAACTGAATCACGCGCGGATTATTCACCGTGTAGTTAATGACAGTGAACGTGGAAGAATTGAAGTCCGCACCGGTTCCGTTGCCGCCGGGCGAGCCGAACTGGGGATGATTGAACAAGTTAAAGAACTCAGTTCGGAAATCGATTCGCATTCCCTCGCGAGGAACAAAGTGCTTGATGATCGAGAAATCCGTATTCACGAAATCAGGACCCGAGAGCGGCGTACGATTCGCATTTCCGAGTTCGCCGTTCGCCGGCTGGGAGAAGCAGGCCGGGTTAAACCACTGGGCCAGCGTCGGATTACTCAACACGGGATTGCAAATTTGATTGGGACGGATTAAGCTTTGGCCATTATTGTTCAGGAGGTTTGTGCCGGCTGTGTTGTTGCTATCGACTACGAAGATCGGGAACCCGGAGGTGACTTTTTCGATGACCGTGGCTTCCCAGCCGCCGGCGATCGCGTTGGCCAGGCCCTTCCAGTTGTTTCCCCATTTTCGCCCTTTGCCGAACGGCAGGTCATAAATGATGCTGGCCGTAAAGTTGTGGTTCAGGTTGATTTGCGAAAGTCCCCAATCCAGATTTTGCCATCCTGGAAGAGGAAAGTAGTTGGCCCCGGTTATACTTCCCAGACCGTCAATGAGCCCGGTGTCATACGAGCGCGAGTAGGTATATCCGATGAGCCCGTAAATGCCGTATTTCGCGCTCTTAGTTTCAGCTTTGATCTGAAGAGAATTGTAATGCGCCTGGCCGGCGTCAAAAATGTTCGAAATAGTCGCACCGGGAAAAGCGGCTGCATAAGGCGATGCGAATGCCGCCCCGTTGGGGCCGCAGCCGAGCGTATAGCCGGAGACCATGCCGCACGCGGCAGGAGAACCCACGTTGATGTTGTTTCCGGAATCCAAAAGGTGGGAACTGCGCGAACCCGCATATCCGGCTGTTAACACAATCTGTCCTGGGATCTCTTGTTCCACGTTGAAGTTAAACTGCTGAATTCTGCCCTGTTTAAAGTTCGTGTCCTGCGCCCAGATGGTCCCTTGGAAATCGACCGGATTAGGGGGTGAAGTCAAGGTTTGAAATCCCTGCGACATCGGGGTTCCAAACGGCTGATGCGTTTCGGCGTAGTAAGGCGGATTTTGCCACAGCCCCTGCGCACCTTGATTCCATGATGAATCGTGGAAGATAGCGTAGCCTCCGCGAAATACGGTGGTGCTGCCGAACGGTTTCCACGCAGCACCGATGCGCGGTTCCAGAGCAGTCAGGTCCATGTTAATTCCGGCGCTCGCGCCCGCGTTCTGGCCTGCGACCAAAAACTTCCCGTTGGCGGGGTTGAAGTCCGACTGGCGATTCGCCACTTCACTAATGGGGGTCGTGAGGGCCCACGCCAAACCGAGGTTCAGCGTGAGACTCTTGGTGACGCGCCAGTTATCTTCAATAAACGGGCGATACAATTTCCAGCGGCGGCCGGTAACTCCGCCATCGAACTCCTGGTCGTGTGCCGCGTAGACGGTCTGGCCGGTGAGAAGGTCCGCTGCGGGGTCGCCAGTGAGCCCGACAACCACCCAGAACCCATTGGGGAACCCGACCGCGACCGTATTCAATTGGTTCGCGCGAATCATACCGCCGATCCGGATGTCGTGGCTGCCACGGACCATATCAAAGGAATCGGATAATGACCAAACGTTCGTCCCACCGACGAACGGCGTATACCCGCGATCGCCCAGCGACCAGTAGGTAGTCATCAATACCGATGTCAGCCCGCAGCTATTCCCTCCCAGATTAGCGCCCGGAATCCCCAGCGCCGTCGATATGCAACTGCCGGTTCCTTGCGAGGTGATGTAGTCGAAGATCCGGTTAAAGCCGAAGCTCATCTGGTTGACTGTATTGGGCGAGAAAAGGTGAGTCTCTGAAATGGCCGCATTGCGGGCATGATTGGCGATGCTTTGATTGCTGGCGAACGCGCCTTGTTCGGCGAACCCCGGAGCGCCGCCTGGAACGTAGGAGGTAGCCTGGTCATAACTGAACCTCGCAAACAGAGAGTCGCTGGCGGAAATGTTCTGGTCCAACCGGATGTCGAACTTTCCTTCGTCGAGTTTCCTCACCGGCTCACTGACGAAGTTGTATTGCAGAGCGGCATTGTTGGCGTTGGGCAGGGGATAAAGGTTGATCAATTTCTGGCCAACCGGATCGATCAGACTGGCCGGAATCTTATTGCATGGCGTGCCCGCGCTCTGACTTCCGTTCGCGGCGGCAGGAAGCGGGTTGCCCGCGCCATCGCACATGAATGGCGCACTGGTCGGTGCTAATGTGTTGGTAAGTCGAGCCGCCGGTTGACCGAAGGGGTCATTTGTGAAGTTGCCATTTCGCTGGGCCACGGTTGGTACTATACCGGTGAACGGAATCCCGTGCCGCTGATATTTTTCCTCGTAATCGACAAAGAAGAAGGTCTTATTCTTGCGGATGGGGCCGCCGACTGAGGCGCCGAACTGATTGAGATTGAATTTTTCGGTAGAAGTAGCGAAGAAGCTGCGGGCGTCCAGGTCGGTGTTGCGCAGAAACTCAAACAGGGTTCCGTGAAACTGGTCAGTTCCCGATTTCGTGTTGACCAAAACGGTTGGACCGCCGCGCGTTCCCCACTCCGCTGAGTAGTTGTATGTGAGGACCTTGAATTCCTGGATCGAATCGATCGAAGACAGAATCGAAATGGCGCCGGAAGTCAGCTCGTTGTTGTCGTTGCCATCCAGCAGCCAATCGGTGCTGTTGGCGCGCGAGCCGCCCACCGAAAGCGAAAAAGAACCGCGCGCGGACGCTTCGCTGCTTGGCCCCCCATTGAAAAAGCTGTTCGGATTTGTTTCCTGACTCACGCCAGGAGTCAGCGTGGCAAGCTGAACGAAATCGCGGCCGTTCAAGGGGAGATCGGCGACCTGTTGGGAGGTGATGACTTGACCTAGAGTGGCATCCGCCGTTTGGATGGCCACAGCGGTCGCATTAACTTCGACGTTGGTTTGTACCGTTGCGGGGGACAGCTTGAAATCTAACTCGCGGTGTTCATCTACCTGGAGCCGGATATCCTGAGCCGTGGCGGTCTGAAAACCCTGGAGTTCCACCTGCACGTTGTAATTGGCGACACCCAGCAAAGGAATGACGTACTCGCCTTTGTCGTTACTGGTGGTAGAACGAGACAGCCCAGTGGCGGGAGCCGAGATAGTGACTTTCGCTCCAGGGACAGCCGAGCCGGTAGTGTCCGAAATGGTCCCTGAAATGCTGCCGGTGGCTTGTCCGTAAAGAAACGCGCCTGTCGATGTGAGCCAGCAAACGATGGCTGCGCGTAGTAATCTTGTCCCAATTTGAGTGCCCATTATGTTGAAGCCTTAAACCCCATGTTCTGTTTTCGCTGGCTGCCGAACGCACGAGGTTCAGTGCGGGATAAGCCAGTTTTGTACTTTTTCCTGGCTTTGTCAAGGAAAAACAACCTTCCGGTTCCTCAGTTGGGCAGGGTCCGCGAGAGGTAACGGCTACACGGCAATCAATTGTTCACTGACCTTGAGAAATCGCTTGATTTCGGCGGCATTGTTGAAAAAAGCCGGCGCCACACGGATGCGCACCATGCCCGCCTCGACTCCGTCTTCGCTACCCTGCTGCAAGCTCACCTTAATGCGCTCGGCGTCGAGTATTTTTTGAATTTCTCCGGGCGCTTTCCTGGTGTAGAAACTCACAATTGAGGAGTGATTGCCTTCCGGCGTGAAGACGCTGAACCCACGGCCGGCCAGACCCTTTCGAAGCTGAGCCGTCAGGTTCTCGGATTGCGCCTCGATCTTGTCTAAACCGATCCGCTTCAGGTAGGCGAGTGCCGCGGCCAGCTCGTACAACTGCCCGAAGGCGGGGCTCGAGTACTCGAACTTCCTGGCTGTTCGATAGTGTTGATACTCGTAGTTCGGGAGGCTCTTCTCGACCATCCAGCCGACATTCCCGGGCTGAATCCGATCAAGCAGCTCGCGCCGCACATAGAAGGGCGCCACACCGAAACCTGCCATCAGCCATTTGTATGTGCCGGTGGTAAAGAAATCCACTCCGACGGCACGAACGTCGAGCGGGGCCGTTCCGATAAACTGCACGGCGTCGGCATAGAGATACGCGCCGTGAGCGTGCGCCAGATTGGCGAGTCCCTGCATGTCGTGCCGATGACCGCTGGTGTTCGAGACCCAAGCTACCGAGATGATCCGCGTGCGTTTGTCGACCAGCTTCGCGAAATCCTCGACTGTACCGGCTCCCTTGCGGTTCTTCACGACTCGCATTTCGACGCCGTGTGTTTTTTCGAGCCTGCGGTAGATCACCGGGGTCGACGGATATGCGATATCGTCGAATACGATATTGTCCCCGGGCTTGAAATCCAGAGAATTGACGACGACGTTCTCGCCTTCCGAGGTCGAGAACAGAAAGCCGATTTCGTCCTGGCCGGCGCCAACCATTTCCGAGAACAGTTTACGCGCCTGGTCGGTCTTGGCCAGCATCTGGCCGACGCTATAGGGGCGCCGTGCACGCGCCTCGGCGAAGTCGCGAGCAGCGTCGACGACCGACTGCGAGATCAACCCGATGTAGGCAGTATTGAGGTACGTCCAATCACCCGTGGCCGGAAAATCCTTGCGCACACCCAGTGGATCATCGTCGCCGGCAGCGGCGGCGGGAGTAGGGGCAGCCAGAGATGAAAAAGCGGCTACGCCCGAAGCGCCGACGAATCCTCTACGGCTGATTTGCGTTTTCAAATAGGGGAGCCGTTTGTTCTAGGCCATCACCTTGGAGAAAGCCGTCTTGAATTTCTCCATGTCGTCGCGCGTGCCGATGGAGATACGCACATGATTCGGCCAAGCCGGCCACAGCCTTCCAATCAAGACCCTTTCCTTCGCCATGGCCTGCACTACATCGCCGCCCGGGCGCCCGACGTTCACCATAAAGTGATTGGCTTCGCTCTTAGTGAATTGGAGATTCTTTTTGTCCAGATAGGCGAACACGTCCTCGCGAATGTCGCGGTTGATCTTGCGGCGTTCCGCGACGACGGTTTTCGATCTCAAGCTGGCCATCGAAGCGGCCAAACTGGTAACCGGCACGCTGTTACTGCCCCACGGCCGCAGCTTCGCGATCAGATCCGGCCGGCCCGACGCATAGCCAGCACGAATTCCGGCCATGCCGTAAACCTTCGAGAAGGTACGGAGCACGATCACATCCTTGTCGGAGGCAACCAAGCCGAACGCCGATTTCGCATGGTCAGAGAAGTGAATGTAGGCTTCGTCCACCAGCAATAGGCTGCCCTTCGGCATATTCGCAGCCGTCCATTCGATGTCCTCGAGAGTGGTGAGCGTGCCGGTCGGATTGTTCGGATTGGTGAGATAAATCACGCCGGGGTTCGGATGTGCCTTTACCATTGCCTGCACGTCGTGCGAATGGTCCTTACGGAGAGGAACGCGAATGACCTTGGCGCCAATAAATGCAGCCGCCGAGCCGCCCGATTCATAACCTGGATCGCCCATCACCCATGGCCGTGTTGGCGATGTGAATGCAAGCGCCGAACGGAAGAGTGGATCGCCCGATCCTGCGAAGAAGGCGATGTATTCCGGTTTGAGGTCCACGGTCTCGGCGACGATACGGACCGTTTGTTCCTCTTCCCCATGCGGCGAATACCGGCCGCCGGACTTGGCGACCTGCGAGATGGCTTCGAGAGCTTCGGGGCAAGGTCCCAGCGGGTTTTCGTTGGAGTTGATGCGCACCGCATCGGATGGAATTTCGGATCGCAGGGCGCGTTGGGCGAGGGCGGCCTCGTTGTAGAACGGAAGGGTCGCTCCAGCGGTCAAGACAGCTGCAATGCGTCCCAGTTGCCGTCTGGAAAAGCCGCGTTCGAGCAGGTTGCTCTCGGCCGCGCGTGAAATTGTTTCTAGCATTAAAGCCTCCTTGGCCATTTACAAGGATTCTATTCGAGCAGCACGGTGGTGTCAAAGGGGAGGCTCAGCCGCTTGCGCCTTTTGCAGCAATTACGGCACGGTTATTTTGGCGACACTACAAATTCAGCGTCCGTTGATCTGATGCGCTGCGATTTTGAGCCCGGCGCCGGATGCACCTCCACGCGGTCGAGAATGGCATCTTTCACCTGGTCCAGCGAAAGGCCATTCCGCCAGGTTGCCGCCAAAGGTTTTTCCCAACCGATCTCAACATTACTCATACGCAAACCACGCGCTTGGCGAACCGTCAGCGCCGTAGCCGTATGTTCGTAGGGGGCGTTGGGATCGGACGAGACAAAAAGCTTTATATTGTCCAACCGGACGCCTTCCAACCAACTCTCCGGATGGCCATTGATAACGGACGCGCCGGTGCCGTGCGCGATCACATTCTGAATGATCACGCTGCGAATCTTGCCGGCGGCCGGCTCATGGGGACGCTTGGTTCCATCCACTTCACTGCGGCGCTTGATGTTGAAATGCAGCGGATCGCCATCGCCCCACCAAAACCAATCGAAGCGCCGGGTTTCAATGGTCAGGTTGGACAGGACCACGTCTTCCACCATGCCGCCATCGAACACCATAAAGGCGATCCCGCGGTTGGAATTAGAAATGACCACGTTATCGATGTTTACGCGCCGGATCGCGTTCGAATTCCCATCGCAAAATTTGATCGCGCTCGAGGCTGAAGACAAACGGCAATTGGTGACGGTGACGTTTTCAACCGGAAGCGCAGGCCCCCAGATATCGGCCGAATAGAACACCAGCGCGTCATCGCCAGTTTCAACGGTGGAATTGGCGATACGGACATCCTGGCAACCGTCGGGGTCAATGCCGTCGGCCCAGACACCTTCCTTCTGGCTGGAATAAATGTAGACGCCATCGATGAGCAGGCGCTTGCAGGCATAAGGGTTAATGGTCCAACTGCGCGACCGCAGGAACTTCAATCCGGTGATGCGCACGTCCGTGCAACGCAACAGCAGGACCATGCGCGGATAAATTGTTTCGCCGGGGAAGCCATGCGGGAACGGGCGCATAAGCGGTTTGCCGGCGGCTTCCATGAGGCGCTGGTTGGGGAGGATGTAGTAATCGGTAAAGCTATTGAGACGCCATTCATAGGTGGATTGCCCGTCCAGCGTGCCGCGGCCTTCGAGCGCGATATCGTGCAGATCTTCGCCGGAGATTAGCGCGGATTTGGGCGACGGGTCGAACTGCGCCCCGTCTAACGAGGCAAATAGTGTCGCCCCAGCTTCCAAATAGAGCCGGACCCCGGAGCGCATGTGGAGTTGGCCGGTGGTGTATTCGCCCGGACCAATGTAAACGGTTCCACCGCCAGCCTTGCCGCACGCGTCAATGGCCTGCTGCAGGGCGGGCCTGGCGTTATCCGACTTGATTCCTGTAGCACCGTAGTCCTTCACATTGAAGTCCGGGCGAGCGCACAGCAGACTGATGAAGGCCGCAAAAAGGAGGGCGACGCGGCGTAACATTCCTAGAGAGCGTATCACGCCGCCGCCAGCAACACTACTGTGCACCCTCAGTCACTCCAGTAGCATGTAAGTCACGATCGCGACGGCGGCCAATTTGCGTTTGGCATCGAACATGTCCACCCGTCCGACACACAGGCGTTTGCCGATGCGCAGCAGGTGCGACCGCGCCACGAGGTTGCCGTCCTGGATCGGACGCAGAAAATTGATTTTCATCTCGGTGGTGGTCACGGGACGGCGGCCGCCAAAGTGACTGGCCAGGCCGATACCCACCGCGGCATCGGCGACCGTTGTAAACACGCCGCCGTGCATCACTCCGGCACTATTGCGCAGCCGCTCGGTCATGGGACATGCGATGGTCACTCCATCCGGATGCTGACGAACGACGCGGATGCCAACCAGCTTGTTGAATGGCATGTTTTCGGAAAGGGCACGAAGGTCTCGTAAGGTCAAGGAAGATCATTGTATCATCGGGGTAACAAATGGAACACCAACGACTGGAACAAGACAGGCACAAATGCTCGGCCTGCGGGGGGAGCGGGGATTGTCCGGTTTGCAAGGGAACCAGCAACGGTGGACAATGCGAAAAGTGCGCAGGAACGGGGCGGTGTCCGAACTGCGCGGGAACCGGCCACAAACTGGACGAGCCGGCTCGCTGAAAACCCGGTTATCGAATCGGCTCCCTTTTGCCGCGGACGACAGTGCCCAATTTCTTCGGCAAAACCGCGCCAGAACGCGCGTCCGAAGATCCCGAGTGCCAGCAGTCCTCCAAAGAGCGCCAACGCCTCGAAACTTTTGAGAAGACGAAGGCGCGCCGGTGCCCAGTTCGATGAGCCACAGGTAGCCGACCAAAAAACTGGGGTGGGTCCAGAACATTTCTATTTCGATCTTTGGACAGGGAAATCAAGAGAGATGAGTAGCGTTGTTATCATCGAGGAATGAAACTCCAGGACAAAATCGTAGTCGTGACGGGAGGCGCAAACGGCATCGGGCGGGCATTGTGCAGACGGTTCGCAGTGGAGGGCGCAAGAGTTGTGGTGGTGGCAGACATCGAGGAGAAGGCCGCGCGCACGGTGGCCGCGGAGATCGGCGGATGGCACGTCGAGGCCAACATGGCCGAAGAGTCGGAGGTGCAGCGCTTAGTCGATCAGGTGCTAAAGAAGCACGGCCAGATCGATTTGTTCTGCTCGAATGCAGGAATCGGGATCGAAGGCGACCATTGTGTTCCGGATCGGGAGTGGATCCGCATCTGGGACATCAATGTCATGGCGCACGTCTATGCGGCGCGCGCAGTTTTGCCTGGAATGCTGGCGCGAAAGGACGGCTACCTATTGCAAACAGTGTCGGCCGCGGGACTGCTCACGCAGATCGGATCGGCCCCTTATGCCGTGACCAAGCACGCTGCTCTCGCATTCGCCGAATGGCTCGCGATCACTTACGGCGACCAGGGGCTCAAAGTGTCGGCGCTTTGCCCACAAGGCGTGAAGACGCGCATGCTGGAGAACGCAGAGTTCGGCGGTGGAACGTTTTTGCTGGAGGGAGCGCTGGAGCCGGATCAAGTGGCGGAAGCAGTGGTGAAAGGGCTGGAGGAGGAACATTTCCTGATTCTTCCGCATCCTGAGGTTCTGGAGTACATCAAGCGTAAGGCCACCGATTACGATCGCTGGATACGAGGGATGCGGCGATTGCAGGCCAACATGCAGCCGCTGAAGACTTAAGCTTAATCCGCCGCTTTTTGGCGCCCGGTCTCGCGGTGACTGAAGCGCTCGCGTAGGACATTCTTTTGCACTTTGCCCGTTCCGCCCTTGGGCAAGGAATCGGTGAAGAGCACGGACGTCGGGCACTTGAAGTGCGTCAAGCGTTCGCGGCACCAGGCGATCAGCTCATCTTCGGTAAGCTCGCCGTTTGTATCTGCACGCATGACTGCTATGGCGCGGATGGTCTCGCCCCAGGTTTCGTCCGGCACTCCGATGACGGCGGCTTCGAGCACGGCCGGATGCGCGCACAGGACCGATTCCACTTCCGGGGAGTACACGTTTTCGCTGCCGGTCTTGATCATGTCTTTCTTACGATCGAGAATGTAGAGAAAGCCGTCTTCGTCGAACGCGCCCAGGTCGCCGGTATGCATCCAGCCGCCGCGCAGGACCTCGGCATTCACCTCGGGCCGATTCCAATAGCCCTTCATGACATTGGGACCGCGTGCGATTATCTCACCGACTTGGCCAACGGGGACGTCGTTGTCATTGAAATCCACCACGCGGACCTCGACACCGGTGACCGGTTTGCCCGCGGATTTCACGGGAGCGAACGGGCGCTCGGTGTTCTCAAAGCAATGGTCTTCGGGAGCCAGCGCCGTAAGGACAGGGCTGACCTCTGTCATACCGTAGCCTTGGGCGAAGTCACAGGGAAATTTTTCGATAGACTGTTTCAACAGCGGCAGCGGCATGGGGGACGCGCCGTACATGATGCGCTTCAAGCTCGACAGATCATACTTGTCGAAATTCGGATGGTTGACCACCATGTTGATCATGGTCGGCACCAACACAAGACTGGTAATGCGATAGTGCTCGATGGCGCCGAGGGTTGCTTCAGGATCGAAGCTGGAAAGAAAACAGTGGGTTGTGCCGCAGAGCGTTAAGGCGGGGATGGCGCCGCAATCTGCCAAATGGAACATCGGCGCAGCGTGCAGCCACTTGCCTTCAAGGAGAAGTCGGGTTGGCGGAAGCAGCGAATGGATTGCGTTGGAGTAAATGTTGCGATGAGTCAGCATCGCGCCCTTGGGCCCGCCGGTGGTGCCGCTGGTGTAGAACAGGCCGAAGAGATCGTTTTCATCCGGCTCAGGAAAAGTTTCGCTGGCGCCGGCCGCGGCGAAGGTTTTCCAATCCAACAAGTCCGCCGGACAGCTACCCGGACCTGCGAAAATCAATTGCTTCAGACCGGGAACCGCAGCTCGGATCTGTGGCGCGAGCGGAGCGAATCGTTCATCGACGAAGAGAATCTTGCTGCCCGAATCGGTGAGCGTGTAGATAATCTCGTTGATGTGCCAGCGGGTGTTCAAGGGCACAATCACCGCGCCCGCCATAGCGGTCGAATAGTACAGCTCCAGATATTCGGGAGAATTCAGCATCAGAACCGCGGCCCGGTCGCCCTTCCCTGCCCCGAGCGCCATCAACTTCCGCGCCGAGTCTTCCACCAGCCGATAGAAATCTTCATAGGTGGTCTGCCGATCCTGGTGATGGATCGCGAGGTTGCGGCCGTAGAATGATTTAGCCCGGCGAAGGCAATAGTTAACGGTCATGCGATTACTCCCTGACGTTTTAGTTCTTCGATCTCAGTGGGCGCCAGACCTGACCGGCTCAGCACTTCGAAAGTATGCTCACCCATTGCCGGCGGCCGTGGGCCCTCGCGATCGGGCAATTCGGCGGCGACCTCGCCGACTGTACGTACCGGTGTAACGCAACTGTCGGAGCCGCGCAATTGATCGAACCAATCATGCGCCCCTTTGGTTCGAAAGATGGCCGCGATTCGCGCCTTCACGGGGTCTTGAGGCTCTTCGAACTGGCGGGGGATCAGATCCTCGCAACCCAAATGCCGGCACAGCTCGGCCCAGAATTTCGGCTCGAGGGCTCCGACAGCCAGCCAGCGCCCATCGGCGGCTTCGTAGATGTTGTAACACGCGTAGCGTCCGCTCAACATTTCACTGCCGGGTCGCGGTTCGCATCCGGTCTCGCGGTAGCCAGCTAGAGGAACCGTAAGCAACGAGGTCACTCCATCGTACATGGAAACGTCCACGTGGCGGCCCTCGCCAGTGCGATGACGCGCCACCAGCGCCAGCAAAATCCCCATGACGGTTTGCATGGAGCCACCCACCAGGTCGGCGATCTGCACACCGGGAATCACCGGGAGATTCAAGCTCAGAACACCACCGAGCGCCATATAGTTGATGTCGTGACCGGCGAGATCAGTGTAAGGACCACGCTGTCCGTAGCCCGTCAGGCTGACGTAAATCAAACGCTTGTTTACCGCGGACAGCTCGGAATAACATAGCCCGAGACGCTCCATGACGCCGGGCCGATTGCCTTCGATAAGCACGTCAGCGGTGCAGGCCATCGATGTAAGGATTTCGCGTCCGCGAGGATTCTTCAGATCCAGAACGATGCTCTTCTTGCCGGCATTGGTACGCTTGAAAATCGATGGACTCATCGTGCGCGCGTAATCGCCCGCGCCAGGCTGTTCAATCTTGATGATCTCGGCACCCCAGTCAGCCAGGTGTTGAGTGGCAACAGCGCCGGGAAGCAGGCGGGTCAGATCAAGTACAACGACGCCTTTCAAGTCCGTCATCGTAAGTCGCTCACGCGCGCGCCTTCAGCAGGATTTTGTCGTAGTAAACGATCACCAGTTCATTAAACTGGTTAAGGACGTTGGTTTCGAAAGTGACCACTCCGCGATCGCCGTCCTTCTGTTGCTTATCGATCACTTTCTTGACGACGTGGATGGTGTCGCCGATGAAAACCGGCCGGGTGAACCGTAGCTTGTCGATGCCATAAAACGCGATCACGGTTTGTTCGATCTCACTCACTTGAATGCCCAAGCCGGTCGAAATACTGAATATGAGGACCCCGTGCGCGATCCGCTTGCCGAACGGGCCTTTGGCGGCGTAGGTCTCGCTCATGTGCAATTCCACAAAGTCTCCCGAGAGCCCGGCGAAGTTCACGATGTCAGCCTCGGTGACGGTTCTTCCGCGCGAAGTGCTGACGCTATCAAGAGCGAAATCTTCGAAGTAAGAGCCCAAGTTATTTCCTTCCTCTGCTTGACAGAACCATGTGCGTGGCCCTACCTTGAGAATTCTATGCGAAAAAAAGTCACGGTTGTGGGAGCCGGCAACGTAGGCGCTAATTGCGCGCTGCGGATCGCCGGCAAAGAATTAGCGGACGTCGTGCTGGTGGACGTCATCGAAGGGGTTCCGCAAGGCAAAGGATTAGACATCTTGCAGTCCGGCCCGGTGGAAGGCTATGACGTCAATATCACCGGCGCAAATGATTACGGGCCGACGGCGAACTCGGACATCGTGGTGATTACGGCTGGGTTTCCGCGCAAGCCTGGCATGAGCCGGGACGATCTGCTGCTGGCCAACTACGAAGTCGTAAAGAGCGCGACCGAGCAGGCGGTGAAACATTCGCCCAATTCGATTCTCATCCTGGTTACCAATCCGCTGGACGCGATGTGCTGGACGGCGTACCAGATTGCGAAATTTTCCAAGAACCGGGTCATCGGCATGGCGGGCATTCTGGATACGGCACGGTTCCGGACGTTCATCGCGCAAGAGCTGGACGTCTCGGTGGAGAACGTAACGGCGATGGTGCTGGGGGGACATGGCGACACAATGGTCCCGATGGCGCGGCTGGCCAGCGTGTCGGGCATTCCGTTGAGTGAACTACTGGACCAAGCGGCCATCGATCGGCTGGTACAGCGTGCTCGCGACGGCGGCGCCGAGATCGTCAAGTATTTGAAGACCGGGAGCGCGTACTATGCGCCGTCCGCCGCGGCGACCGAGATGGTGGAATCGATCCTGAAGGACAAGAAAAAGATCCTTCCGTGCGCGGCGTATCTGGAGGGCGAGTATGGCATTCGGGATCTGTTCGTGGGCGTGCCTGTGAAGCTGGGGTCGCGCGGGATCGAGAAGATTTACCAGATCAAGCTCGATCAGCCGGAGCAGGCGGCGTTGCAGAAGAGCGCGGCGTCGGTGAAAGAGTTGATCGACGTGATCAAGCCGAAGATGGCGTAGTGTAGCGCACCGGAGGTGCTCACTTCTCAGAGCCATAATTGGAGACGGCATGACGGTTGCGCAAATTGAAATCCCGAAGTCCGAGATCGATGAGTTTTGTCGCCACAACGGAATCCGTCGACTGTCGTTATTTGGCTCCGTGCTGACCGGCCGGTTCTCGGTTTCTAGCGACATCGACCTCCTGGTTGAATTCCAACCTGGGGTGCGCGTTGGCTTCTTCCGCCTTGCCGAAATCGAAGACCAGTTGAGCCGGCTGTTCGGGGAGCGCAAAGTTGATCTGCGGACGCCCATGGATCTCAGCCGGCATTTCCGGGACCAAGTGCTTCGGGATGCGCTGGTCGTCTATGCCGAACCCTGATACAGTCCGGCTTCGCCATATGCGCGAGGCTGCAGCGGCTGCGCTGGAAATGGCCACTGGGCATGGGCGTTCGGATGTTTCCAGCAACTTGATGCTGGCTATGGCGCTGACGCGATGCCTTGAAATTCTTGGGGAGGCCGCTTCGAGAATAAGCCCCGAAGTCTGCTCCAGATTTGGTACGATTCCCTTTTCGAAAATAGCCTCAATGCGTAATCGTCTCATTCATGCCTATTTCGATGTAGATCTGGATATCGTCTGGACGACCATTGAAGACGATCTGCCTTCCCTCTTGCTGGCGCTTGATGAGGCCTTGGCAGAAATGAACCGATAGCTAAGCTCATTTCGCCCCTCAGCGCCGGTGCCCGTTATACTGAAAGAAAGATGCACGAAATGGGCGTTTTCTGGCTTCGTGTGGCTACTGTGCTATACGGGGTCGGGCTGATTCACGCGATCGCTGTACTGCTTCGTAAGAAATCCGGTTTCCTAAAATACGCCCTGTTTGCCTTTCTGGTGGGCGCCGTGCTGCACTTTGTGGCGATCGTGGAACTAGCGATGGCGGTGGGACACCTGCCGGTCGATAATTTCTTCGAGAGCGCCACGGTTTGCGCGTTTTTAATCGCTGTTTTATTCCTGTACGTTTACTGGCGATACGATTTCGCCAGCCTCAGTATCTGTATTTTTCCGCTGGTCTTTGTGCTCACGCAAATCGGCGCCATGGAGACCCCGATGCTCAGTTGGCCCAGCACCGGTGTCCGAAATGCGTGGCTGCTGCTGCACGTGATGATGGTGCTGCTGGGCTACGCGGCCCTGTTATTGACCGCGGTGGCGTCGATGTTTTACCTGGTGCAGGAACGGCAGCTGAAGCAGAAGAAATCCGTGGGCGTCTTTAAGCGCCTGCCACCACTCGGTACGCTCGACAATCTGATCACTAATTCGATGAGCTTTGGGTTCGTGTTCATCACGCTGGGTGTCATCGCGGGGAGCGCCTGGGCATTTATCGAATCGGGAACAGCCTGGATCAGTGATCCTCGTGTGGCGCTGGCGTTCGTCACCTGGGGCTTTTACCTGGTAATGGTGTTCCTGCGCGCGACGGCCGGATGGCGAGGGCGCAAAGCGGCGTTCATGGCGCTGGCGGTATTGTGCTGCTCGGCGTTTACGTGGGCGGCGCACGTCGGCCTGCGGACGCTGTTGACCAGATGAGATTTTCCATCACAGGCGTGAACCACAAGAGCGCACCCGTTGAGGTGCGCGAGCGCCTGGCCTTTGACGAGCCTTCTCTCGCAGCCGCTTTGCTCGATCTGAAAAGCCGCCCGGGTTTTTGCGAGGGCATGATTCTTTCGACCTGCAATCGAGTGGAAGTGGCGCTAACTTGCGAAGATGCCACGGCGCTGGCTGTGGACGAATTCCTGGCTGACGCACGCCACGTGGCTCGCGACTTCGTCACGCCGCATCTGTACCGCTTCGAAGACGGGGAAGCGATTCGCCATTTGTTCCGCGTTGCGTCCAGTCTGGACTCGATGGTGGTCGGCGAGCCGCAGATCCTGGGCCAACTGAAATCGGCTTACGCCCTGGCCAAAGAGCACGGCGCCGTCGGCGGATTCCTGGATACCCTGCTCACGCGCGCTTTCAACGTCGCCAAGCGCGTTCGCTCGGAGACGGAGATTGGAGCCAACGCAGTCTCGGTCAGCTACGCGGCAGTGGAGCTGGCTCGCGACATTTTTGGAACACTGAACGACAAGAGGGTGATGATTGTCGGCGCGGGCAAGATGTCCGAACTGGCCGCCCGGCACCTGCGGCGCAGCGGGGCGACGCACATTTTCGTCACCAACCGGACTTATGAGCGGGCCGTCGAGATGTCGCAACTTTTTGACGGCAAGATCATCGAGTATACGAAGCTCATGGCATTTCTGCCGGAAGTCGACATCGTTATCACATCCAGCGGCGCCCCGCACTATATCATCACGCGCGATGAAATGAAAAAGGTCATCGATGCGCGGCGCAATCGTCCGATGTTCTTGATCGACATCGCGGTGCCACGCAATATTGAGCCGTCGGTTAACAAACTGGACAACGTATTCTTGTACGATATCGACGACCTGCAAAAAGTGGTGGATACGAACCTCGAAGGCCGCATGCATTCGGCTGAGGAAGCCGAGGCGATCATTCGCGAGGAAGTGGAACGCATGGTGGCGCGGCTCAAGACCCGCGAGGTGGTTCCGACCATCGTGAGCCTGCAGGAGCAGCTCGAAAAACTACGCGTCGGCGAACTGAATCGTATGCGCGGAAAACTTGGGTCGCTCACGCCCGAGCAGGAGGAGGCGCTGATTGCCCTGACTAAGGGGATCATCAACAAAATCGCTCACGGGCCGATTTCGGAACTGCGCCGGCAGGCCAATGAACCGGACGGTCAGCAGGTGGTCGTTGCCATTCGAAAGGTATTTCGGTTAGGCGACTAGAATGCTGACCATCGGCTCGCGTGGCTCGCAACTCGCTTTGTGGCAGGCGCGCTGGATACAGCTGCGGTTGGAGAGCTTCGGCGCCGAGTGCCGGCTCGAGATCATCCATACCACCGGGGACAAGATCACGGAGGTCGCACTTTCGAAGGTTGGGACCAAAGGGCTATTCACCAAGGAGATTGAAGAAGCATTGCTTGTCGGCGCGATCGATGTGGCGGTTCATAGCCTGAAGGACATGCCGACGGATCTGCCGGCCGGTCTTACGCTGCCGGCGATACCGGAAAGAGAAGACGCGCGCGATGCCATGGTGGGTGCTCGGCTACCGGACCTGGCGCAACATGCGCGAGTCGGCACCAGCTCGCTGCGCCGCGCCGCGCAACTGCGTTCGATCCGGCCGGATCTCGAAATCGAGAATATCCGCGGGAATGTGGATACGCGACTGCGCAAGCTGGACGAGGGCCGCTACGACGCGATCATGCTGGCGTCGGCCGGTTTGCGCCGGCTAGGCTGGGAAAATCGGATCAGCGAGCTGCTGGAACCGGAAGTGATGTGTCCGGCAGTCGGGCAAGGGGCGCTCGCGGTGGAGACTCGCGAGGATGGCGGCCAGGCGTACGAACTCTCGAAGCGGCTGGATCACGCCGAAACGCGGATCGCCGTCACGGCTGAACGGGCGGTGCTGGCATCGTTGGGCGGCGGCTGCCAGGTGCCAATCGGGGCGCACGCGACGGTCGATAATGGACGGATAGTGCACATCCGCGCAGTGGTGGTGTCGCCGGACGGATCGCAGGTCATACGAAAAGAGGCGCGCGGTCTGGCCACCGATGCCGCGGCGATCGGGCGCGTGTTGGGTGAGCAGTTGCTCGCCGACGGTGGCAAACAGATTCTCGACACTGTTTACGGCGGCGAAGTTGACCCGGGTGTGCGTACGTGAGGAGGGCGTATTCACAGCGTTCACATGAGTGTCGACCACGGGCATCCAGGACGGGCGGCCTTGTCCCCGCGATAAGCAGGGCCGTATCGGAAGCTCCTGGCCGACTCGGCACGCATGAGTGCGTGCGCCACGGTGAGTGCGTGCGCTACAAATGAGCAAGGTTTATCTGGTGGGCGCCGGACCGGGCGACCCCGATCTCATCACCTGGAAGGGCCGCAAACTGCTAGCCATAGCGGATTCCGTACTCTACGATCACCTGGCGAGCGAGCATCTGCTGGAGCTGACTCGCAGGGATTGCGAGCGGATCTATGTGGGAAAGAAAAAGGCAGTGCGCGCTTATCCACAAGAAGAGATCTGCGCCATGATGATCGAGCGCGCGCGGCGCGGACTGACAGTGGTCCGTCTAAAAGGCGGGGATCCGTTCATCTTTGGCCGCGGAGGCGAAGAGTTGGAAGCCCTGACCGATGCCGGCATTCCGTTTGAGGTGGTCCCCGGAGTGACATCGCCGTTGGGAATTGCCGCCTATAGCGGCGTGCCGCTTACCCATCGGTCACATACCAAGCTGGTTACGTTTGTTACCGGCCACGATGTCGACGGCATCGATTGGAGCAAGGTCGGACAATCGGAGACGCTGGTGATTTTCATGGGGATTGCGTCGATTGGTGAGATTGCGCGCGAGATTGTGGCACATGGACGCTCGGCCGATACTCCCGCTATTGCCGTGCGCTGGGGTACGCGGCCCGATCAGGAAACAGTAGCCGGGACGCTAGCGACGATCGCCGATCGAATCGAGCAGGCGCAGTTGAAACCTCCCGCTACAGTGATCATCGGCGAGGTGGTGGCGCTCCACGATCGGTTCAACTGGTTCGAGAAGCTGCCGCTCTTTGGACGAAAGATCGTGGTGACCCGATCGTCAGATCAAGCAGCGGAATTCTCCGAACGGCTGCGGGCGTTGGGCGCGGACGCGATCGAACTACCCGTGATCTCTATCCAGCCGCCCGAGAATCCGGGGCCGATCGACCAAGCCATTGAGCGTCTGGCGAGCTATGACTGGCTGATCTTCACGAGCGTCAACGGGGTACGGTTTTTCCTCGATCGCTTGGACACTTCGCGGCGCGATCTGCGGTCTTTGAAGGCGCGCATTTGCGCCATCGGCCCGGCGACTCGGCAAGCTGTGGAAAATCTGCATCTCAAGGTCGATCTGATGCCCGAAGAGTACGTCGCCGAAAGCCTGGTGAAAACTTTCTCCGGAGAGCGACTCGCAGGCCTGCGAATCTTATTGCCCCGCGCCGCGGTGGCGCGTGACCTGATTCCTACCGAACTCGGGAAGCTGGGTGCACAGGTGGATGTCGTCGAGGCGTATCGCAACGTCGTCCCCGCCGACGCCGGCTCACGAGCCCGCGAGATCTTTTCGGGCGCCAACAAACCGGATTGGATTACTTTCGCGAGTTCATCGGCGGTGAAGAATCTGCTGACAGCCGCCGGCCGGGATGCGCTGGATGGCGTCCGCATCGCATCGATCGGACCAGTGACGTCTGAAACCGCGCGAAGCAACGGACTGAAAGTGGATGTCGAGGCGAAGCAATACACGCAGGATGGATTGATCGCGGCGATTCTGGAACTAGAAACCAGAAACTAGAAACAGGCAGTTACCAAATATATTCTTTGGCCTGATCGCGCCGCTCATAGCTATCCAGCACGTGCACGACGCGGATCTTTTTCAGCTTACCGGGATTCAGCGCGCCGATCGGAATGTACATGATGCGCCGGTTCAGGTGCGCGGCAATGGAGCGAAAAATCGAGCGCGGCGGCTTGGCCGCTACGTACACAACATAACGCTGCGTAGAATAATCCAGACCGGCCAGCAATAAACGCTCGGGCTTATTCTGCGCGACGTCGTAGTCCGGGTCGGACCACACGTCGATCATCCGCCGCGGCGGAAGCGTCATCAGAAATCCGCCATACTCAGCCCGGCCGATTCCCGGCCCCACCACATGGTCGAAGGGGTGCGTCGAGTAAAACGCCATGTCCGATTCGTTCTGGTGCTCTCCTAGCCAAGTGGTCAGATATTGATAACGATCACCGGCGTCCTCATCGAAGATCACGACCGCCGCACCAACCTCCCCGGTGATCCGGTCGAGCTGGCGTACATAGATCTTGTTCTCATGCCAGTTGCGGATCGTTTCCCGGAGGTCGATGCCGTCGAGAATCGAGGTGGTGAACGGCTCGCTCCGTGAGCGCTCTTCCGACAGCATGCTTTTGGCTTTTCTCTTCAGGAAACGGCCGTAATCCTCAATCACCAGGTCTTCCGGGGGATACGAGCAGATGGCTGTCCCATCGGTTTGACGCGCCCACTCGCCCTGGACCTTTTCTTTCTTTCGGGACTTCAGAACTTTCGGCACCAGTCGCTGTTTGGGACGAGGAAGACGCCGGCGCAACCGGATCTTCTTGGTGTTGATCCAGACTTCTTCGCCCGACAGGTTCACAGTTTCGAGCAGATCACTGGCGTCCTTCTGCGATGGGTAGCGATTGGCCATCTGCCAGACTTCGTAGGCGTAGTTGTCGTCGACCACCGAGCGCGCAGCGACGGTGAGATCGAAAACGCCCGCCACCAGATCGCCGTTAATGGAAGCCAGATTGCGCGTGAACCGCGCCATCATACGGCGCTGCCAATACTCGATCTTATCGCCGGTGTTCTTGACGTACTCTTTCTCGGCTTCGCGCAGCAGATCGAATTGCACTTTGGGCCGATCGACCAGCTCATCCGGCGTCATTTCCTTGCGAAACGCCTCGTAACGATCCTGCAGGTACGGATACTCGATGGTAATCTCGGCCAGACAGTCGGGATGCGGATTGAGCAGCCGGACCTCGGACGGCTTGCGGCTGCGCGGCTGGTCCTCGGGAACTTCCATTGCGTCCAGCAGTGGGTCGAGCAAATTCAGCGACACCACCACGAACACCTGGGCCAGCGGATCCGTGCCTTGCAGCTTCCAAGCCATGCCGGCCGCGTGCGCCGCGATGTCGTCATTGCGCTCCTGCGGATAGACCCGATAGGCCTCGATGTACTTTTCCATGCCGATGTAGCGGATCGAATATGGGTCTGGATATGCATCCGGAAGGTGCGGCCGGTCGCCCGAATCGGGCTCTATGAAAATCACTTCGGCATCGATTTCGAGAGCCGAGCGGACAGCCTCGGTGAATGGATCGCAGGGCTCCACGGGCACGTAGATGGCGCGCTCTTCGTCGTGCGAGTCGGGGTACAGAATAACCGACATTTCCGGCAGCCGCGCCAGGGCTTGCAGATACACATCTTCGAGCGAACCGGGCAACTCCACCGCTACTATCTTGGGGCGGTCGCGCAGAATGGCTCGCCGAAGCTGGATGCTGAACTCGAGCCTTCCGGCGATAACCGGGAAATACGTGAAGTTCCCGCGCCGCAGACTGGCGGGATCTTCAGAGATTTTAGGCCCTTGCGACATAACGCAACGCTTCATCCCCCAAAGTTTCGAGAATAGCCGTGCGCATCAAGAACCGCTCGTCGCTCAGGTTTTTCAGCGCCAAGCCATTTTCCATGCCCTTCAGCTTCATGACGAAGCGGGCGATATTAATTCCATCCCGAACCGTATAGCGCTCGTCGGCCGAGTGCGCCTGCTGCAGAAAGTCGGTGACATAATTCAAAATCTGCTCGTCGCCGAAGGGCACGTTTTCCTTAAGGATGGCGTATTCTTCATGACGCTCCGGAAAATCGATGGTGATCTGGGGTTGCAAACGCGAATGAATGTACTCCGGCAGATCGAACGTGGACGCATCGTCGTTCATGGTGGCCACCATGCGAAACAGCGGATGGGCCTTGATCTTGATGCCGGCCACGATTGATTCGACGTAACGGCGATTGTCGAGCAAGGGCGCGAGACTGGCCCAGCTTTTCTCGCTCATACGATTGCCTTCGTCCAGGATCGCGACACCGCCGCGCACCATGGCAGTTACCAATGGGGAGGCCACGTAGCGCAGCCGCGAGGCGCCTTCGATCACCGGCGTGACCAGCAGGTCCTCAGGGCGCGTGTCAACCGTAGCCTGCATGATATAAACTTCGCGTTGCAGCCTTTTCGCGGCGGCGTATGCCAGGGTGGTCTTGCCGACTCCCGGCTTGCCGAGCAGACGGGGATTCATCGGCACATCTTGAGGATCCACCACGAGCCACGAGGCCAACAGTTGCCGCATGACCTCTTCCTGGCCGACCCAGGTAACGGTTAGTTCGTCGGGATGAGCCAGATGAAGGGTGGTCCCTTCGATCTCCACCACCATATGATTGCTATTTTACACGTCCAAGGCGCTTAGATTCGCGATGGGATAGATATTAGGCAGCTGCCGAAGTGAATTTGACGACGGTCATGTGGGTGTTCGAGGACTCGCGATACGCCAATTCGAACGCGTGAGCCATGGGACGGCAGCCAGGGGAAGGATAAAGCTGGAAGAATATCTGTTGGACACCATGCGGCTCGAGACGGCTGATTTTGGCGACCGTCGCCGCAGCTTGATGAATGCAGGTACCGCAGTCGAGACCTAAGCTCAAACAAGTCTCGGGGCTGTTTTCAATCAAGAGGTCCATTGCTTTTTCCCACCTTGTACTAGGTAAATGTAATTATTGTCGGTTAGGGGATTTTTTCCTATAGTACCGGTGAGTGGTTTGCGCACCTCTTTTGGGGGTAGCGGGGGGTGCGGTACGCGGGGGGTGAAGTTTTACTTAAGGAATCCGCTAGTACGTTCTACGTGGGAACTGAGTTCATCATTAAGGGGATCGTCTAAGGCGAGGAGCTCCCGCAGTTGAGGCGTAAGCCGCTCTTGAACCTCTGGACGAAGCAGCCGCTTCTGATACTGCTGCTGGGGTTTATCCCAACGAGCGTAGAAGCCATGCATGGCGCATCGAGGCTTCGCGGTGCGGTTGGCGGTGCCCCCGTGCCACATGTGAGCGTTCATAACGACCACGGTTCCGGCTTTGCCTGTAATCAGGCGCTCTTCCGGATGGGGGGCCTGCAGATCCTGCACGGCTTGCTGCGGGAGCCGGCCCCAGCGATGCGATCCCGGAACCATGCGGATGGCGCCGTTTTCCTCGGTAAAGTCGTCCAGCATCCAGACTGTGTTGCACACCCAGTAGCCCTGGTCGTCGCGAAGAGCTCCCATATCGGCGTGCAGGGGCTGCACCCAGGTGGAGTGCGGATTGGCCGAACGAGCATTCAGGCTGCTTAGCTTGAAGTGAGGGCCGAGCACATGGCCGATTCGCTCCAGAATCTCAGGCATGGCGACGGCGCGCTCGAAAACTTCGCCTTTGTCGACCAGATTCGCCAGCCGGAGGGTCTGTTCCTCCTGCTTGAACTCCGACCCAGCTTGGTCGCCTTCGCTGAGGAACAATTGGGAGATCCGTTGGTGGAGCTCGCCCAATAACTGATGGCCCATGTAGTTTTCGAGAATTAAATAGCCATCGCGATCGAGCTGGTCGCGGTCTGCGGGGGTCATTGTTATACATTTTAACCGGCCATCTTGGGCGCACCATTACACGCATATGGCCAAGCTATATAGATCTTCTATATAATATGAACATATGAAGCCGCTCTTGATCCAGTTGGACGAACAGACGCTGGTTGCGCTGAACCGCATCGCAGCGCCGGATAAACGAAAACGATCGGAGTTTGTGCGCCAGGCGATCCGCAGGGCCGTCCGTCAAGCAGAGTACCGCGCCATGCGCGACGCCTACCGGAAGCAGCCGGATTCACCACTGGACGCCGATGACTGGTCCAATGCCGAGGAATTCAAAGCGTGAGACAGTTCGAAATCTGGTGGGCGAATCTGCCCGCGCCAGCAGGTCGTCGGCCAGTCTTGCTGCTGAGCCGCAACGACGCCTATCGGTACCTTAGCAAGTTCGTCGTGGCCGAGATCACGACAACGATCCGATCGATTCCCGTGGAGGTCCGAATGGGTAGTCGAGAGGGGTTGCCATCACCGTGTGTCGCAAACCTGGACAATCTCCGCACTGCGGCGCGTCCATGGCTCGATTCCCGTGCCGGCACACTGCCGTCTTCTCGGCACAAAGAGGTGAAGCGCGCGCTGGGATATGCGCTGGGCTGGGACGAGCTGATTGACTTGGGCTCGGACGCTTCAGGTTGAGCGTGAAAGAAATTTTAGGATGAAGTATGAAAGGGACCACGTACTATGCGGCATTTCGCAAGTATGAAAGCACTCTGGTGCGCCGCGCTCCTCTTCGCCTCGTATGCCTTCGCCGATGAAGCGGCTGAGCGCATTGCTATTGGGCGTGCCATCGCAGCTCTGAATGAACCTTCGCAGCATAGCGCACTCTTCACGGATCGACGTGCCTACTCCGAGTTTGAGCGAATTAGGACAGCCAACCCGGTGGCGTTCCGAATTATCGGCCCAGCAGCCGATCCCGAGTCCCTGGCTCGTGTGGATGATCCCACGGTTACGATTTCGCACGAGCCCTGGGGTGAGGCCACGATCAGTCTGCCGGGTAGGGGGTCTCGCCCTGCCATCTTATTCATCACGCCGGATGTAGCCCTTGCTGAGGGGGCGTGTACGTATGAAGACGATCACTCGAAGCAAACGACACCGCTCTTGATCGTCATGAAGAAGGAGGGAGACGACTGGAAGATCGCGTCCATCCGGGTGCTGGCGCGTTCAGCGCGGCCGGGTTGACGCCTCGAAAGCGGTTAATGTGATGGGAGGCAGTCCCGGATAGGAGACCCTGAGCACCCCGATCAGGATTACCGATCCAAAAATTGAGGAATTCACACCTTGGGCCGGCCCAGGTGTTAATCACGCTAGAGTTCCCGACGCTGAAGGCTTCATCGTGGATTGGCACGCTGGGATTGTGACGCAACACGCCAGCGGACTCCAACATTACGAGGTCTCATTCTACGCAGGCTGCCGCACAGCGACACGCTGGAACGCCACGAAAGGAGTGTCTCGCTGAGAATCCGCGCCTCGCCTACGTTGTGTTCTACGATTATGACCCTTCATCGTCAAGAGGCTTGGTTTATCTACGGGGCAAAGGCTCGCCGTTTTACTACGTCAACATGGGCACAATCGGGCGTGGTGAGGTCGAGGGGAACTGGTTCGTCGCAGAGAAATCGTGGGAAGACTTCATCAGGCCTATCATCGCCAAAGCGCTCGGTCAAGCTATTAAGGTCCTTCGACCTTGCTTGGGTTGCGCCCGGAATCGTGTGATGGACATCAATCGAACCAAGCCTCTGCGCTATCCTTGTGGCTTCAGGAGTCATGAAGCAGCTCGTTGTAGCTACTTGCGCAGGTTTGGCGATCGCGCGCTCGAAAACTTCGTCTTTGTCTACCAGATTGTCCGGCCGCCGCCGGCTTGTTCTCCCTCGCTGAGAACAATTGTCCGATCCGCTGGTGTAACTCGCGCAATCAAAGTGAAATTCCGAGAAGAGGACGCCTAAATGACCGGCTGCAGCGATTTCACTGCGGCACTACGGGCAAAATCAGCCGCGATTTCGCATCGGGGCCATGATAAACCTTCTGGCGCGCGGCGATAGGCCGCGTTTCGGAGGCGACGTCGCCGCCAGTGTTTGGATTCCGATCGAACCGCGGGAAGTTGCTGCTCGAGACTTCGAGACGAATGCGGTGACCGCGAAAAAAGAGCAGGCTTGTGGACGCCAGGTCCACTTCGATCTGAGCTCGTGCCGCTCCATACGGCTGTCGCAGAATCCCATCACTCACGTTGTACGCAGTGCCATCGGGATAAACGTCGACTAGCTTGCCCGTGAAGTCGGTATTGGTCGCGCTGGTGGAGACATACAAGATGAGCCGTAATGGTCCAGTTACTTCCAGGTCGCGTTCCAGCGGAGGAGTCGTGTAGACGAGGACGTCATCTCTCGACTCGACATCATTCTGTTGCATTACGCCGGCTAGGGGACCCAACATCGCTCCGCCGCTCGTGGGTACTGGATGTTGAGGATCGTAAAAGTAGGTATCCGGCTCCTCATCCGATCTTGGCGGTTCCGTAGCAAGACTGCGGCCGCGGTGAAGATAGTATGAAGTCGGCACCGCGCGTGCAAGCGGCCACGCGATCTCGTCGCGCCAGGC
Source organism: Bryobacteraceae bacterium (assembly GCA_035484655.1). Lineage (GTDB taxonomy): Bacteria > Acidobacteriota > Terriglobia > Bryobacterales > Bryobacteraceae > Palsa-89. The sequence continues at coordinate 12,662 of DATHOT010000297.1, read as the reverse complement.
GTTCGCCCCCATAACGAAGAGGCGTACCGATGGGAACTCCTTGAGACGAGCTCCCGGCGCACACAGGAACTGATCAAACCACTGCACACTAGGAGCAAGGCTCTCGATTCGAAAATTGCGCGGCTGGAATCCGCCGGGCAATCTGGGAGTCCAGGCATGAGCCCACGGTCCGACCACCAGGCGTGTGGCGCTTCCGATTCTCAGATCGGCCGCGCGGCGGATTCGATCGAAATCGCGCAACTGCGCGGGCAAAAACGGGTCGAACCAGCCGCCCATCAGTAGCACGGGTGCTTTCAACTGTGTAATCCGATTGGCGCTGTCGGTCTGGGACCAGTAGGCATCCTTGTCAGGATGCTGCAGCCAGTCCTGAAAGAAAGGGATCTTCTGGCCAGTTGCGCGTCTGTCGGCGTCGCGCAGCGGCCAACCCTTCTGGCCGCGGTCGAGCGTTTCAGCGGACGGTGGATCATCGTCGCGGCCGTGACTGCGTAACGCCCAGAAAAGCGCGCTCTCGAACGAAAACGCGCCACCTGAATAAAACATATCGTGGAAGTTCGAGCTGGCGAGCCAGATCAGTAGTGCCGATGGTCCTGGTTTAGCCTGATCGGCAAGCACCCATTGGGGGAAGGCTGAGCCGCCCCACGTGCCAAGGCGTCCATCAAACCAAGGCTGCCGGCTCAGCCAGGCCAGAGTTTGGATGCCATCCTGGCGCTCGTCTCGTAACGGATAATACTCGCCCCCGGATTCGTAACGGCCGCGCGCACCCTGAAACACGGCCGTGTATCCGTGCTCGCCCCACATCCGTCCGACGATATCGGAGAAGAACACATTCGTGAGGGACTTCGAATAGGGGAGCCGCACGAGGATGGTCGGAGACTTCCCGGCGCGCCTCGGATGATAGATGTTCGCGACGAGCGTCGTCCCATCCGGAGTAGTCATGGCCGCTCGTTCTGACCTCACTGCGAACTCGGTGGGGCGCAGGTTAAGCACTCGTCCGAACCACCACGGGGCGAGCTGATAGCCGACCCACGCAAGCACTGCTACTGAGATCATCACCGCCCCGGCGGCGCGAAGAACTTTTGCAGTCCAGCCCCTGGAAGGCCGCAGGGTTTCGCCGGCATATCGGCGATGAAAATGCGCTACAACCAAGAGAAAACTCGCCAGATCCCAATGAAAAAAGATTGGAATCGAACCGCCCGTCCAGCGCTCATGCGGATAGAGGCTCATGCGGATGGTGTAACGGATCAGCATCACACCCAGATAGAGAGAACCAAACAGCAGCAGGCCATCGCCCAACCTGCGCGATCGTCGAGTGAAAAATCCGCGGCAGCACGTGAAATCGAGCGCCACTTTGCCGTACAGCAGAATGATCAGGAGTTGGCTTGCGAGCAGCGGGCGGTAAGTTAAAGTGCCGGAGAACCACTCCTCCATTGGGGGCAGGAGCGTCACTGAGAAGAGCGCAACCAGAAGCTGCCCGAGCACACGGAAACAAAAGAGTGTTAGCAGCACCCACAGCCATGGCGCGTAGCGACGGCTTATGCGAACATCTTCTTGTAGTGACGATACCAATCGCTCTGCAACCTCTCGGCGGGATCATACTGTCGCTTCGAACGAAGAAACTCGGGGAACTGAGGGTAGCACGCCTCCACCTGTTTCCGGGTAGCCCAGCGATGGTATGTCAGATAATACCCACCGTCGCGGCGAATGGCCATGTCGATGAGGCGCCGGAAGGAGTCCGCAGCATTCTTCAACCCCTCCGGCGTGTGCACCACATGCAGATTGAAGATCATGCAGGCATACGGTTGCCGCGCCCATTGGAGGAAGCTTTCTCCATCGCGCTCGATTAAGCGGATGGTCCCGTAGATTACGTTAACCTCGTTCTTCCGAAAGTCGGCCCGTACCTCGGCCATGAAATCCGCCAGAGTCCCATGTGGAACGTAAATCTCCGTAATCATTTCCGACCCGGCGTTCTTCGTACCGAGGCGCTGGTCGAGCAACTTGTGGTAGCCCTCCGGATAGAAACTGAGCTGATGAGTGTCGGACCAGTAGATTTGGCCCGAGGTCGATAGATAGTAATCAGAGTACCGTTCGAAAGCTTCCCCTTTGCCGGCGTGGGCCAGCGTCAGCAGCTCGACCCACTGCTGCTCTGAGAGCTCCCTTTGCTTCTCGGGAATGGGTGTCGAGGGGGCGACCGGGCGATAGCACGAGAACACGCCCCGGCGAAGGAAATCTTCGGAATTGGAGTCGATGGAATATTGGAAATCGCCGTAAAGGAAACCGGCGGCGATGCGCTTTTCGAACATTGGGATGAGGTCGTCGACGCGGATCACTTCGACCACGCGCTCGATTTTGCGGCGTGCATCGAGCCGCAGGGTGACCGACGAGATGACGCCAAATAGACCATAGCCGCCGATGACCACTTTGAATAGCTCCGCGTTCTCTTGGCGGCTGCAATGGCGTACCTTGCCCTCGCCGTCCACCAGGACAAAGGACTCTACGTCACCGACGAACGGTCGCATACGCAGGCCACGGCCATGCGCGTTGGCCGACAAAGCGCCGCCAATCGTGAGGCGATCGGCCCCAGTCTGCTTTTGTCGGATTCCCCACGCTGGTTTCCCATGCTCGCCTGCTCTGACCAGGTGATCGATCAATGCTGGCCACTCAATGCCCGCTTCCACTTCGACTAGGCCATTGCCGGCGTCAAAGCTCAGGACTCGGTCCATTTTCACAGTGTCCACCAATACGGTATCTGTGCCGAATTGCTGGCCGCCCATCGCATGCCGCCCGCCGGCGATGGAAACGCTCTTTCCGTTCTGGCGGGCTCTCACTAGAGTATTCGCGAGCTGGTCAGTAGAGGTGACCACCTCTACTCCACTAACACGAGTGGCGTTGAGACCCGAATGGATGTCGTTGACCTCAGTCGGTCCAGGTTTTAAAGACTGCGTCCCAGCCAATGCGGGCCACAGCGCTAGAACCGATTGCGAGAACTCACGCCTATTCATCCCCATCTAACTATCGGCGGTTGTTGCGATTAGCTTTAAACGGGTCTCTTTTCCGCGACGGCGCCAATGACAGTTGAAACCACCCGGACGGATAACCCCCTCTCGTAGTTTGACTACGCCGGTACCATCGTTATTCAATCGTAACCAAGCCTCTGCGCTATCCTAGTGGCTTCAGGAGTCATGAAGCAGCTCGTTGTAGCTACTTGCGTAGGTGCGTTTTGTCTCGTGTCGTTAGCTCAACAGGTGTCGTTTGCTCAGCAGCGGGGCCAGGATGTGGACGACAAAGAGGCGGCCCGCGAAGAGTGGTTTTATAGTCAGCGCGAGTACCCTCTTGGCCAGATTCCCACCGGCGCCAGGGTGAAAGCGATCGGCGATATTCAGAATATCCAGCGAACCATACGAGCACGCAGGCAGACCGCTTCCGCCGCCGGATATTCCTCCGCCACCTCTCTCGCGGCCACCTTGGACGCTGCCAACTGGACTTCTATCGGACCGCGGCCCACCGACGCCGGCTCAACCTATGTCACCGCGGGCCGCGTAAACGCGGTGGCCATTGATCCTCGCGACAATAACACCGTGTATATCGGCGCCGCTGAAGGCGGGGTTTGGAAGACCACCGATGGCGGCGTCAATTGGACGCCTCTCACCGACAATCAGGCATCGTTGGCGAGCGGGGCCATCGCCATTGATCCGGGGCATCCTGATACGGTTTACGTTGGAACCGGCGAAGAGAACTTCGCGCAGGACAGCTATTACGGCGCAGGCATCCTGAAATCCACCGACGCCGGCAATACCTGGACCAATATGGTGCGGCCGTTTTTGCAAGCCACCATTGGAGCGCTGGCCATCAGCCCGGCGGATAGCAACGTACTCCTTTGCTCCAGCAATCTCGGAATCTATCGCTCCAGCGATGGCGCGGCCACCTGGACTAGTGTGCTGGCGGGCACGGGCACTTCCGTTCTATTCGATCCAACCAACGGCAACATCGCGTACGCGGCCCTGGGAAATCCCAGCGGAAACGCCATCAACGGCGTGTACCGCTCGACAGATGGCGGCCAGACCTGGACACTTCTTACCGGCTCGGGCGCGAATTCTCTGCCGAGTGCAGACGTCGGGCGGATTGAGATCGCGATTTCGCCCTCCACCCCCACTACTCTCTATGTCGGCATCCAACGGTCGCCGGCGAATACGGCCGGAAATCTGCTGGGGATTTACAAGACTACTGACAGCGGCGCTACCTGGAATAACCTGAGCGCTCCCGACATTTGCGCCAGTGTCGAACAGTGTTGGTACGACATGACCATCCGGGTACATCCCACGAATCCGAATCTCGTTTTTGCAGCCGGTTCACTGTCCATCATGAGAACAATGGATGGCGGCGTCACTTGGAATCAGCTGAACTTCATCGGCCCCAATCAGGTCCAGATCCACGTCGACGAGCACTACCTGGCATTCACCCCGGATGGCAGCAAGCTGTACATCGGCAACGATGGCGGCATGTACAGCACCACGGACGTCTCGAATCAGGTGGTGAGCTGGACCGAACTGAATGACACGCTCGCGATCACGCAGTTTTATCCCGGCCTCTCGATTAATCCAGCCAACGCAGGCATTGCCTTTGGCGGAGCGCAGGACAACGGAACCCAGCGCTACGGCGGAAGCGCCAGTTGGGATTACGTTACTTGCGGCGACGGCGGCTTTACGGCGATTGACGCAGCCTTGCCGGCGGTAGCCTACGCATCCTGCGATTCCATCCGGAATCAGTTCATTCCTATCCTGCGAACGTCCAACGGCGGCAACACCTGGGCCTCAAATGAATACGGGATCAACCTGGGGGACCGCGTCCAATTCATTCCCCCCCTGGCGATCGACCCCTCGAATCCACAGACTCTGTATTTCGGAACTTATCGAGTCTGGCAGACGCGGGATGGCGCCGGCAAGTGGGTGGCGATTTCGCCTGACCTCACTGGAGGGACTTCGGATGGATCGCCTACGATCAAGGCCCTCGCTGTTGCGCCTGCCGATCCGAACACCGTATATGCGGGAACCAGCGACAGCAAAGTCAAAATGACGAGTAACGCTTTGGATGGGACCGGAGCTTCTTGGACCGACCTCAGCGCCGGTCTGCCGACGCGCACCGTCACGCACATTGCGGTGGACCCGATCGATCCCGCGACCGCCTATGTCACTTTTTCAGGATTCTCGTCGGACAGCCAGGGTCACGTGTTCGAGACGACGGACAGCGGCGCGAGCTGGAACGACATCAGCGGCAATCTTCCCAATCTCCCGGTGAACGATCTGGTGGTGGATCCCGACATTCCCGGCACGTTATATGTTGGCACTGACGCGGGCGTGATGGTGACTACGGATGGGGGCGCGACGTGGACGACGCTCGGCAACGGCTTGCCGCTCGTCGTGGTGGACTCGCTGGTTCTGCATCGCGCTTCCAGAACGTTGCGCGCAGCCACCCATGGCCGAAGTATGTGGGACATTCTCGTTCCGCTGCCTTCGCCATCAATGCAGCCGGTCATCAACTCAATTTCGCCGAATAGTATTAACGCCGGCGGGGCCGATTTCGTCATCTCCGTTAGCGGCGCGAACTTCACTACCGGCACGGTTCTCCGCTGGAACGGATCGAGCCGCCCGACCAACGTAGCCAATGGCACGAATCTGACGGCACAAATCAGCGCGGCCGACATTGCTCTGGCGGGTCGGGTCGTTGTCGACGTGTTGAATCCATCGCCCGGCGCAGCAGGATCGAACTCGGTGAATTTCACAATCGGCCCGGCGCCGGGAACTTCTTCGCAGGCGTTTGTGAATTCGGCGAATCCCACCGGCGGCGATTCCCTCGCGCCCGGAAGCCTGGCGTCGCTTTATGGAACGAATCTGGCTGGCGCCACTGTAGTGGCCGACGCTGCGCCACCCTGGCCGGTACGCTTGGGAGGTACCTCGATGACAGTGGGCGGGGTGAGCGTACCGCTCTTTTTCGTTTCGCCCATTCAAATCAACTTCCAGGTTCCGTACTTCAATATCAGCGGTCCGACGGCAACCAACCTGACGGTCACCGAGGGAACGCTGACCACCACCATCGCCGTAACAGTGACGCCCTACGCGCCGGGCCTCTATACGACCAACGCCCAAGGCACCGGGCAGGCGGCGGCCATCGTCGCCGGAACATCCACGACTGCTGCGCCAAGCGGGGCACTTCCCGGATCACGGCCGGCACAAAAAGGTGAGTTCGTCTCGCTATATTGCACTGGGCTCGGCGCGGTCAGCCACCGGCCGGCGCTCGGGGCTCCTTCACCGAGCAACCCTCTGGCCACCACCGGCGCCACGCCAACGGTCACAGTTGGAGGCGTGAATGCGAGCGTGAGTTTCTCGGGACTCGCGCCCGGTTACGTCGGTCTGTATCAGGTGAATATTCAGGTGCCGGCGACTGCGCCCAGTGGCGACGCCGTCCCCGTGGTCCTCAGCATCGGCGGAGTCACCTCGAACACAGTTACAATCGCGGTGCAATAGCAGACTGTGGAGTTTTCAAATATTCTCGTCCGCGCCACCAACTGGGTGGGCGATGCCGTCATGTGCCTTCCGGTTTTGCGCGCGATCCGGGGCCGCTTTCCCCAAGCGCATATCGCTATCCTCGCCAAGCCCGCAGTGGCAGACCTGTATGCACGGGAATCCTGCGCCGATGAAGTAATCCGTTACGAAGGGGAGCCCGGGCAGGTGGCACGCAACCTCCGGCCTCGCGGATTCGATTGCGCGATCCTGCTGCAAAACGCATTCGAAGCAGCCTGGATCGCCTGGCTGGCCCGGATTCCGAATCGTATCGGGTACAATCGCGATGGCCGTGGATTGCTGCTCACGCATCCAGTGCCAGTGCCCAAGCGCGGCGAGATCCCGCGGCACGAGCGATTCTATTACCTGGAACTCCTCCGCCGGGCCGGGCTAATCGCGAATCTTCCCGAAAGCCCGATGATCCGGCTAGAGCACGCTGCCGCAACACCTGCTCGAATTATCGGCGTTAGCCCGGGCGCGGCCTATGGCAACGCAAAGCGCTGGCTTCCGGAACGCTTTGCAGAATCCGCTGGAAAGCTCGCAGCCCGCCGAGGCGCATCCGTTGCACTGTTTGGCTCAGCGGCCGAGCGATCCGTCTGCGAGCAGATCGCGGGACTGCTAAACGGCCATAGCGTCGTCAATTATGCCGGCCAGACCACGCTCGCGCAATTCATCGACCTGGCGGCTGGATGCGAGCTATTTCTGACCAACGATTCGGGCGCCATGCACATTGCTTCGGCCCTCGGCGTGCCGACAGTGGCCATTTTTGGTGCGACCGACGACCTCGCGACCGGGCCGACCGGGGCTAAGGCGCGCGTCGTCCGCGAACCGGTCGAATGCAGTCCTTGCCTGCTGCGTGAGTGCCCCATCGATCACCGCTGCATGCGATGTGTCAGCACGGATCGCGTTGTCGAGGAAGCCCTCGCCTTGCTGATAGACTAAGCATCTTGGACACGCGATCAAAAATCATCCCCCTCGAACAAGCCCGGACGCAACTGCGCGACAAATCCGCTTGCTGGGTGGGGGGTGACTTCGATCCGCTGCTTGCGGAGCATGTCCGGAAATTACGTGAACAAGTCGCGCCAGGTCGTTTGTTGATTGTCGAGGTCACTAATCCGGCCCGGTCGCTATTATCGCAGCAGGCGCGCGCAGAGCTCGTCGCGGCGCTAACGATGGTGGATTACGTCGTGCTGGGCAACGGCGCGGGCAGCTCGCTTGGGATCGACGGCTCCATCACACAGCGATTCATCGAGAATGTGGTGCGGCGTCATCGCGGGCAAGGAGCCGGATGACCGGACCGCGAATCCTGGTGATCCGGCTGGGCGCCATGGGCGACGTGATCGCCGCGTTACCCGCCGTCGCCAGCCTCAAGCACAGCATTCCCCACTCCAAGATCACCTGGGTCGTAGAGCCGAAATGGAGCGTGCTGCTGGAGGGCAATCCCTACGTCGATTCCCAGATGCATCTCGATCGCAGGACGCTCTCGGGCTTGGGAAGCGCCTGGCGCGAGTTGCGGTCCGCCCGCTTCGATCTGGCTGTGGACTTTCAAGGGCTGATCAAGTCGGCGCTGGTCGCGACCATCGCACGGCCGGAACGCATTTTCGGCTTTCACGCCGCGCACGCCCGCGAATCCGCGGCATCCTGGTTCTATTCAACGAAGGTGCAAATACGGTCGCATCACGCCGTGGAGAGGAATCTGGATCTCGCGGCGGCGGCTGGGGCGTCGAGTATTTTGCGAACATTTCCATTGCCGGCGGGTCAGCCGGAAGGCCGGCTTCCGGACGGAGACTTTGTGCTGGCCAGCCCACTCGCCGGCTGGGGCGCGAAGCAATGGCCGCTCGAATATTATTCAACGCTCGCTCAGATTTTGCGAAAAGAGTGGGGTCTGCCGCTGGTGATTAACGCGGGCGAGCCGGTTCGTGTCGAAGGCGCCCACACGCACGTCTCCGGCATCTCCGGCCTGATTCACGCTACTCGAAGAGCAGCCGCGATCGTCGGCGTCGACAGCGGTCCCATGCATCTCGCTGCCGCATTGGCAAAACCGGGCATCGCGCTCTATGGACCCACCGATCCCGGCCGCCACGGTCCTTACGGAGGAACGTTCACGGTTCTGCGAAGTCCCACCGCGGTGACGAACTACAAAAGAACGGCCGAGCCCGACCCGAGCATGCGAGCGATCACTCCGGACCAGGTCTTCGAGGCGCTGGAAGCGATCCTTCCGCCTAGAGTCAGCGCTGTTCAACATGGATGAGTGTCTTTCCTAAGCCCTACGCCGATCGCGTGGCTCGTCTGCGCGTGGCCACGGGATTCGTGCTGGTCGCGGCTTTTGCATGGTTCTCTCAACCCACCATCAGCTCGCTGTTTTGGGGACTACCTGTCTCCGCGATCGGCTTGCTGCTGCGAGCATGGGCCACCGGCCATGTGGAAAAAAACATACGTCTGGCCGAGAGCGGACCTTATGCTTATGTCCGAAATCCGCTGTATTTGGGAACCGTGCTGGTGGCAGCCGGACTGATCGTCGCATCCCGCCGATGGCTCTTGGCGGTGCTGTTCGCCGCTGTCTTCATTCTCATCTACCTGCCGGTGATCGAGCTCGAAGAGCAGCACCTGCGTCACCTGTTTCCGGATTTCGAGGCTTACGCGCAACGCGTTCCCGCGCTTTGGCCGGCTCCGCGGGCCTCAAAAGCCGAGGGCCGTTTCCGGTGGGCGTTATACGTGCGCAATCGCGAATACCAGGCATTGCTCGGCTGGTTAGCCGGCCTGGCGTTACTGATTGTGAAGGTTCTAGTACTTTGAATTCGGCGGTTTCCTTGTATTCTTAAGTTATGTGCGGCATCGTCGGCTACATCGGTAACAGGAAAGCCGTCCCAATTATCCTGGATGGCCTGCGCCGCTTGGAATACCGCGGATATGATTCCGCCGGCATCGCGGTCTTGAATGGCGACAACCATCTTTCTGTTCGACGCGCGTCGGGCAAGCTGCGAAATCTGGAAGAAGCTATTCGCGTGAACCCGCTGGATGGTCCTTATGGGATCGGCCACACACGTTGGGCGACCCACGGACGTCCGACCGAAGAGAACGCCCATCCCCATCGCGACTGCACCGGCGAGATCGTGGTGGTGCACAACGGCATCGTCGAAAACTATCTCCAGCTCAAGCATCAGCTTCAGCTCGAAGGTCATAAGTTCTGCACCGAGACTGACACCGAAGTGATCGCCCACCTGGTGGAGAAGTATTACGAGGGCAATCTCGAAGACGCAGTGCGTAAAGCCGTAAGGGATCTCTCGGGAGTCTTCGCGCTGGGTATCATCGCCAGTTCAGATCCGAACAAAATTGTGGCCGCTCGCTCAGGCCCGCCGGTAGTGATCGGACTGGGCGACGGCGAATACTTCGTTGCTTCCGATGTGCCGGCCATCCTGAGTCACACGCGTGATATGTTTTTCCTGAATGACGGCGACCTGGCGGTGTTAACACCGGAGGGCGTGCACCTGACCGACTTCAACGGCAAGCCCGTGAAGCGGCAGGTCACACATATCGTCTGGGACCCCATCATGGCCGAAAAAGGCGGCTACAAGCATTTCATGCTCAAGGAGATCTTTGAGCAGCCGCGCGCCGTACGCGATACCGTGCTGGGACGGGTGGGCCAGGAATCGGGGCGCATTTTTCTGGACGAGATGGATATTAGCCCCAAGGTCTTCCGCGAATTCCAGTCCGTCAAAATCATCGCTTGCGGCACCAGTTGGCACGCCGCATTAGCGGGAAAATTCATGATCGAGAAACTCGCGCGCATCCCGGTGGAAGTGGATTACGGCAGTGAGTTTCGCTATCGCGATCCGATCGTTTCCAAGGACATGCTGACGGTCGTGATTTCGCAATCGGGCGAAACCGCGGACACGCTCGCGGCACAGCGCGAGGCCAAGCAGAAGGGCTCCAAGACGTTGGCCATCTGCAATGTCATCGGATCGATGATCACGCGCGACGCGGCCGGCACGCTCATGACCCACGCCGGCCCGGAAATCGGCGTGGCATCGACCAAAGCTTTCACTTCTCAACTCACGGCGCTGTTCATTCTGGCTATGTACCTGGGACAGGTTCGCGAAGTTCTTTCAGGTGACGACTCGCTTAAGCTCGTGCAGGAACTGGTCCGTATCCCTGGGAAACTGGAGACCATCCTCGGCCAGACCGCCATCTACGAGGAGCTCGAAAAGAAACTGTCGCGCTCCACGGATTTCTTGTTTCTAGGACGCGGCGTGCATTTTCCGATTGCCCTGGAAGGCGCGCTCAAGTTGAAGGAGATTTCCTATATCCACGCCGAAGGCTATCCCGCCGGCGAGATGAAACACGGGCCGAACGCGCTGATCGACGAAAATCTTCCCGTGGTTGTTTTGGCGACACGCGATCCGGACAGTGAAGAAAGCCGACTACGCTACGAAAAGACACTTTCGAACATTCAGGAGGTGAAAGCGCGCAACGGAATCGTCATTGCCGTGGTCTGTGAAGGCGACGAACACGAAGTCAGCAAGATCGCCGACTATTTGATTCCAATTCCGGCCACAACCGAACTTCTCTTGCCGATCTTGGAAATCGTGCCCTTGCAGCTTCTCGCTTATCACATCGCTGTGCGCCTGGGATGCGACGTCGATCAGCCGCGCAATCTGGCCAAGAGCGTGACGGTCGAGTGAAGCAATTCACTCACCAGATCCACATTTCGACCCACGGCAAAGGCCTGTACGAATTCACGCCAGAAGTCACCTCTTGGCTCCAGGTACATCATCCCCAAACCGGCCTCGTTACCGTTTTTTGTCAACACACTTCGGCATCGCTGGTGATTCAGGAGAACGCCGACCCGGATGTAGTTGCTGATCTGGCCGACTTTTTCAGCCGACTAGTCCCGGAAGACACTCGGCTTTATCGTCATACCGCCGAAGGACCAGACGATATGACCTCGCACATCCGCTCGGCCCTGACCCAAACTCAGGTCTCGATTCCGATCCACAACGGAAAACTGGCGCTGGGCACCTGGCAAGGAGTGTACTTGTTTGAGCATCGCGAGCGAGCGCACCGGCGCAGTGTCGTACTGCACCTGCTGGCGGAGTAAGCGTGCGAAAAGCGGCCCGCTTTATCGTCAGTGTGCCGGCTGCTATCGGATTGCTGTTCGTTTTGGTCACTTTCACGCCGATGGACGTCTGGTGGACTAACTATCTGGCAGGCCCATGGAACGATCCGGTGGGCGATGTCCTGATCGTACCGGGAGCCGATGCCATCGACAACACGATCGGGTACTCATCTTATTTGCGCAGTGTGTATGCGGCGCTGGTATGGAAACAAGGCGGCTTTTTGAACGTCGTTGTGTGCGGCGGAAGCAACACGAGTCAAGCTTCAGTGGCCGAGCAAATGCGCGATTTCATGATCGCTCAGGGCGTTCCCGCCGCCGCCGTTCGGATTGAAACCGAATCCCACAGCACGCATGAGAACGCCGTGAAGTCCAAAGCGCTGCTGGAGCAGCTCGGAGGGAAAAAGGTGCTGCTCACCAGCGACTACCATATGTTTCGCGCCTACCGGACTTTTCGCAAGGCGGGAATCGATGTCCAGCCCCGTCCTTTTCCCGACGCGCTCAAGCAGAGCACATCGCGGGCGAATCGCTGGCCGGTGTTCTTGGGCTTGTGCACCGAGACTAGCAAGATCGCGTACTACTTTGTGCGTGGCTGGATCTGAATCCTGGCTTCCATCCGAATCGGCAAGGCACCCCGCCTGCGCATCCGTACCAAAGGCACCGGATGCTTTTCTCCGAAGACAGTCGATCTCAAGCTCTCGATGATCTCCGCGCCTTCAGGCAGTACAAGTTGTGATCTCGCGTTCGGCGAACCCAGGTGCCAGAGCTGTTCTACATCGTGATCGCCAGGCGGTCCCTCGACCTCGTCGACAACGACAATGACATCGGGTTTTTGAAACTCCACCCGGCGGCGATGGGTGAAGCCGGCGTACCGGCATTCGGCTTCCAGAAGGTCGCGCTCGGCATTCGTTTTCCACGCTAGAATCGACACCTCCGGACGATTTGCCCAACGGAACGGACCAGCGACCACGGCCTGATCCAGATCGTCCACCCGC
>DATHOT010000296.1:0-17155 GCA_035484655.1 Bryobacteraceae bacterium | reverse complement strand
CATATCCGGACTACGATCACTACACTGTGTACTCGGTCGACGATGCACCTGCGATCCGGAAGTTCGCCCAAACTCCGTCACAACCAGATCCAGCGACCGGAACAGCTACTGCCTAAGCCGCGCAATATCCGCATGGCTAGCAGCCGTGGCAGAACGCCGAAGATACCGCTTGCTTGCGCGCGCGGCTCAGTAGATGCAACGCGTTATAGAGCCGCGATTGCGAAGGAGCAGCTACTGCCTAAGCCGCGCAATATCCGCATAGCTAGCAGCCCTTGGCAGAACGCCGAAGATACCGCTTGCTTGCGCGCGCGGCTCAGTAGATGCAACGCGTTATAGAGCCGCGATTGCGAAGGAGCAGCTTCTGCCACGGGCTGCCAGGCATTCTACGATAGAGCTACGTGACCGGGCTCCGTGAAGTCGTGCCCTGAACTTCCCGGGCGATCAGGGGACGATCCTGCCCACAAAGGTTCCCCAGTTCGCCAGAATGGTCCGCGGGCCGCCGGGAATATACTCTGCGGCGATCCAGATCGAGCCGTCGGAATCAGCTACCGCCGCGGTGTAATCACCCCATCGTGCGACTCGGCCGCCGAAAGCGCCATATCCCGTGAAGCCGTCATCGGGCACTGCACCGTTGGCGGCGATCTGAATTGCACCCACGCCGTTCACTGAGTCAATCGTGGCGTAGGCCGCGCTGGGGTAGTAGTCCGGGCCTACAAGCGTGAAAGTCATAATGCCCTTCCCAGCCGCATTAACGCCAATGGAGGGATAAGTAACGCTTTCCTGGTTCGCCGCCAGATAGCCCTGCTTTGTCACAGTTGCGGTCAAGGCGCCCCCGCTCCAGGATGGCGTCACAATGAACCACGCCGCCCCGGCACGCGCCGGACCGTTCGGGGGCTTTACGACAGTACCGAGCGAAGTCCAGAGTGATCCGGCCGCAAAGACCGCTTGCTGCATGCGATCATCATCGCTGTCGATCAATTCCAGGTGCTCGTTGGAGGTGACGCCGAGTGGATTGTTCTTCTGCTTCAGCAGATCCGCCAGCGGCAGCGGTCCCGGCTTTTGTTGCGAGGCCGGCGCGAGGCCATACACCTCGCTTGGAATCACGACTTTCGATAGCGTGAGACTCGGCGAAGCGGTATTGAGTGATGAGGTATTGGTGAGCGCCCAGACGGCGACGCGGTTGTCCAGAGTGCCCGTGAAATCAAGCGCGCTCATGAAGTATTCGGTCCCGCCGTTGGCCGACTCGTAAGTTCCGTTTGGTGGCGTGGTCGCCGGTTGCACGGAGTAACTGATATTCTCGGCGAGCGGACCGCCGGGAATGTGGATCGCCACCGGCGACGTGTTATTCTCCAGCGCCGTCTTCGAGATGGCGTAAATCTGTGCTCCGTTGAATTCCGGCCCGAGAATCGAGAATTCGTTGGTCGTGACGTAGAAGCCGTTGAGGTCCGCGCCGATGAGCGGTTGGTCGCCTAAGCAGGGGCAGCCGGGATTCCCGTTATCTGTCGTGTCGAAGGAATAGATGTTCCAGATTCCCGTCGGATCGCTCGACTGACTCACTGCCAGGTAGATGGCTGAATGGCCGAGGAGGGCGCCCGTCGACGGGTCGGTGTCGATCTCCAGCACGGAAAGAAACCAATGGCCTGTGGGCGCGTCGTAGTAAACTCGCGGATCGCTGGTAAACGGACCATAGACGGGCGGGGTGCTGGAGCGATCGATGGCAGGCTTGAGGCCAAGGAAGCCGTTCAGCGCGGCGATTCCCAGGGGTGTGCCTGACGTCGAGTAGACCGACACTGCCAGGTTTACAGCCTCGACGACAAACCCGTTGCCGATACTTAGTCCTTGATCGGGCGGCTCAAGGCTGAACTGATTGCCGCCACCAGCCAAACGTTGGTCGAGATGGGTCATGCCATTAAAACCGGAAAAATTGGCGCCCGGTCCGGTGATGGCCGCGGCGGAGGGACGGGGAACGAACGCGGATGGGACTCGCGCCGCGCTGTTGTTGCCGCTGGCCTGTTTGATGAAGTGCGCATCCATAGCCGGGCCTTGCTGGGTCTGGTAACCCGCCTCCGAAGTTGCCGAGCCGCCGCGAATCACCCCCGTTCCTTTCAAAATGAGCTTGAGGTTCGCTGCACACGTGAGAGGTGCAGCCATCAGGATTGTCAGGCCGAGCCGAAACAGATGGGTTCGCATAGTTGATTCCTCCGGTTTATGTTACTCCCGAGTGGGTATCCCGTGCACGTCCAGGAGGATCTGCGGCCTCTGCCTGTCTCGCAATTCCGTAGGCTCGGCTAATCCCCGGTAGTGCGGTCGCGGTTGGGGATGGCCCAGCCCGGACTTCGCGTTGTTGACGTTTTTTTCGCCTGGAACACCCATTTCCAGCCATGTACAGCGTGTCGCTTCAGCCTGCGGAAGGCCGGTAACATTGTCGTGACGCTTATCGTCCCGAGACCTGCCAGCAATGCAATCGTGACGATGTCCCACAACGGCCGGCGTTGGAACAGACCAGGCCAGTCCATCACGTGCAGACCGTAATAGAGCCATCGGTTAGCGCGATCGCGTTTGTCGAACTTTACCATCTGGGCCAGGGACGGCGTGAAATACAACCAGGTCTGGTTCTCGTCGTTGTAGCGTACGCGCAGGACAGGCAACACATAAGCAGGCTTGTGCCGGCCCAGCTCGAATGACGTGGTCGTCTGGTGATAGTAATTGTCGTAGCGGGTCAACCATTCGCTACGGATGATGGGAACATTCGGCATAGCTTCCCGGGACGCTTGTTCCATCACCTCATTGCTGAACGACGTCGTCACGCCGTTCTCAGGATGGCGGATGGAGACGAACAGGTGCGGATTATCCTGCGCGAGATTAACCATGTTGATCGCGTTGTTCGTGGTCCAGTGTTCGGCCTGTTCCCTGGTTGCAGGGGGCTGATAGGCGAGAAACCAGGGCTCGCTTCTGAACTGTATGAGTTCCACTTCCTTCGGAGCGAACCTTTCCTGGATTTGCCCGATTGCCTTCCGCAGGTTTTCAATCTGGAGGGGTTGCAGGTTCAGCGGGCCACCTGTGATGGCGCGCGACATGTCCTTCGTCATCGTTGATGCTGGAGAAACGGTGGGGGTGCCGATGATGAAACCCTCGCCGTTGCTTTCGACGCGCTTCGCCACCTGGGACCACCCGGGAATCGGGAACGTGGTGATCGGGATCATCCCGCTAAGAATCCAGGAGATCGAAAACAAGCCAAAGGCGAGGCCGGCATAGTGATGCCACTTCATCCAATCAGAGTAGGGTGTGTACGACAGAGTTCCTTTGTGACGGAATCGCGGCTTGAGTGACACGCGCCAGATTCCGAGGACGATGCCGGTCATCGCCATGAGCATGGCGGTCCAGGCGATGAAATCCAGCAAGGGCGTCCACCAGATGCGCTGGCGAAAGAAGAACAAGTTATGGAGAAGGTAGCCGGAAATGGCGAGAATGCGGCCGCGCCGGTCCGTTTTCTGAACGATGTCGTTGCTCTTTTCGGAGATGTAATACTCGGTTGCCGCCGCATCGTTCATGGCAATGCGATGCAACGGAAGGTACCCGGCCAGTGTGGGGATTCTCGTGAACTCATCGGGGCTCTCCAGCCGGGCGTCGTACGACATGGTGGACGCATACTCGGGAGCGAATTGCTTCATCCACTTCAGGGCCTGCTCCCGGCCCATAGGGGGAAGGATTTCACCGGTGTCGGCATAAACCGTGAACCAGTTGCCGATGCTGTTCCTGGTGAGCCGGTACACGGGCCGGCCTGCATACATGGACAATCGCACGCGCGAAGGTTTGATGCCCACCTTCGATGCCGCCTGAGCCGGCGTCACGGTTGCGGTCGAAAAGTCGATGGGCGCGAGTCGAAGCAGGCGCTCTCCGGTAGTGATTTGTGGGTGGCCGTAATACATGAGGACCACGCCTGAGAGCGTCCAAACCAGGAACATCAGAATGATGCCGATGCCCATCCAACGATGCGAATAGATGAGAAGTTTGCGCCAATCGAGGAGTTTGCGGATGTTCATATCGTCTTCGCTGACGATTTTCAGGGTAAGTTTATATCAACTCGCCTGAGACGAGGGCGGAAGCGGAAAAAAACCCGGTTGCGGTGGAATCAGCGGTGGGCGCATCCGGGCCAACAACAGGGGCGTCGTTTCCCATCATTAAGACTTGAACAGCCCCACTCGTTGCGTGCGAGCGGTGTAATATCCGCCCATGCTGTTAACACTTGCAGGTCGGATGTAAGTGCTGTTTTCCACTCTGCGGGGACTCGGTGTACCACACCGCCAGAAATCTTTGGGGGCATCGACGAGCTCTCCTTTCGTAAGCTCCGGCAACGCGAGGATCTCTTGCTGAGCAGAAGGATGTGAGTCGTTCGGCATGCCGGGCTCCTTGAGGGCACAAACCTTGTTGCAAATGAGTCCAGTTTTATTCGCCTTTTATTCATGCTCTTTGGGCTGGGGCGAAGCCCCGCTGGTCCAGGGTCCAGGAAATAACTGGACACCCGGTTCCAAAAGTGCACGCGGCGTAAGCCGCGTTTTCCCGGCGAACGGCGAACGCGACTCGCGTCGCGTGTACCATCTCATTCTGTCCAATTAATTCCCGGACAGTGCGGTCGTTCGATGCGCCATCTGGAATTTGGGCCGTCCGGGCTGATTTGGCGATAGACGTCCAAACGGCTTGAAGTGGTCACGGGTTGCCGGATCCCGTTCAAGAAGACTGCAGCCAGTTGGTGGCTTTTCCTTGTATTCTGAATCAATCGGTGACAAGGAGGAAGTGTGCGCCTGATTATTGCCATCCTGTCTGCAGCCGCCCTCTGTGCTGGAGCTGAACCACTGCTCCTGCAAAAGCCAACACTCAACCGGACTCACATCGTATTTGCGTATGCGGGCGATCTTTGGACGGTGCCGCGCGATGGCGGCGACGCGGTGAGACTCACCAGCGGGGCCGGCAACGAAACCGACCCGGCATTTTCGCCGGATGGCTCCCGCATCGCCTTCACCGGCGAATATGACGGCAATGTCGATGTGTTCGTGATGCCTGCCTCGGGCGGTGTGCCGAAGCGGCTCACCTGGCATCCGGCCCCGGATCGTGTGCTGGGATGGACTGCGGACGGAAAGAACATCATTTTTGCCTCCATTCGGTCGGCCTATTCGCGCTATGCCGAGATGTTTACCGTTCCCGCCGATGGAGGAGTGGAAGAAAAGCTTCCTCTGCCTACCGGATATGGAGCATCGATGTCGGCCGACGGCCAGTCGATCGCCTACGAACCCGTCCTGCGGTCATTCGGGATGTGGAAGGACTACCGGGGCGGCGCGACCTCCCGCGTCTGGCTGGCGCGACTCTCCGACAGCAGCGTAACGCCAGTGCCGCGCATCAATTCCAACGACTTCAACCCCATATGGGCAGGCGATCGCATTTACTTCCTTTCCGACCGCAATGGTCCGGCAACGCTTTTCTATTACGAAACCAGGACGAAGGCAGTGAAGGAGGCAATTCCCAACAAAGGGCTCGATCTGAAGTCCGCCTCGCTCGGGCCGGATGCGATTGTGTACGAACAGTTCGGCGGCATTTCACTCTACGATCTGAAGACCGGGAAGACCAGGGCGGTCCCCATACGGGTGCAGGGCGATTTCACTGAGCTCCGCGCGAAGTTCGTCAACGTGGGCCGCACCTTGAGCTCCCCGGCGATCTCGCCGAACGGCGCCCGCGCTGTGTTCACCGCCCGCGGCGAAGTGATCACGGTGCCGGCCGAGAAGGGCGATGCCCGCGACATCACCAATTCGCCAGGCGTGATGGAACGTGACCCGCAATGGTCGCCGGATGGACGGTTCGTCGCATACCTGTCTGATGAATCCGGTGAATACGCGCTGCACGTGCATCCACAGAACGGTTCGGGCGAGGTGAAGAAAATCGCGCTGAAGCCGGGATTCTACCGCTTGCCCAGATTCTCGCCGGACAGCAAAAAGGTAGCGCTGATCGACAGTTTTCAGAAGCTGTGGTACGTGGATATCGAAACCGGCAAACAGGTGGAAGTAGCAAAGGACACGTACCAGATGCGCGCCGGCGACATCAGCGGCGAATGGTCGCCAGACAGCAAATGGCTGGCTTATTCCAAGGTGCTGCCGAACGAACTGAGCGCCATTCATCTGTATTCGCTGATGGATGAAAAATCCACCCAGGTGACCGATGGCTTGAGCGATGCCACCAACCCGGTGTTCGACAAAGATGGCAAGTATCTCTTTTTCACAGCCAGCACGAATTCCGGAGAGAGCCTGGGACTGGATATTCACGCGGTGGCAGCGACGGCTACAAGCTCGATTTACCTCGCCGTGCTGGATAAGACGCAGCCTTCGCCGTTTGCTCCTGAAAGTGACGAGGAGAAGGCTGCCGAAGAGAAAAGTGAAGCCGCAGGCGATGCAAAGGGTGACGGGAAAGGCGGGGGCACAAAGTCCGGCGCGCAGGCGGCCGACAAACCTTCCGATGACGCCAAACCGAAGGCCGAGGCTCCGCAGGTCAAAGACATCAAGGTTGATCTGGACGGCATCGATCAGCGCATTCTCTCCGTGCCCATGCCGCCGCGACGGTATATGGCCCTGCAGGTGGGGAAGGCCGGCACTCTGCTCGCGATCGAAGTGCCGGCGCCTGCGGAAAATGCCGTCGGTCCGGCCGGGCTGACTATACATCGGTATGATTTCAAGACCCGGAAGAGTGATGTGGCGCTGAGCGGAGTGACTGGCTTTCAGATGTCCTTCGGCGGCGAGAAGGCGCTCTACCGGCAGGGCGACAACTGGATCATCGCAGCGCTGCGGCCGCCGGCCAATGGACAAGGCGCCGCTCCCCCGGCTCCGCCGCCAGCGGGCGGCGGGAATAGTCAGGGCACGCTGAAAACCAGCGATATCCAGGTCCAGGTGGACCCGGTGCAGGAATGGAGACAGATGTATCGGGAAGCCTGGCGCATCGAGCGCGATTGGTTCTACGACCGCAACATCCACGGCCTGGACGTTAAGGCGGCCGAGAAGAAGTACGAGCCTTACCTGAACGGCATCGCTTCGCGGAGCGATCTGACCTATCTGTTCACGGAGATGCTGGGCAACATGGAGGTGAGCCATATGGGCACGGGCGGCGGCGATACGCCGGAGGTGAAGCGCGTGCAGACCGGCCTCCTCGGATGCGACTACGAAGTGGCCAATGGCCGCTATCGCTTCGCGCGCGTCTACAGCGGTGAAAACTGGAACCCTCAGATGCAGGCGCCGCTTACACAGCCGGGCGTGAACGTAAAAGCGGGCGAGTATCTGCTCGAGGTAAACGGACGCGAAGTGCGTCCGCCCGCCAACGTTTATAGTTTCTTCGAAGCACTGGCCGGCAAATCCGTAGTGCTGAAAGTCGGAACAGATGCATCGGGTGCGGGTGCGCGCGAAGTAACCGTGGTTCCGGTGCCTGACGAAACAGGCCTGCGGAACCTGGCGTGGATTGAGGAAAACCGCCGCAAAGTGGATCAGCTAAGCGGTGGCAAAGTTGCGTACATCTATATGCCCGATACCGCGAACGGCGGTCTGACCTCGTTCAACCGCTACTTCTATGCGCAGATTGGCAAGGATGCAGCTATCGTGGATGAGCGCTTCAACGGCGGCGGCCTGCTGGCAACCGATATCGCCGAGATTTTGAGCCGTAAGCCCCTGAGCGCGGCATCGAATCGCGTGGGCGACCCTCTGCTGCAGCCACAGGGAATTTTCGGACCGAAGGTGATGCTGATTAACGAACGCGCGGGATCGGGCGGCGACGCGATGCCGTGGTACTTCAAACGCGCCGGTGTCGGCAAGCTGATCGGCACCCGTACCTGGGGCGGTCTGGTGGGGGCGAACGGAGCGCCGCCGCTGATGGACGGCGGCTTCGTGGCAGCGCCGAGCTCGGGGATTTACAACCCGATCACGGGCGAGTGGGAAGTGGAGAATATCGGCGTGGCGCCGGATATAGAAGTGGTGCAGGATCCGGCGCTGGTACGAACCGGCCACGATCCTCAGTTGGAGAAGGCCGTGGAGGTTGTGATGGAGGAACTGAAGAAGAATCCGCCGCTCAAGCTCCGCCGACCGGCATTTCCGAATCATTATCCGGCGGCGGCGAAGTAAGTCGGCGCCGGAGAGTTCTTCAAATTCAGGTCCAGTGGATCGCGGTCGGTTGCGGTAAAACGCCCGACGTCCGATCCGACTAGAACAGATATTTGATCGCGAATTGCATAATCCTCGGGCCGTAACCCTGGGCGGCAACCGCGCCGTTCCCAGCCGGCTCCGCATTGATCTGGCCGAAGGTGGAGCTGTTCAGCGTCACCACCGGTGTGCCCAGATTGATCCGGTTCTCAAGGTTGAACGCTTCCCCCCGAATCTCTATTTTGTGCCGTTCACGGACGACGAAATCTCTGATCAAAGCCATGTTAATGCCGAAATAGCCTGGCCCGTACACGTCGTCCACACCGACGTTACCGTAAGTCCCCGTGGCCGGGTAGGCGAAGGCCGCCGGGTTAAGCCAGCAACTCACGCTTTTTTGGGCACAATAGGGATTCGCAAGCACCTGATTCGGCCGGTCTCCACCCAAGCCGGTCAGGTTTTCACTGATGCCGGTTGTAACGTTGATGGCAGCGCCAGTTCGGATAGTCACAGCAGTCGTGAGCCTCCAATCTCCGGCGATCGCCTGTACGAGCCTTTGCGAGTACCTGGGCGAATCGACGACTACGGAGAAATTGATGTTGTGGCGCTGGTCTTCGCCACTAACGCAATTTCCGCGGTCAAAGCGCCTGTCGGAGGCAAGGGAGTAGGAGCCTCCAAGGTACTGCGAGATGGGATCGGCTATGCAATGCGCCCACGTCCAGTTGCCCAGCACGCTGAAATGGCTCGACAGGCGGTGGTTAACGGAAAGTAACATGGCATTATAGCTGCCAGTCCCGCCGTCGTCGATCACCGATACGGCACCGTAGTATGGTCCTTGAGAAGGATTCAGCAGCGTCAAAACGCGGCGCGCGGCTACGTTTCCTGCCGTGGAACAGGGACCTGGCGCCGTGAGGCCGTACTGGCCGGCCGCGCAGTTTCCCGGAATGAAGGGCGCCGGATCCAACGCCTGGGAATCCCACAGGTGAACCGCGTCGCTTCCGATGTAGCTCGCCGACACCAGCCAATTTGTCCCCAACTGTCTTTGAAGAGTCAGGTTCCACTGCTCCACGTAGGTAGGGTGAATGTGCAAGGGAGAGGTGATGTACGTTCCCGAATTGGGAAACACATAGTTAGAGGTCAGATTCAATGGATAGGGATTCCCGCCGGGAAAGCCCAGCCAGGGATTCGTATACCCTCCTGGCGGTTGCGTTATGGTGATTCCCCCTCCGGCCGGTGGTCCCGTCGCATAAGCATAGAACTGGATGGTAAATGGCCGATCGTAAAACATTCCCCATGAGGCGCGAATCGTCATCTTCCCGTCTCCTTTGGGATCCCAGACCATGCCAATCCGCGGCGCCACAGATTTCCAGTCTATGTAAGCCGGCCTTTGGTTCGTGTTGAATTGAGAGTCGCCCGGAAAGAAGGTGCCGGCAGGACCGTTGGGGTACACCGTGGAGTGCACGTTAGCGAGAAAGGACGCCATATCGAAATGGCTGACATAGCCGGATGTCATCTGTGGATCGATGAAAGGCTCCCAACGGAGGCCGTAGTTCAGTGACAGATTGGGCCTGATCTTCCAGCTGTCCTGCGCATACACTCCGATATAGGTATGGCGCTCCTGGTCAAGCTGGAGATTATTCTGCGTGAATGAGGAGGCATCGCCCAGGAGGAAGTCGGCCGGGGCCATGCCGGTCGTTTGCCCGTTGAATGTGAAGAAACCGCTGGAATACGTAGCGTAGTGGCCATCCTGTGCCACGCGAATAAAGTTCGCGCCGAATGCGAGTTGATGCGTACCCCGGATCAAGCTGAAATCGTCGGCGACCTGGTGAGTGGTGATGAACGAACCGGTGGTGGCGAGTCCGCCATTCGAGAAGTAATTGGTAACGTTGGTGTAGAAACCGTTGGGTTCCAGGTCCGTTACATTGACTCCGATGTCCGCCGGCTGGAATTGCGGCGATACTTGTTTTCGAATCGCGGTTCTATTGATGGCCACGTGGAAGGAGTTGATTGTAGTCGGCCCGAAGATATAGGTATCGCCGATAACACCGGATTGAACCAAATCGTCGGTACCGGCCGCAACGACCGATGAGAGGATGGTTTGCGGAGTGGCAGGCGCCAGGCCCTGCGATGGAGGCGAGAATTCGTGCGCGGCATTGTACCGGCCAAAAATCGAGTGCTTCTCGTTTAACCGATAGTCGCCTTTGGCGACTCCCGCATACTCCTGGTTATCGCTGACGGCGGTGTAAGTGATCCTGCCGCAACTCTGATCGGGCGGCGTGGGGAAGTAGGTGGTCATCATCTTCAATGCAGATGCATTGAGTAACGAGGAAGCCACTATATTGTTAACAAAAGGCGCCTTGAGGGTTATCTGCCGGTTGGAGTTGCAGAGCGGAGAAGCGGCGACCGTAAAGTTGCCCGCGAGCATAGCCTGCGTTGGCAGAAAAGCGACCGAGTTTGCCGGCGCTGAGCGCAGCATTGTCTGTTGATAGCCCGCGAAGAAAAACAGCTTGTTCTTCTTGATCGGCCCCCCGATCGTTCCACCGAACTGGTTGCGCTTGACACCGTCTCCTACCGTCGCCAGATAATCCCGGCCATTGAAGATCGTGTTACGAACAAACTCGAAGGCGTCGCCGTGAAATTCGTTTGTGCCGCTTTTTGTCACCGCATTGACGGCACCCGCGGAATGATATCCGTACTGAGCCGGCAGAGCGCTGGTCTCCACTTTGAACTCCTGCAGAGCGTCCGGGAATGGGAAGGGGAGGTTCAGAGAATTGAACGGATCGTTATACGTGCCGCCGTCAAGCATGTACGATACGCCGGCGACCCCCGGGCCAGCCAGGGCGATGATCGTTTCGTTTTGGTAATTCTTGGTGGTGTTGATCTGGCCATTGGGTCCGGTCGTGGACGCTCCCGAGAGGAAAATCAACTGGGTTGCGTCACGCCCATTGAGGGGCAGGTCCACCACCTGTTGAGAATTGATCACCTGTCCGACGCCCGTGCTCTGTGTCTCGACCATCGCCGCGGCCGCTTCCACGCTCACTTGTTCACTCACCGAGCCGACCTTCAGTGCGACATCGATTGCGGGGTTGGTGTCGACCTGTAGTACGATGCCATTTTGAATATAAGCCGCGAAGCCGGCCTTTTTGACCTCCAGCCGGTACGGCCCGATGGGAAGGGTTGGCAGCAGGTAGGCGCCGTCGCTCGCGCTTTGAGCCGTCCGGGTAAATCCGGTCTCGGTCTGGGTAACGGTGACCTCGGCGCCCGGCACAGTCAGGCCGCTGGCATCTTTAACTATTCCGTTAATCGAAACAGTTTGAGCCAGGAGTCCAGCGCTTGTAACCGAGATCGCCCATAACGCATTCACGAAAGACTTCATGCTACGAGGCCTCTTCTTTCCGCGGCGACCCGCTGTCGAGCTTGGTTTGGCGGAGTATGACAGCCTGAACAGCTGGAGTCAAGCGCCTTGTTTGACAAGGCTTTGACAATAGAGACTTACACCACGACCTATAACAAACGAGCAGGAGCAAGTTAAACAGGCCGGTGCGGTGGGGCCAGTACTCGAATCCCGCGAATTCTGTGTATCAATGAAAGTAGGACGCCGCATGTTGGCGCAGGAGGGATAGCTATGGGTCTGAAATCGCTACGATCCGTACTGGGCCTTACTGACAATGGTCCTGTGCGCCCCGGCTCAGTCGTTGCCGCAGGGCTCGGGTAAGGATCTCGTCGAAGTTATCTGCAGATTGTCATTCCAAGGAGCGTATCGCCGACAAACGATGGACCAGGCTGCCTTGGCAAGACACGGCCCTGGAAATTCTCCAGGAGGAAACCGACGTCACCTGGCAGCCTGTGGCAGAACGCCGAAGATACCGCTTGCTTGCGCGCGCGGCTCAGTAGATGCAACGCGTTATAGAGCCGCGATTGCGAAGCAGCGGCTTCTGCCACGGGCTGCTAGACTAGACACCCGTAATCGTGCCTGTGCTGTCGCCGAACTTGTCGCGATCCACCCCTACCTTTTGAAGCAGAGTCAAGTGAAGGTTCGCGATCGGCGTACGCTCCGGCAGCACAATGTGCTGGCCGCCGAGCTTCATCCTGCCGGCGCCGCCACCCACCACGATGTTTGGCTCGGGATAGTTGTTGTGCAGATCGCTGTTGCTCATGTTCGACCCATACATGAAGATCGAATGATCGAGCAGCGTTCCCTGGCCATCCGGCGTCCCCGCCAGTTTGGCAAGAAACGCCGCGAACTGTTCGACATGCCAGGTCTGGATTTTGACCAGTTTGGCGATTCGCTCGAGATCGTTGGCGTGGTGCGATACGGGGTGGAAGGAATCCGGAACGCCAATGTGGTTGTAAGTCCGGTTCGTGCCTTCCGCGGCCATAATGTAGGAAGCCACACGCGTGAGGTCGGCCTGATAAGCCAGCGCAAGGAGGTCGAACATCAGCTTCACCTGTTCGGGGAAGGAATCCAGTTCGCCGACGGGAGCTTCAGGAATGGTGAAGGCGGAGAGATCTTTGGCGCCTGCTTTTTGCGTACGCCGCTCGATTTCGCGTACGCTGTCGAGATAGCCGTCGAGAAGGCCCTTGTCATTGGCGCCGAGGTCGCGTTGCAGGCTCTTTGTGCCGTCAAGGATCAGGTCGAGGAGGCTGCCGGTTTCACGGCTGATCGATGCGCGCTCCTGCGGCGTGTCGCCCTCGCCGAACAACTGCAGGAAAACCTTTCGCGGATTGGACTCCATCGGGAGGGGCGATTCCGCATCGCGGAATGACAAAGTCGAGTAAGAGCCGCCGCCGCCCGCCGCGGACTGAACAATGGTTTCCGAGGAGACTTCGAGCGATGGCAGAGGCGTGTCCTGGCTGATGACTTTGGCGATCACCTGATCGAGAGTCGTGGCCATGTGTGCGCGGGCGCTGCCGGTATCCGGGCGCGTAGCGCTGAGCCATGTGGCCGGCGTGAACGAATGTACCGAACCCGCGGTGGCGGCGTTTTCCAGATTGCCAAAAGACGAAACATACTTCTTGTACGGCTCCAGCGACGACAGGATCGGGCTGAGCTGGAAATTGCCGCCGGCCCCGGATGGTGTCCACTTGTCCGCCGCCGGACCATACTTCGTGTTCGACATGATCGCGCCATGGGGAAGATAAAAGAAGCCCGTGCGCAGCCTTGGCACCGCGGCGGTCTGGGCAAAAGCCGTGGAGGCGGGCACCATTGCATCCAGAAACGGCAGCCCCAATGCCACACCGGCAGCTCTCAGCATCGCTCTGCGGGGAATGTGTTTCTTTGTGATGAACATGTTATCTCCCGAACCCAGGGTCATTTTACCTGCCTGCAGCGCCCTGCCTGCGGAAAGTGTCGCTATTGACGATTCCCCGGATGAGCGAAGACAGTTGGTAATCGTCTTTCTCGGCGCCACGCACAATTGCGCGAACCTGAGGCATATCGAAGTATTCCAGCTGGCGGTTGACCGCGTACATCATCAATCTCTCCGTCACGGTGCGCGCGAACGTTTCGGGGTGGTTGACCAGTTGCGTCCTTAGTTCCACGACACCATGGATCGGGACTCCGCTCGGCAGCACTGTGCTCGCATCGATCGGAGCGTTCGCCTGCCTGTCGGTCGTCCGCCACTGTCCGGTCGCATCGAAATTCTCCAGCGCCAAACCCGTCGGATCGATCACACCGTGGCACATCCGGCAGCTGGCCTTGTCGCGATGTTGTTCCAGCCTCGCCCGGACCGTTTTCGGCTGCTCGCCGGCCTTTTGTGAGAGGTCGGTTGCGGTATCCGGCGGGGGAGGCGTCGGCGGCGTGCCATTGAGCTTGTCCAGAACCCAGGCTCCACGCAGCACCGGAGAAGTGCGATCGCCGTACGAAGTCCGCAGCAGCATGGCACCCTTGCCCAGCAGGCCCCAACGCTCCTTCTCGGCCAGTTGGACCTTCCGGAATTGAGTCCCCGTGACGCCGGAAATGCCATAGTGGCGAGCCAGGCGCTCATTCAGGAACGTATAGTCGCCGGCCAGGAGTTCCAGAACACTCCGGTCATTCGAAAAGAGGTCGCCGATGAAGGCTTCCGCTTCCACCGAAAAATCGCGGCGCAGTTGCTCGTTGAATCCGGGGAACAACGCCGGATCGGGGATGACTTGATCGAGATTGGTGAGGTTCAGCCATTTCATGGCGAAACTGGTGACCAGGCTGGAGGCTTTGGGGTCAGCCAGCATGCGCTTCACCTGATTTTCCAATGCTCCGGGTCGCGTCAACCCATTCGCCGCTGCGAGCGTCAGGAGTTCATTGTCGGGGCCGGTGTTCCACAGGAAAAAGGAAAGCCGCGAAGCGAGCTCCAGATCCGTGAGAACGAACTCGGTGTCCGGCGCGGTACCCTGCCGCCCCCGGATCGAGCGATAGAGGAATTGGGGGCTAACCAGAACCGCGGCCACGACCTGCTCGATTCCCTGGTCGAATGTTCCGCCATCCCGCCTTCCTGCTTCATAGAACGGCATAAGGCGCTTCATCTCTTCCGCTGTCACCGGCCGCCGGAATGCGCGTCTCGCCAGGTTTTCCGTAATCTGTCTCGCACAGGCGGACTCTTGTTCCGGCGTTTTGGGACTGCAAATGAAGATGAGGGCTCGGCTGGGCGTTCTCGAGACGCCAGTGGGGTTGAACGGTCCAGCGACCTCAACGCCGTCGCGGAGATGCGGCATCCGATCCAAGGGGGCCTGGCTGCCAGTCAAGCCGCCGTAGCCTTGCAGTTTCTCGAGAATCTCGTCCGACGCTACGTGGGAACGGTCGATGAATGCCACGACGACGTCGCGTACACCGGCTTCGACCTGCACGGGAATCTTCGTGAAGCGGTCCATGATTTGCTTACGGCCGGTCCCCGCTGTGCGATCCGCGAGAGCCAGATCCGCCAGCCCGCCGACCGGTTTGTGAAACACAATATGGCCATCGATCGTGATGACGAGCGTGCTCGCATTTTCAAGAGCCGCTGAGTACGGGCCCACTGCAAGGTCGTTAATGGTGATGCGATACTCGCCGTCGGCCGGGAAGTTGTGTTGGAACCTGATGCCGCCGCGAGTGCCAGGAGGAAGCGGAGTATCGGGATTCTGGTTGGCCTCGATCGCGTACTTCACGCTTGAAACGCGCGGGTTGGGATTGCCGACCGCCAGTCGCGCTACATGCCGCGCCGCGGTCACGTACTGATCAAGGAACGCGGGAGACACGCTCAGGGCGGCTGCAATATTGTCGAAGCCCTCCACCTGGATGTCCTGGGGCAGAACTTCCTTCGCATTCACGTCCACGCCCACTAACGCCTTCACTGTCGCGGCGTACTCGGTGCGGTTCAAGCGCTGGATCGGGACGTAGCCTGTCTTTGGACCTTTGGCACGAGTGTCGAGAGTGTTCTCCATCCAGACAACAAACGAATCAACATCCTTTTGCGCCGGTTGTGGACTGCCTGGCGGCGGCATCTGATGTCCACGCAGCTTGCGCAGCGCCTTTTCCCAGATCTGTGCGTCATTCGCCGGGGCCTCAAGGTCCAGTCCGTCCAAGGCAAGGCCACCAGTCTTCAGACGCGCATTGTGGCAGGTGACGCAGTACGTGGTCACCATCGCCCGACGTGGATCTTCCACTCGCGCGCCTCTGGAGATCGCGGTTTCAGCCGCCGATATTCCTGCGGAAGTCTGTCCGAGAGCTCTGGTTTCGAGAATTGCAGGAAAAGCGATCGCCACCACAACGGCACTCGCGGAAAGGAAACGCTTCGTGAATGGCAATGGATGCTCGATCCAAAGGTTACAGATATCCGATTCGAGAACGTTCCTTTTTTATCACAGATTTCAAAGGGCTGGAAAAGGGCCACAGTGCGGCCTGTTCTGCGAGATACTCCCATTCGTGAAATGCACATTCCGTTGAAATGCCCCAACCAACAAAACGGATATCGACCAGGGCCATTCGAGTTCATGCATCGGATAAAGAGTACGTAAAAGTGGGGCCCCTTTGACACCTCCGGGCGCTGATGATAGAGTCCTGCACGCCCCAAGGAGGTTTTATGAGTCGCATTACGACTGCGTTGTTCGTTCATGCACTGGCGTGCGTCGGACTTTTTGCACAGTCCGTTTCTCAGATCACAGGAACAGTTCAGGACTCAAGCGGACTGGCTGTGCCCGGAGCCGAGATCACAGTTACGCAAACCGACACGGGACTGACAAGGTCCGCGCAAAGCGGCTCCAACGGCAGTTACTCCCTGCCCAGTCTTCCTATCGGGCCTTACCGATTGGAGGTCAAGAAGGCGGGCTTCAGTACTTATATTCAAAACGGCATCGTTCTGCAGGTCGACACGGCGCCCTCCATCGACCCTGTGTTGAAGGTTGGCGCGGTCAATGAACAAATCCAGGTCGAGGCCGCGGCGGCCATGGTGGAGACTCACAGCACCGGTGTTGGCCAGGTGGTCAATGAGCAGCAGGTCGTCGATTTGCCGCTCAACGGGCGCGCCATCACTCAGCTCATAACGGTGGCGGGAGGGGCGGTTCCGATTACCTCCGCTTATGGCACAATCCCACTCATCGGGCTTCTTGTTTCCACCAAGAACTATCCGGGGGAGACGTTGGTCAGCATATCCGGCGGAATGCTCAATGGAGTGACGTACTTGATGGATGGCGGATCGCACAACGATCCGTTCAACAATCTGAACCTGCCGACGCCTTTTCCGGATGCCATACAGGAATTCAAAGTGGAAACCAGTGCCTTGCCGGCTCAATATGGCCAGCACTCGGCGGGCGCGGTCAACATCGTCACCAAGTCCGGCGGCAACAGCTTTCACGGCGATGCATTCGAGTTCATCCGGAACGGGGACTTCAACGCGCGGGACTTCTTCGCCCCGGTGCGAGACAACCTGAAACGAAACCAGTTTGGCGGGACGTTTGGAGGACCGATCCGGAAAAACAAGCTCTTCTTCTTTCTCGGCTACCAGGCCACGATTCAACGGTCTGCCCCCGCGGCTGCGTTCAAC